>JBGPZW010000162.1:0-7379 GCA_041493955.1 Terriglobia bacterium
AAGACGATCCCCGTATCGGCCGGCGCAGGTACCAGCCGCAGCCGGCAATGCACCGCCGTGTGCAAGCCAATCCCTTCGGTCTCGGCCGGCCGCTCGATTGTGGTCTGATACGACATACGAAGGCGCGCTAATACTAGCATTTCGAGGACCAACGACGTCCGGATTAGTCCAATACTTTGAGCAGGTTACATACAGCCTAGTGCCGCAATGGTTGGCTGCTGTTGTAAAAATACCACAAATCGTCCCCTTCCCCGTGTTCTTCAGTGCTGGAGTCAACTCGGCCGAGCGGTCAGCTCCTCAGTCGTTTCTAGCTCATGCACTTCAACTTCGCCAGGGGGATACGATGTGCGTGGGCTCTCCCATCGCGAGCGGTAACTTGTGCGGATAGCTTCGGACGCGTAAAATGGCCCTTTGTTGCTTGGCCCGACCGGCCAGACCGATGACTTCGCCGTTTAACATCCTCTCGAATTCACTTGCCACCCCCGGCAGAGAGGTTCCGCCCCCGGGCGCGCACCCGCGTCCGCCCTGGCTGCGGGTGAAGTACTTCGGTGGGTCCAATTATCAGGACCTGAAGCGCCTCATGCGCACGCTCAACCTGCACACCGTGTGCGAGAGCGCGCGTTGCCCGAACATGGGCGAATGCTGGGAGCACCGCACCGCCACGTTCATGATCCTCGGTAACATCTGCACGCGCGCCTGTGGCTTCTGCGCGGTGCCTTCGGGCAAGCCGCTGGGGCCCCCGGAGGAGGACGAGCCGCAACGCGTGGCCGAAGCCGTCGAGCGCATGGGTTTGCGCTATGCGGTGGTGACTTCGGTGAACCGCGACGACCAGCCCGACGGCGGCGCCTCCATCTTTGCTCGCACGATCGAGGAGATCCGCCGCCGCGTGCCCGTCTGCAAGGTGGAAGTACTGATCCCGGATTTCCGCGGGGTTTGGACAGCGCTTGAGACCGTTGTGGCGGCGCGGCCTGACGTACTCAACCACAACACTGAGACTGTGCCGCGGCTCTACCGCCAGGTGCGCAAGGGCGCCGTCTATGAGCGGTCGCTCGAGTTACTCCGCCGCGCCAGGCAACTCGCGCCCGGGATACCCACAAAAACCGGCCTGATGCTGGGCCTGGGCGAGACGCGCGAGGAAGTATTGAGCACGATGCAACATCTCGCCGCGCAGGGCACGGACATCCTCACCCTGGGGCAATACCTGCAACCCACGCGCGAGCACTTGCCCGTCGTTCGCTTCGTGCACCCGGACGAGTTCGCCGAGTACAAACAGCTCGGCGAGCAGATGGGTTTCAAACACGTTGAGGCCGGGCCGTTGGTGCGCTCTTCCTACCACGCCTTCGAGCAAGAGCAAGCCGCCCACAGCTAGACAATCGCCTACCCTCGCCGCCGGCATTTGTCCTCCCGAACGGAGTGAGAGATCTCTCCGTGTGGAGAGGAAATCCTCGCGGAGGTCATCCTGAGCAAGGCGAAGGGCTCGAAATGGCCGCGCGCCACGTCTCCGCGCGAATCAGGGCGTGGCAGGCGAACCCAACGCTGCCAGGGCCGCGCGCAGCACCTGCTGGAGGCGCGCTCGGCAGGTGGCGTCGCGTAAGGTCAATGATTCGGCGGCGTGAAAACTGGCCGCGGCCTTTTCCTTGTGGTTGAGCTTGGCGTTCATGTCGCCCAGCAGCAGGTGGAAGAGCGGGTTCTGCGGGTACAGCGCGACGAGCGGCTCGAGCACCCCAGCGGCGCGTTCGTATTGCTGGTCGTAGTTGCGCAGGTTCTTGCCGAGGTAGAAGCGCGCTTCGACCGCGGTCAACTCGCCCTGGATCATGGCCCGCTGGAGGTGGCGGATGCCTTCGTGTTTGTCGCCGCCAGGAATACCCATGAAAAAGCGAAGCATGCGGGCAATCGACGAAAGTGTATCCACGTAGTAGTTGTAGAGCCCGAGACCTGCGTAGGCGTCGGCCAAGTCCGGGTCGAGTTGAACCGCGCGCAACAGGTGCTCCCGCGCCTTGACCCCGGCGCGCGCGGTGGCCTTGCGTTCGTCGCGCAGCCCCAGCAGCCGCGCCTTCAGCAGCAAGCCCATTCCCGCATAGAGGTGCATCTCGGCCGACTCGCGCGGCTGGAGCTGCGCTTCGGCCAGCGCGACAGCCTTGTCGGCCAGCGCGAAATAGTCGTCGTCTTCGCGCAGGCGCGAGCGATGCCAGGCGTCAATCAGGTTCCACTTGATTTCCAACGTCGCGCAGTAGAGCTTCCACCAGCGCGCGTCGGCTTCGAGCAGGTAGCCCAGCGGATGGTTGGGCCGCTCCTGCTGGAGCTTGCGGAAGAGTTCGCTGGCCGCGTCCGGGTCGCCGCTGTAGAGCAGCCGCAGGCCGTCGGTGGCCTCCGCGGGCAGGTTGAGTTTGCTGGCCTGCGCAGGCGCGGTCAAAGCCAGGCAGCAAGCCAGCAGAGAAAACAAACAAGAACACCGAAACTTGAAAAGGGGAAATCCGGAACGAGCCGGGACGCAGATTCTGCAGGCGCGGGTCACGAGTCGCGAATCACAAATCACGGTTTCTTCAGCCAGCCTACCAGGATGTCGTCGCCTTCCACCTTCACCTCATAGGCCGCGACGCAATGCCCGCCGGGGTGGTCGGGCAGGCCGGTGCGCACGTCAAAGGTCCAGCCGTGCCAGGGGCAGGCCACCACATTGCCGTCGCCCACTAGGCGGCCTTCGCTGAGCGGCCCGCCCATGTGCGGGCAGATGAAATTGATGGCGTGGAATTCACCGTTCACGTTGAACAGGGCGATGGGCTTGTCGTGGGCGATGACCAGTTTGCCGGTCCCCGGCGCGACGTCGCCGCGCACCGCCACCTTCACGAATCCCGGACGCTTCGGCATTTCAACTCTTCGGCGTGCCCGCGGGCCGCCAGCCCAGAAGCCGCGCCGCGAAAACATACATCACGAAGCATTCTAGCGCAAAGGGGAGGAAGCCCAAGTAGCCCGGCGCGGGCATTTCGAAGATTTTCCACTGCTGGAACATCGGAAAGATGTAACGCCACTTCGCCGCGGCCCAGTAATTCCAGAACTCCCAGAGCCAACCGCACACCCAGCCGGAGACCAGCAGCGCATAAAGCCGCCCGCGGCGCCCCGCGGCGAGGTCGCCCGTGAGTGACGGCAAGCGCAAGCGGTGATTGATCGGGTCAAGCAGAAACACAAATCCAATCCACACCAGCGCAAACAGCCGCGCGGCCACGTGCCTCGGCGCGATGAGGGGCGCGGCCAGCAGCGCGGCACCCAGCGCGATACTGGTGCGCTCGAGAGCGGCGGGCAGCTTCATGGGTTTCGCAGGCCGCGCGAACCAGGCGAAGGATTCGACCATATCCGCAGTGACAAAAATGGCCGGCGTGATCGTGGCGAACGACCAAGCATAACCGAGGCGGCTCGCGAGCCAGTTCATGGGCAACCCGACGTAGGCCCAGTTTTCCAGGCGCAGGTTGTAAGCCTCGAAGATTAGCCAGAGCGGGATGGACAGCAGCGCCACACCGGCGAACTCACGCGGCGCATCGCGCAGGCGCGACCGGCCGGTGACGGCGAAGACCGCGGCATCGGCCAGCAGGATGTACGCCGTCCAGGCGATGGGTGTGAAGTAAATCGCCACCGGCTCGACGCCGCGGAACATCAGCCACTCCGCGCCGGCCAGCGCCACCAGACCCAGCCAGCCGCTCACCGGCAGCGGCCGGGTGCGGCAGCGCAGGAACTCGGCGACCAGGATGGCCACCGTGGCGGCGGCGATGGCGACGCCGAGCTTCACCATGGCGTGCAGTGACGCGCTTTGAATCTCATGTTCGGTCAGAACCGCGGCGCTGTCATGCTGAACCCCGGCCTTGCCGGGGCGAAGCATCTCACCTGGAGGCTTTTCGCTTCACGCCGACATCAAATTCTGTCAACAGGACTCCGCGCGGCAGGACACCGCCCCGCGAGAGCATGGTAGCGCAAGTGCATGGATTTTTGGGCGGCGCCGGGGCCATCTGCTATGCTTTGGGCTCTTTTTTGGAAGCGACTTTGGCAAACGCGCCTCAATCCGAGAAACTCGAACGCGGCCTGGGTCTGAAAGAGGCCACGGCGCTCAACATGATTGACATGGTGGGCATCGGGCCGTTCGTAGTGATTCCGCTGGTGATCAAGGCCATGGGCGGGCCGCAGTGCCTGCTGGCCTGGCTGGCCGGCGCGCTGCTGGCCCTGCTTGACGGCTTTGTCTGGGCCGAGCTCGGTGCGGCCATGCCGCAGGCGGGCGGCAGCTACGTCTTCCTCCGTGAAGCCTACGGGCCCGGGCGCTGGGGCCGCCTGATGTCGTTTCTGTTTGTTTGGCAGACGCTGATCCAGGCGCCGTTGGTGATGGCTTCGGGCGCGATCGGCTTCGCGCAATACTTCAGCTACCTGTACCCGAGGATGGGGCGCTTCGGCGAGGCCATGATGAAGTTAGGACCGTATGGGCAGAAGGCCGTCTCCGGCGGCGTGATTCTCATCTTGATCTTCCTGCTCTACCGGCGCATCTCCACCATCGGCAAGATCTCCCTCCTGCTCTGGGCTGGAGTGATGGGCACGATCGTCTGGCTGATCTGGGGCGGTCTGACACATTTTGACGCCAAGCTCGCGTTTACCTACCCGGCCGGGGCATGGGATCTTTCCTGGGTGTTCTTCGCCGGGCTCGGCGCGGCGACCGTCAACACGATTTACACTTACTGGGGCTACTACAACGTCTGCCACCTCGGCGGCGAAATCAAGCAGCCCGAGCGAAACATCCCGGGCGGCATTTTCTTTTCCATCCTGGGAATCGCCGCGTTGTATCTGGCCATGCAGACCAGCATCCTCGGTGTGCTCCCCTGGCGGCAGGCCGCGGAGTCGCCCTTTGTCGTCAGCGCGTTTTTCGAGCGCCTTTACGGCTCCGGCGCAGCGTCGCTCGCTACGCTACTCATCCTTTGGGTGGCGTTCGCCTCGCTGTTCAGCGTCATCCTGGGCTACTCGCGCGTGCCCTATGCCGCCGCGGTGGACGGAAATTTCTTCCCCGTGTTCGGCCGCGTCCATCCCACCAAACATTTTCCGCACATCTCGCTGCTGACGCTGGGCGCGGCGGGGATTCTCTTCAGCCTACTGTTTCGCTTGAGCGACGTCATCAAGGCCATTCTGGCCATGCGCCTGCTCGTGCAGTTCATCGGCCAGGCGGTCGGCGTGATGATCCTCCGCCGCCGCTGGCCGCCGGCGCGCTTGCCCTTTAAGATGTGGCTCTACCCGTTGCCCGCGGTAGCCACCATTTTCGGTTGGGCGGCGCTGTTCGCGGCCACGGGAAGAAAATTCGCTCTTGGGGGATTATCAGTGATTGCGCTGGGAACACTGGTCTTCTTTCTTCAGGCCCGCTACCGGCGGGAATGGCCCTTCGCGGAGGTGGCCCGATGAACCCGAGGCGAGCGTGGCCCATCGCACTGGCGGCAGTCGTCGTGATACTGACGGCCGTGGCGCCGTTGGCGGCGCAAAGCCTGCCCGAGGCGCTCGAAGCAATCGACCGCGCGCGGGTGACCACGCGCATCCTGTATATCACCGCGCATCCCGACGACGAACCGGGGGCTGTGCTCGCCTACCTCGCCCGCGGCCTGCACGCCGACGTGGCGCTGCTTTCCATCACCCGCGGCGAAGGCGGCCAGAACGCGCTCGGCCCCGAACAAGGTCCGCAGCTCGCCATCTTGCGCACCGAAGAGCTGCTCGCCGCCACCCGGGCTTACGGCGTGCGGCTCTACTTTACGCGCGCCCCGGACTTCGGCTACTCGAAGACGACGGATGAAACTCTCAAGATCTGGGGCGATACTGCGCTCGACGACATGGTGCGCGTCATTCGCACGTTCCGCCCACACGTGGTCATCAACAACTGGGGCGGCGTGCACAGCGGCCATGGGCATCACCAGTCTGCTGGCCTCCTGACGCCCAAGGCCGTGACCGCCGCAGCCGATCCACAGTTGTTTCCGCAGCAACTCACCGCAGGCTTGAAACCCTGGCGCGCGACGCTGCTTTTGCAACTTTCGCGGGGCGACGGCGTGAGCGGTTGGCGCGTACCCTACGAGCAGATCTCGCCCATCTGGGGAAAGAGCTACGGGGAGCTGGGCCTCGCGGGCTTTGTCAACCACCGCACCCAGGGTATCGCCGGCTTCCTGAATTCGCCGTTCTTGCGGCGGCCGATTTCGCTGCTGGCGCCCGACGGCGCAAAGATCAATCCCGCACAGCTTGCTGCGGAGCTCCCCGGGCTTCCGATAATCCCAGGGGTCGTGACCACGTTCGATGAGCTTGCTGATCGCTCGCTGACCCAGGCGCTCGCGGCCGCCCAGAGGCTTGACTGGCAAGAATGCTCGAAGCATCTGGGTGAGGCGGGGGTCCTTATCACGCGGTGGAAGGAGCAGGTCTCCCAGCAGCCAGCGGGCAAGGCGGCGGACGCCTTGTGGGAACTCGACCAGGTGCGCGAGCGGATTGACGCGGCACTGGCGATGGTGACGGCGTTGCGCATCGAAGCGCAGGCGGACCGCAGCGAAATCGTCGCCGGAGAAACCTTCTCCGTGCGGGTGAACGTGCATCGCCGTGCGGAAATCCCCGGCGATTTTGGCAAGCCGAGCCTGCTGTTGCCGCCGGGCTGGAGTGTGACGAAAGAAGAGGCCGACCCGACCGGCGCGGTCCGCTTCACGCTAGCTATCCCCAAAGATGCTAAGGCCCCCAACTTGCCAGGCGATTGGATGTTGCCTCAACCGCCGCCGCTGGTGCAGGCGCGCGTGCACGTCGTTGTTGCAGGGTATGCGCTCGATGTGGCCGCTCCGGTTACGGGACAGCATGTCTCCTCGACACGCGTGGACACCGTGCCGCTCACGCTGACACCCGCGGTGACATTGGCGCTCGAGCCCCGCCAATTTGTCATTGTAGAGAAGCAACCGCCGAAGCAGCTTGAATTGGTCGCGCGCGTTCACTCCTACGCCGCGTCCGCGGCCAGCGTCACCGCCGGGCTCGAGGCGCCCGCCGGCTGGCAGGCATCCTCGCCGCAGCCGCTGGACTTCACCGGCGCGGGCGACCAACTCGTGCGCTTCACCGTGACTCCTCCGGCCAGGATTGCAGTCGGGAACTACGCGCTCAAGGCCTACGCGCAGCGTGGCGCGGACACCTTACGGACCTCCCTCGAGCCGCTCCCTTCGCTCCCGACGCGGCTGTGGAGCGAGCCGGCGGTCGCCGCAGTGCACGCTTTCGATGTGACCGTGCCGGAAAATCTGCGTGTCGGCTACATCGCTGCGGAAAACGATCCCATCCCGGACGCGCTGCACCGCCTGGGCGTTCAGGTGGAACTGCTCGACCCGGTCGCGCTCGCCTTTGGTGATCTCGGCCGC
>JBGPZW010000026.1:0-29098 GCA_041493955.1 Terriglobia bacterium
AGAATATTGAATGCGGCGCCTGCCGGTGCTATCTTGCGCGTGTTCCTGCCCGAAGGAGTTCTCCCGGTGAGAAACGCAGTCAACTGGACGCTGGTGGCCCTCGGTGGCCTTCTGATCGTCGCCGAGGTGGTGATGGGAGCGACCACAGGTTTCGATCTGGCACTGATGGGGGTCGCGCTGGCCGCTGGCGGAGGTATCGGCCTGTTCATCGGTTCGACCAAGGCGGGGCTTTTCGCTTCCGGTGCCCTGGCGTTCCTCTACCTAGCGGTGTTGCGCCGGCGGCTTCGTTCACGGCTGAGCGGGCGCGGCCGGCCGAGCAACGTGGACGCCCTGGTCGGGCGCAGCGGCATCGTGCTCGCGCGCGTCGCGCCCAATGCCCCAGGCCAGGTCAAACTGGGCGACGAGGTCTGGCGGGCTGTGCTTTCGCCTGCGGCGAGCGGGGCGCTGGAGCCCGGCGCTTCGGTCACCGTGGAGTCGGTCGAGGGCGTGACCCTGACGGTGAGGTGAAGGAAATGGAACCGACCAGTGTTTTTGTCTATTTCGTGTTGGTGGTGTTCGTGATTCTGGGCCTGGTCACGCTGGCCAAGACGGCGCGGATCGTGGCCCAGTACGAGAAGGGCATGATCATGCGCCTGGGAAAATACCACGCCACCGTCAGCTCAGGCCTGCACTTCCTGCTGCCCTTCGTGGACCAACTGATCCGGGTGGACATGCGTGAAAAGGTGATCAGCGTGGATCCCCAGAAAGTCATCACCAAGGACAACGTGACGGTGACCGTGGACGCCGTGGTGTACTACAAGGTGGTGGACCCGATGAAGGCCGAGTTCGAGGTGCAGAACTTCGGTTATGCCTGCACCACGCTTGCCCAGACCAACCTGCGCAACCTGATCGGCGACCGCGCGCTGGACGAAACCCTGGTGGCGCGCGACGTCATCAACACCAGCCTGCGCAACGTCCTCGATGAGGCCACCAACGCCTGGGGCGTCAAGCTCACGCGCGTCGAGGTGCAAAAGATTGATCCGCCGGTCGACATCACCGAGGCCATGTCGCGCCAGATGAAGGCCGAGCGGGACAAGCGCGCCACCATCCTGGAAGCCGAGGGCTTCAAGCAGAGCCAGATCCTGCAGGCCGAAGGCATCAAACAGTCCGAGATTCTCAAGGCCGAGGGTGACGCCCAGGCGCGCATCACCCGCGCCAACGCCGAGGCCGAAGCGGTCCGTTTGGTCTCCACGGCCGCGGAGAATTTCTTCAAAGAGCGCGCCGAGGTGATGCGCCGCCTGGAAGTGCTGAACCATACGCTCGGGCAGAACACCAAGTACATCGTGCCGTCCAACGCCAGCCTGGTGAATATTCTGGGGCTCGACTCGGCTCTGCCACTCGCGACTGGAAAGACTGGCGGCGCGCCAGCGGCTTCGCCTCCTGGCTCAAGCGGGAAACCGTAGAGACTCACTCAGAGGGCGCGGCAAGCAGCGCCCCGACAGGATCATTACGGCCGCGCCGGTGCGGCTGAATTCCCGTTGACTTGCGTACGGCGGACCCATAAGGTTCCTCCTCGCGTGTCTCAGAAAGTTTCATCTCCGTTCGTCTCCTCGCTCCAGCGCGGCTCGTTGCTGCTCATCTTCGCCGGCGCCACCGCCGCCGCGCTTCTCTGGCTCGCCGGGCGGTCCGCCGGGCTGCACGCCTCTCCTACCCTGCTTTTCGGGGCAAGGTGGCTGGCGATCGCGGGCCTGCTCGGCTATGCGGCGGCGCGGCGCTCGCTGACCACTTGGATCCTGGTGAGCATGGTGGTGGGCGCGGAGATCGGCCATGACTGGCCGGACTTCGCGGTCAGCCTGCGCGTGCTGAGCCAGATCTTCCTGCGCCTGATCAAGACCGTCATCGCGCCGCTGTTGTTTGGGACGCTGGTGGTGGGCATCGCCGGGCACGCTGACCTGAAAAAAATCGGGCGGATGGGCATCAAGGCGCTGGTCTATTTCGAGGTGGTCACCACGCTGGCGCTGTTCATCGGTCTGGCGGCCATCAACATCAGCAAGGCCGGGGTGGGGATGAAAATGGTGCCGGGCCAGCCGGCCGCTCAACTCGCAGCCACGCCCCACCAGAGCGCCTCAGACATCATCGAGCATGTCTTCCCCGAGAACATCGCCAAATCGATAGCCGAAGGCCAGGTCTTGCAGGTAGTGGTCTTCAGCATCCTGTTCGCCATCGCGCTTTCACTGTTGAGCGAAGGCAAGCGCCGGCCGATGCTGGCCTTCGCCGAGAGCCTTTCGGAGACGATGTTCAAGTTCACCAACATCGTCATGCTGTTTGCGCCGATCGCCGTCGGCGCAGCCATCGCCTACACGGTAGGAGGCCTGGGCGTCGGGATCCTCGTGAACCTAGCCCGGCTGCTGGCCACGCTCTATGTCGCGCTGCTCGCCTTTCTGCTCTTTGTGCTGCTGCCGGTGGCGCTGCTCGCGCGCGTGCCGGTCGCGCGATTTGTCCGCGCAGTCGCCGAGCCGGCCACCATCGCCTTCGCCACCACCAGTTCGGAGGCCGCTCTGCCGCGAGCCATGGAAGCGATGGAAGCTTTGGGCGTGCCGCGGCAGATTGTGGCCTTCGTCATCCCCACCGGCTACAGCTTCAACATGGACGGCAGCACACTGTACCTCTCGCTGTCCACGATCTTCGTCGCGCAGGCGGCCGGCATCCACCTGAGTCTCGGCGAACAAGTGGTGATCCTGCTGACGCTGATGCTTACCAGCAAAGGCGTGGCCGGTGTGCCGCGGGCCATGCTCGTGATTCTGCTGGGCACGGCCGCGTCATTTCACCTGCCCGTCGAACCCATCTTTGTTCTGCTGGGGATTGATGCGCTGATGGACATGGCGCGCACCTCGGTCAATGTTATCGGCAACTGCTTGGCCACCGTGGTCATCGCGCGCTGGGAAGGCGAATTCGGCAAGGAACCACGCTCGCCCGTTGTGGCGGAGTCGCTGAACTAGTAAGCGCAAGGCCACTCAAGCCGAGAGACGATTGCGTTTGCCTTGGCGGTGATGAAGCTCTTCAGGCGGGAGGAGCCGGCCGCTAGTTCAGGCGGCAGCCGTGCACACCTACTACCCAGCCGAGGCAGCGCAACACCAGGCTGTGTGGCCCAGGCTCGGACTCACGCCTCAGCTGGATCGAAAGGCTTAGCCCGTAGCTCCAATCGGCGCGCGGCACCAGCACGCCCGGATGCGACTGCATAGAAACACTCCAGGCCGGTAGACTCCCCGCCCCGGGCAAACCTAGGAGCATGTTCTCCGTGGTTTGGAGGTTGTAGAAGCCCGCGAATTGCATTCGCCCTCTGCCGAGCGTAGCTACCCTTACGTTTACGTGTTCGGTGAACGGGGTCTCCACAAGATCGGCGGCAGATTCCCACGATGGGCCATGGTCTTGCCTGGACAAGCGCTGTGCAATCATGGCGTTGGGGCTCCGGGAGGGTTCCATTGTTAGAGTCGCTACAGCGACTTCGAGCCGGCCATCTGGCTTTGCAGAGGCCTCCGAAAGCGCATGGACCGGCAGCGAAAGGTGCGGGCGGTCCCCGGCGGTGGTGGAAGCTCCCGGGAGCGGGTGCAGGGGGTAGTTGACGGTTCTCAGGTGGGCAGCAGGGGCCAGGCTGGCCGAGAATGATGGCACCGATGTCAGAGTGTAACGCGCTGATAAGTAAACACTTTGCGCCGCGGCGGGCAGGCGACCGCCGAACAGGCAGAGCGCCAAAGCCAGAGCAGCTTGCCACGGCTTTGGCAATCTATTGGTCCCCAGAATGGTCCCTGTACGCATGATGGGAAGGCTACCGCCTGGGGGGCACAGGGGCCATAGACCTCCGGTACTTGGCCCAAAGGACAGGCAAGAATCCCAGCCGGATTCTGACGGCGACTCTGGTCTCCCGCGCCCCCGCGACAGTTCCAATAGCTGAGCAGGTTCGGCCGGCCCTGGGTGCGAGCCCGAAAGCTGAATGAAAAGGCTAAGGCCAAATTGGCCTGGCAGAAAATGGACTTAGTGTCACGTACAGGAAAATCACTGAGGTGGGCGAGCAACCATTTCGTCTTTCCATCGTCTAATTGGATGAGGGCGACTTCAAAGCAAGCACGCAAATCACACCGCGCCCGGCGCAAGTTCAGAGCAACTGGCACCCCCGACCAGCAACACGGGGCCAAGATTCACGAAAAATTTTTCAGCGAACTGCGTTTCAAGATGTAGAGGCAGGCAAAGGAGAAGGGGGGAGCCATGGTACTGCGATTGGATCAGCAGCCGAAGGTCGAGAACCTGCGGAATCATCCCGCCGAGACCGTGGAGAAGCTGCGCCAGTTGCTGGTTTCTGGGACTCAGGCCCAGCCCGATCCACACCGGGCGAATTTCTTCGAGATCGAAAACTGCTCCCAGGTCTTCTACATTCACATCTCACCGATCAACGGCAAGGTTTTCTTGCTGGGCATCTGGCAGAGGAACGCCGAGCCTGTTGCCGCGGGCGCGGCCAAGGTCCACCCGGCCGCCTGATTCCCGGGCCGGCAGCATGCCCCGCAGCTTTCTTCCCGGCTTCTCCAGGAATCATTCTTTTGGCAATAAAATGAATCAGACGCCCGCCGGCGCGAAGTAGAAGCCGGCGAGCGTCTGATGGAATGCCAGGCCATCTCATTCTTCAGTTTTCCAGTGCCACCTACCAAAAATCGTAGATACAGTCCACCCTCGGAATCTTAACCAGCACATTTCTATGCACTTGACAATTGTTAGCTTCCGGTACAGGATTTGCTCCGTTTTGTTGGTGTAGCTAGTTTAATCCGTCCTTGTTGGGCGTCTTTCCGGAATCCGGAATTAGAATTTGAGGTGAACCTGGTTGGCCTTTGCAGCCAGCTGGCGAGTGTGTCCACGTCGGCATTGCACTGCCTTCGCAGGAACATTCAGGAGGACTTATGTTTGAATCGAAGCACCGGAAACTGTGGTTGTTTCTGGGAATCCTGGTAGCCTTCCTGGCGTTGAGTGGCGGTCAGCCGGCCTTTGGCCAGGCCACGACCGGCACAATCTCTGGAACTCTGCAGGACCAGCATGGTGGCACGGTTCCTCAGGCTACGGTTACGATCCGCAACCTGGAGACCAACGCCACCCATACGGTGACCACCGAGGACGACGGACGCTACAACTTCCCGGGCCTGCCGGTGGGCCGCTACGAGATCATCGTCGAGCGGACGGGATTCGCCAAACACGTTCGCGGTCCGATCACCCTGGTCCTGAACCAGGTCGCGGTCGTCAACATTGAGCTGAAGACCGCCGCGGTGACCGAAACGGTCACCGTCTCCGCAGACGCTCCGCTGCTGAACACCACCAGCCCTGAGGTCGGCGTGCGCTTCGATGAAAAGCGCATCTCCGAGCTGCCCACCAGCGGGCAGTTCGGCAATGGCGGCGGCTTCCGCGACGTCTTTGCCTATGCGCTCTCCGCTCCGGGCGTGAGCCAGCTCAACAGCGGAAACTCTACCTTCACCACCGGCACCAATTTCTCCGTCAACGGCTCGCGTACCCGCGGCAACAACTTCATGATTGACGGGCAGGACTCCAACGACCCGAGCATCGCCGGCCGCCAGCAGGTGATCAACAACCCCGACATCGTGCAGGAGTTCCGGATCGTCACCAATCAATTCGCGGCCGAGTACGGCCGCACGGCCGGGTCGGTGGTCAACGTCATTACCAAGAGCGGCACCAACAGCTTCCACGGCTCTGCGTTCTGGTTCTACAACAGCAACGCGTTTAACACCCTGAGCAACCTGAACAAGGCCTCCGGTTTCACCAGGGCTCCATTCCTGAACGAACATCAATTCGGCGCCACGTTCGGCGGTCCGATCCGCAAGGATCACACGTTCTTCTTCGGGTCCTTCCAGCGCTGGACGATCCGCCAACTTGGTTCCGGCACCACGATTGCCGGTGTGCCGACCGATGCCGGCCGGGCGCTCCTGCAAAGCAGCGTGGGGACCCTTCCGCAGATCGCGGCACTTCTGAAGTTCCTCCCTGCGGCCAATGGCGCCCTGAGCAAACCGACCAACGCTACCTATTGTACGAACGGCGGCGCACTCACGACGTCCGGGACGTGCACGGCCGGGGCGCGGTTTGACATCCCGCTGGGCTCTTTGACCAATTCGACCAACTCCAGTTTTGACGACTGGCAGTGGTCGGCCCGGGTGGACCACAACTTCGGCAAGCACTCCTTGGGCGGCCGCTTCCTCTATGACGACGGCACAAACGCCGGCGACGGTCAGGTGACGCCGCCGGGATTGACGACGCTGGGCAAAGGGCGCCGGATGGCCCAGACAGTCTTCCTGACCAGCAATCTCACGCAGCGGACGCTCAAC
The DNA here is from genome assembly GCA_041493955.1 of Terriglobia bacterium. Lineage (GTDB taxonomy): Bacteria > Acidobacteriota > Terriglobia > Acidiferrales > UBA7541 > QHYU01. Next base: position 6,354 of record JBGPZW010000026.1, read on the forward strand.
GAACTCCGACTCTCGTGGCAGAGACTCGGGTCGCACACTTCGTCCTCTGACGCCACCTCGGAGCAGATCCCATCTATAGAGATCAATGAACTGGGCCTCACGGGGTTCAACGCGGCCACCAGCCGTACGGCCATTGGGTTGGCCGTGAACCTGCCGCAGTTCCGCTTCAACAATACCTACCAGATCCAGGACACCATGGCCTGGACTCACGGTGCCCACGCCATCAAGTATGGCCTTGATTTCCGGCGCGTGGATGTGCAGAGCTTTTTCATCCCGACCACCCGCGGTCTGCTGCGGTACAACACGCTGCAAAACTACGTTGACGACCTCGCCGCCTCGACGCAAATCAACAAATCGCTCCCCGGTGGCGCCATCCTCATCAACTACCGCTGGTACGACTATTTCCTGTTCCTTCAGGATACTTGGCAGGTCCATCGCACCCTGTCCTTGACCCTCGGCCTGCGCTACGAAACACCGGGCAACGCCATCGCCAGCCTGTTCCCGCTCAGCGACTCCATTCAGAAAACCAATGGCGGCGACCCTGTCTTCAGCGAGAACCCGCGGCCCACGCGTCATCACAACTGGCAGCCGCGCTTCGGCTTCAGTTGGAATCCCCAGACCCGCGACGAGGGCATCTACCACTGGGTGACCGGGGGGAACAAGCTCGTCGTGCGCGGCGGCTACTCCCGGACGAACGACTACCAGTTCATCAACATTGCGTTGAATATCGCCAGTTCGTTCCCCTTCGTGGTTTCGATCAGCAACACCAACCTGGCCAACGCCTACACCGTTATGCCCACGCAGAATGCCAACCTGAGCAACCCGGCCGCGCTCAACCTGCTCACGCGTACCGTCGTGCAGGGTAATTTCCGATCGCCGATCGCCGAGCAGTTCGCGCTGGAAATCCAGCGTGAGCTGCCCAAGAGCACCGTGCTGCGGATCGGCTACGTCGGCACCAAGGGCACAGCCCTGTTCCAAACGCTGGACGGCAATCCCCGCACGCTCTGCGCGGCGGTTCCGATCAGCAAGGTGGACACGAGCAAGAAAACGTTCAACGTGGATGGCTGTCCCCGTCTGGCTCCCACCCGGGGCGTGATCCGCCTGCGCGCAAATGCTGCCTCCTCCATCTATCATTCCCTGCAGGTCAGCATGGACCGGCGGTTCAGCAACGGCTTCGGCATCGGCGCCCACTACACTTGGAGTGCGTTCATCGACAACGCCTCGGAGGTCTTCAATCCCTCCGCGCGCGGCGAGGTGGCCATTCCCCAGAACGTATTTGACCCCAACTCGGACCGGGGGCGCTCCACCTACGACCGGCCGCACCGCTTCAGCGCCAACTTTGTCTATGAGCTGCCCTTCTTCCGGGGTCAGTCAGGCCTGGTGGGACACATCCTGGGCGGCTGGCAGGTCGCTTCGTTCCTGACCTTCCAGACCGGCTCACCCTTCACACCGCTCAACGGGTCCGACCCAACTGCTGCAGAGGGAGGAATTGACTCGCTGGTTGGCAACGCCATCCGTCCCAATCTGACGCCCGGCGCGGACATTTTCGGAAAGTCGCTTGCGGATATTCTTGCCGCAGGCGGACGCGCACTGTTCCAGCCGCTCGGGGCGTGTGTGGCCGACTTCAGCCAGCCGACGCCGCCGACCACCTGCACTCCGACGAATCGCTTCGGCAGCGTAGGGCGCAACGTCCTCCGCAGCGACGGTATCAGCAACATCGACTTCAGCATTCAGAAGGGTACGCGCATCTCCGAGTCCCAGCAGATCCAGTTCCGCATGGACATGTTCAACATGACCAACACGCGGAACTTCGGAATCCCGGAGGCGCGCGTCAACAACACCGGCTTCGGCAACCAGTTCACCACGGACGGCGGCAACCGCAGGATCTTCCTTTCCCTGCGGTATCTCTTCTAGCCGCAGCTCCGCAAGGCTCATTCAGCGCGGGCGTCCCGGTCCTCCGGGGCGCCCGTTTTTTTTGGGAAGAGGCTGGGGGAGGCGAAGCGAACCACGCCAGGGCTCGTGCCCTCAGCACGGAGAGACCTTCGCGACGCCAGCCGGCACGGCGAACTGGTCGTCCGACCTTCGAGACCTCCCACTTGTCTTGCGGGACACGCACCCCTGCCGACATTTTTCCAGGAAATCGGAGTAACTGTTTCGCATGGCCGCCGCGGGCGCAGCGGTCATTGCCCGGTGGCTCCGGTAAGCTAGACAGGTTCCCCCGGAGGAGCCTCTGGCAGATCGGGCCGCTACCGGCCAGTTTTACGCGCAGCGGCGGAGCACGCGGCTGCTGCAGGCCGTGCCGCTCACCGTGGCGGGCCACGACGCCTCCGGCCAACCGCTCCAGGAGCAGACCGCCACACTCTCGATCAACTGCCACGGCTGCCGCTACTTCTCGAAACACCAGGTGGAGAAGAACGCCTGGCTCACACTGGAGATTCCCGGCGCCGAGGCCAGCCAAGCGTCCTACCGCTTTCGCGCGCGCGTGGCCTGGGTCCAGAAGTCGCGGCGCCTGCGCGGGCTCTTCCAGGTTGGCGTTGAGTTCGAAGCTCCGGGCAACGTCTGGGGCATCGCCAGCCCGCCGGCAGATTGGCAGAATTTTGGCGCGCCCGGCGTCTTCGATGCAGCCGTGTTTGAGGAAGAGCTGAAGCGGCTGCTCGCGCTGGCCACGGCGGGCACCCGTTATCAACTGCTCGGCGTGAGCTCCATCGCGCCGCGCGCGCAGATCAAACGCTGCTTCTATGAGCTGGCACGCAAATTTCATCCCGACCGGCACATGGCCCGCCCGGAGTGGGCTCCCCTACTGCACCGGCTGATGGATGCGCTCACCCTGGCATATAAGACTCTGGCTGAGGAGACCTCGCGCCGCAGCTACGACCGGCGGCTGGCCGAGTCCGGCGTCTTTACCCTCGGCCAGAACAAGTCCGAGACGAAGAAGAACGCCGAGGAGTGCCTGGAAAAGGCGAAAGAATGCCTGCGCGCACAGAATTATGTGGGATCGATTCTGTGGCTCCGCAAGGCCGTGCGGATGGAGCCGGATTCCTCAAAGTATCATGCGCTGCTGGCGCGCAGCCTCGCAGCGGTGCCGCAGTACCGCCGCGAAGCCGTGGGTCACTTCGAGAAGGCGCTCGAACTGGAACTCCTGAACGCCTGGGCGCACTTCCAGTTTGGCCGGCTGTACGAGGAATTGAGCCTACCCTGGCGGGCGCGCCCGCATTACGTGAAAGTGGTTGAACTCGACCCTCAACACGCGCAAGCCCGCACGCGACTCCGCGCGATCGGCAGCGCCGAAGGCAAGGCAGGCAAGGCCGACTCCAAGTTTCTCGACCGCATCCTGCATCGCCTCTCCAAGTAGCTCGCCGCTGCGCTCCCTTCCCGCAGCGGCGAAGGCCGCAAGTACTCGCACCCGCTTCCTGCTTCTCATAAACGGTGTGGGTGTACACTCTGCGTGCGCAGATGCCCGATTGGAGAACCAGCAAATGTCCTGCCTCACTCGATGCGTCAGATTGACCCTCTTTGGAGTAACCTCGCTTCTCTTACTCGGTGTAAACGCGCGGGCGGAAGAGCTGCCTGCTGACTATCAGGAAGCGCTCAAGGTGCTCGGCCGTGCGGGGGACTACAAGGACGGCGTGCTGAAGGTAAACATCCCGCGCAACGACTTGCACGTGAGTGTCGCCGGCGTGGCCACGCCCACGCCGTTCGGCTTCGGCGGCTGGGTGGCCTTCGCGAAGGGCGACGCGGGCATGGAGGTGATGATGGGCGACCTCGTGCTGCTCGCGGAGGAGGTCAACCCGGTGCTCACGGTGCTGCTGGACAAGGAGCTCGAAGCGACCGCGCTGCACAACCACTTCTTCTGGGAGGAACCGCGCCTGTTCTACCTGCACATCCATGGTCACGGCAAGGCAGCCGATCTGGCCGCGAAGGTCAAGCCCGCCCTCGACCTGATCGGTCACGTCGCCCCGGCTTCGACGCCCGTCGCATCTCCGGCACCGCGCCCGGCCACACCCGTGGGCAAGCTGGACACAGCGAGAATCACGAAGCTCGCCGGCCACGAGGGTGAGCAATCCGGTTTGGTCTATAAGATCACCGTGGGCCGCGACGACCTGAAGGTGCGCGAAATGGGCGCGACGATCAATGCGCGCATGGGGCTGAACAGCTGGGCGACCTTCCTCGGCACCGACGAGAGCGCGGCGGTGGCCGGCGATGTGGCCATGCTGGAAAGCGAAGTTACCCCCGTGCTGCAGGCGCTGCGGAAAAACGGCTTGGACGTGGTGGCCATCCACCACCACATGCTCGGCACGCGCCCGGTGATCATCTTCCTCCATTACTGGGGACACGGCCCGGCGGCCAAGCTCGCCATGGGCTTCCGCGCCGCGCTCGACCAGCTCGGAAATAAATGAGCCTGCGAAGATCCATTCGGTGCAAAGAGGAACGGAGCGGGCATTATCTGATTCCCCGTCCGCCTCGCAGGCTCAGGCACGATAGGCGGGCGACGGTGAGACGCGCGGGGCGCGGCAAGTGGGAAGCGCGGGAGCTATTTCGGCGCCAACCCGCTACAGTTTCCGCTACATTGGCCTTTATGCGACGGCAGAGTAACTCGCGTAAGCCGTTGAAAAGAAGTGGTGAGCCGCGGAGGACTCGAACCTCCAACCCGCTGATTAAGAGTCAGCTGCTCTACCGATTGAGCTAGCGGCCCACGAAACTCTAAATTTTATACTGAGCTCGCCCGTTTGTCGAATCCCACCAGCAAAGCATCTATAATCGCCAGTTTGGACATGGCGCGAAAGATTCGGTCGAATAGAACACGCGGTGGCGCGACCGGCCAGGACCCGGCTCGGGGAGGCCGCCGGCTGCGGTGGTGGATTCTGCTGGCCGTTGTCGTCGTGGCCGGGTTGCACATCGCTTTCTGGGGCTGGCCGCTGCCGGCGCACTATGCGGTGCACAGCGTGCCGGCGCCCGGCGATCCGGGCACACCGCGCGAATGGAGGATCGAGAGGCACAGGACCGCACCGCACTTCTGGCAAGTGGACCCCGTGGAAATCTGGCGGGCGCGGGACACTCACGGTGATGGCGTAATCGATCAATTCGAGACGCCGCAAGGCAACTTCGTGCGGCCCGGCCTGCGCGCCGAACCGAAGCGCTGGCTGGTGATCTGCTTGGACGGCGTGCCGCTGCGCTTGCTGCAGGATCTGTGGGATCGCGGCCACTTCCGGGAGTTCCATCGCCCCACGGCGGTGGTCAGCGTTTTCCCCTCCGACAGCGAAGCAGCCCTCACCGCCGTGCTGCGCGCCGCGCCGCCCCCGGGCTACGAGCACCTCTATTTTGACCGCGGCAACAACAAGGTCCGCGGCGGCGCCTGGGTGACGCTCACCGGCTCGGGCATTCCCTACATCGCCGCGCTCGACTACGACCCGCCCGGCTGGGCCAAGGCTCTTCCCTACCTCTTGCCGGCAAAAACTTATCGTGCCGACCTCGGGCGGCTGCGCAAGGATTTCCTGGCCAGCCACCAAGACGTCTTCCTCGCGCACCTCTCCTCGAGCGATTCCCTGATGCACCTGCTGCCGCCGCGTGCGGCCGAACCTTTCCTGGTGGAATTCGAAAGCCTGGTCCGCGAACTCTATCTCGACACGCGAGGCGAGATGGGAGTGCTCATCTTCAGCGACCACGGCAATACGCTCACTCCGAGCCGCGCAGCTCCCCTCGAAAGCTTCCTTGAACAAAGCGGCTGGAAGCTGGCGAATTCCCTTGCCGGCCCGCGCGATGTGGCCGTGCCCATGTACGGCTTGATCGGCTTCATCGCGGTCTACTGTCAGGATGCAGCCGCTGAGGCGCTGGCGCGCGACCTCGCCGCGCTCGAAGGTGCGGACCTGGTCGTCACGCGAAATCCGAGCGGCGCCGGCGTTGCGGTTCAGCGCGCTGGCGGCGCCCGTGCGGAGCTGCGCTGGAACGCAGACGGCAGCCGCTATTGGTACGACGTTACGCAGGGCGATCCGCTCGAGCTGCTGCCTGTCTGGAACCGCTTACGGGTAAGCGGCCAGCTGGGTGCGGACGGCTCCGCCGGTGACGCGGATGTTTTCGCTGCGACGCTGGAGGCGCGCTATCCCGATGCGGCGTCGCGCCTGCGCGACTGGGCCACCGACCACGTGCAGAATCGCGCGAATGTCCTGGTCAGTCTGCAACCGGGCTATTTTCATGGCGCGGGCGTATTCCAGCACATCGTCAACTTCAAAGGGACGCACGGCGCGCTCGAAGCTGCATCTTCACTCGGTTTCGCCATGGCTACGAGAACGCTGCCGCCGGCCGTGCGCCTTTCCGATCTGCTGCCGCGCGAATTTCTGCACAAGCGCGGACCAGCCGCAGATCAACCCAGATAGACGCACCGCGGACAACGAAGGCATGGCCGAGGGACTAGCTGCGCAGGATGGCGGCGATTTCCCGGGCTACCTGCCGGGCGCGCTCGAGGTCGGTAGGCTCAAACGAGATGGCCGCCACGCGCGGATGGCCGCCGCCACCGTAGCGCTCGGCCAGCGTGGCCAGATTTTTCTCCACCGCCGCTGTGTTCCACGGGTTCGAGCCCACGGAAACCTTGGCGCGGGTGGCCGAAGCACTCACGCCCACCGAATAGACGCATTCAGGATGAAGCAGGTAGGGGATAAACTTGTTGTAGCCTTCGAGGTCCTGGTCGCTCACGTCGAAGAAGACCACGCCGTCGCGAGCCTCAGCTCGCTGGCGCAGCACTTCGATGGAGCGCTTGTGGCGCTCCAGCAGCGGCCCGAGGTGGCGCTCCACGGCCGGCAGGCGCACCATCTCCGCCAGGGGCCGCACCGCCAGCTCGGGGATCAGCCGCAGCACCAGACCTGGCTCGGGCGCCGCTTCGATTACCAGGGCGAGCTGCGTGGCCGGCTCGGTCAGCTCCACAGCCGAGGCCGGCGTCGGATACTGCGCGCCGTCAATGACGTCGCCCCAGTGGATCAGATCGGCGAGCGGGCGCGCATCGAAGCCGAACTTCTCCCCGGCAATGTCCGCGAGAAGCTTGGTGCAGGATTTGTATTCGGGATAATAAAACTTGCGGCCGGACTGGTCGCGGCGGAAGTGCTCAGCGTCGGCAGGCGTGAGGAAGGCGCTCTGGTGATGGTCGAACCACCAGGTGACCCGCGGCGAGCTCGAATACTTGAAGTCCACGATGACATTCTCGTCGCCGTCGAACATGCTTTCCTCGAACGGCTGTGTGGCCCGGTGGGTCATCCCGGTGAAGCGAAAGTCGGCAGCGGGCTCGAACCGCTCGTGGTAAAAGCGAAAAAACAGCGCGGCCGAAGCGGCGCCATCGAAGCAGCGATCGTGGAAACAGAGGCGAACTCTTACCGCGGTCTTTTGTTCACCCAAAGGGATTCACCCGCCCAACACAGTCAAGAATTCCTGACAAGAGAAAAGCATTTAAGATGGACGCGCGCCAGAAGATTGTCAAGAGGAAAGCGGGAACTGAATTCGTCTTCGCGGCTGTCCTCCGGCTGGGATTTGCGGGATCGCACCAGAGGCAAAGGGATGCGCGAGGCGGTGCGAGCGTTGCACGCCACAGAAAAATGTGAGATGGGGTCGGGCTATTTCTCCAGCGGCGCGCAGGGTGAGATCGCTACCGCCGAACACCTGGACATCGCGCTGCCAGTCCTTGTACCCGGATAGGCGCACGCTGATTTTGTAGGTTCCAGCGGGCAACTCGAGCGTTTCGGGCGTTGAGCCGACGAAGCTCTCGCCCAAGTACACATCGGCGCCGTCCGGCTCCGAGCGCACGGTGGCAGGACCGGTGGCGTCGCCGGTGCAGCTACTCTGCAACAATACTCTGAGCGATCAGGGCGGCGAAGGGGATTTCGAATCGCTTGCCCTGCGCGGCCGTCACCATGCAGACGATCCAGAGCCCGAATCCCACCAAGTCGACCACGCTCACCAGCAGCATGCCCGCGGAGAATCCGGTCCAGATGCCACCGAAAAACATTCCCGCCCCAAAAACCAGGCCCGAGACGAACTTCACCACCGTAAGCACGCTGAACACCACGGTCGATTGCGCTGCGTGGAAGCGCACCGTCGGCCGGTCGTCGATGACCAAGAAAACAATTCCAGTGACCCACCCCAGTGCATAACAAAGCGCCGCGGCGGCGTTCTCAGGCAATTCGCTCTGCGTGGGGCCAGTCGATGCACCCGGCATGCCACTCAGCGCGTGGTCACACTGGGGACATAAGGCAGTCTGGTCGTCGGTCCGCACACCACACTTGCTGCAGAAGGCCATCATTTGCCTCCTTGAAACGCACTGGAAGGGACCGACCCGGCCGAAGGCTGGCAGAAGCATCCCGCGCCGCAAACGCGGGATGAAGAGGGATATTGGTAGGCTACTCTCCGGCGAAAGCTTTGGCCATAATCGCAGCGAGAGGAATCTCGAATCGCTGCCCCTGGGAGGCTTTCAGGATGCAGCCCATCCATAGGACAAAGACCAGCAGATGAACTACTGCGAGAAAGATCCAGACCACCTGGAGATCCGTCCAATCGACGTGGAAGAAGACATCGAAGCCGAACAATTCCCCGAGGGCAAAGTCGAACAGAGAAATCCCGCCGAAGACCACGATAGACTGCGTGGCGTGGAAGCGCACGAAGGGCCGCCGGTCGAATAGCAGGAAGAGAAGCCCGCTGATCCAGAACAAGACGTACGACATCGCTGCGGCGACGTGTTCACCGGTCACCGAGGCCGTCCTCGCCGCCACGTGCGCAAGACCTCGTGGCCGGCCACACCGAGGGCAAAACTCCGCAGAGGTGTTGACGCGCGCCCCGCATCTGTGACAGAAGACCATGCAGCACTTCACTTTGGATTCTGAGCCGGAGCATCCGCCGCGAGGCTACCAAATGCAACGCAAGGCTGCAAGCAAGAATCAGGTCCAAAAAGGATCTAGGAAATTTTTTCCATCTTGTTTCAAGAAAATGCGCTGCCTAAATGGGAAAACGTGAGCTAAATCCTTGTCCAACGGATTCACTGTTTCATCTCGGCACACACGTAGCCTGCTCAACTTCTCCTGGCCGGAGCACGTCACCGAGGCCGAGCGCAAGACGCTAATCGCGGGCGGGCTGGGCTGGATGCTCGACGCGATGGACGTGGCGCTCTATTCGCTGGTGCTGGCGCGCCTGATGAGCGAGTTGGCCATGAGCAAGGAAGTGGCCGGGTTGCTGAATTCGCTGACGCTCGCCGCCTCCGCCGTCGGCGGATTGCTGTTCGGCTTTCTCGCCGATCGTGTCGGCCGCACGCGCGCGCTGATGGCCTCCATCTTGGTTTATTCGCTGGCGAGTGGCGCCTGCGGTTTGTCCGACAGCATCGTGCAACTCGCCATCTTCCGCCTGATTCTCGGCCTGGGGATGGGCGGCGAATGGGCCACCGGCGCGGCGTTGATCGCGGAGACCTGGCCAGCCGCGCACCGTGGGAAAGCCCTCGGACTGATGCAGTCCACCTGGGCCATTGGGGAAATGATCGCCGCGGCCGCTGTGGGCCTTGTGCTGCCGCGCTTCGGTTGGCGCGCGGTGTTCTTCGTGGGCATCCTGCCGGCGCTGGTAGTCTTCTGGATCCGCCGCAGCGTGCCGGAGCCGGCCCTGTGGCTCGAACGCGGCAAGGAAAAACACGCTGGGTGGCGGCTGCTGTGGCGCAAAGACATCCGCCGCCACGGCATGCTGGCCACGGCGATGAACGCCTGCTCGATGTTCGGCTACTGGGGGCTGTTCACCTGGATCCCCGCCTATCTCTCGCTGCCGGCCGCGCAGGGCGGGCGTGGGCTCAACCTGATGAAGACCACCACGTGGCTGATCGTCATGGGCGTGGGTAAGTGGTTCGGCTACACGCTGTTCGGATTCTCCGCCGATGCAGTGGGCCGACGCAGAAGCTATGTCGTCTACCTGCTGGTGGCCGCGGCGCTGGTGCCGCTCTATGGCATGGTGCGAAGTCCCGCGGGACTGCTCGTACTCGGGCCACTGGTGGCATTTTTCGGAACCGGATTTTTCTCCGGCTACAGCGCCATCACTTCGGAGCTCTTCCCCACCGAGATACGCGCCACAGCCATGGGGCTGAGCTACAACATCGGCCGCGGCTTTTCCGCTCTGGCGCCAATCGCTGTCGGCGCGCTGGCCACGCACTTCGGGTTCGGGTCCGCATTTTTGCTGCAGGCCGGGGCGTTCTTTGTCGCGGCGCTGCTGGCGATGGGCCTGCCGGAGACCAAAGGCAAGCAACTTGAATAACTGGCGGATTCTTCGTTTCCCTCTCGCGGAGCGGCCGGCGCCCCCGCCAGAAAATTGCCTAGCCGGAGCAGCCCGCATATAGAGCGAGCTTCCTTCTGGTTGCTCTGCAGATCGAGCACTAAGCCTGGGCTCTAGTCTCAGCCGCCAGTGGCGATGCTATACTGCCCCCAGGCGGAAGTGGCGGAACTGGCAGACGCGCAGGACTTAGGATCCTGTGGCCGAAAGGCCGTGTGGGTTCAACTCCCTCCTTCCGCACCACCCTCACCGTACTGCCCTGTACTCACTGCCCCAACCATGCCACTCTAGCCGCACCACAGTTTTCCGCGCCTACTTTTCTGACCGGAGAACACCTCCCGAAACAGGCTCGGAAGCCGAGCACTCCATCTAGAAGTCCACTCTAATCGGCGGAGGCGCGCCCGGCGGATGCCTCGGCTGACGCAACGGCTCCCGCGAGATTGGGCAAGTTGGCACAAGCCGTTCGCGTCGCGCGGTCAACAAGTAGCCACAAGTGTTTATGGTACAAGCAGTTAGAGCCACCGGCGGCGTGGAGGCCGCTGGCGTATTGATTGCTCACTGGACTGCAGAAGCGGATTGTTCTGTACGTTTCTATTCCGCGTGAACGGCCAGCCGGCTACGGTGATCTTGCCGGAGGGTTGTGAATTGAGCACCCTGCAGATGCGTCGCACGCTGCCCGGCGCGCAGCTGGAAGGGCTCACGCCGGAAGAGCTGGAGAGCCATCGGCGCGTGACTCAGCCAACGTCCCTTATGCCGCTAGAGGCTCTCTGGGAGGCCTTGAGGCGTGCTACGGTGCCGAAGCCGCCTGAACTCTCCCTAGAGCCATGGAACGGGCATCCCTTGCCCCCGCCAGAATCCCAGGGCTTCCGGGCTTGACTCCGAGGGGATTCGGGCTTATTGTGCGCCCCATCCGACCCGTAAGCCTGTAGTGCAAACAGGGCGCGTGAGCCCCCGCACGGGGGCGGTCTCACGTCGCGCGTAGTCGGAATCAACCAAATGTGTTTTCAAACCACCTGAGGGATTCGTCCCTCGTTCCGGGAGGAAAAAGAAAAATGAACAAGCGAGTGTTCTACCTCTTGGCGGCGCTGGCCGTAATGGTCGTGGCGCCGCTCGTGGCTTCCGCGCAGATGCAGCAGGAGCCACCCAACTTCGTCTACGTTTCTGAATGGGCCATCCCGCGGGCGCAGTGGGCCGACTGGACGGCATCCAACGAAAAGAACACCAAACCCATCTTCGACAAGTTGATGGCCGACGGCACAATCATCGCCTACGGGTTCTACACGTCCATCGTGCACGACGAAAGTGGGATCACGCACGGGTCCTGGTACGAGGCGACGAGCCTGGCGGGCATTGAAAAAGTGTCGGCAGAGATTGCCAAGCTGGGGCCGAACCCCATCGCGAACGCCGCGACAAAGCACCGCGACTACCTGCTGCGTACCTCGCTCCGCCGCGCCAAGGCAGCGAGCGGCAAGGACGGCTACTTGTGGGTGAACTCCACGCAGCTCCAACCTGGCAAGGCACAGGAGTGGCGCGCGCTGTTCGATAAGTACGTGAAACCCGTCTTCGACGACATGCTCGCCAACGGAACCTTGCTGCTCTACGAGCTCGAGGGCGAGCAGGTGCACACAGATAACCCCAACAGCATTTTCATTGTCTACATGGCGCCCAGCGCCGACGGGCTGGACAAGTTCTTCTCGGCCGTCACGGGCATCGTCGCGAAGAACCCCCTGCTCGGCGATGCCATCGGAGCCGTCACCGTGCCGGCTGCGCACCGCGACTATTACGCGCGCGTGAACCACTACGCCCAGAAATAGCCACATTGAGGACAAACTTCGAACGGGGCACGGCTCCGGCGTTAGGTCCCGTGCCCCGGCAAGACCCGATGAAGCCGGAGGCCGCGGCCCGCAGCGGTTGACGGCGCCGCTGGCTTCCCCTATACTTTTGTTTCACGGAAGCCTCGCTCGTCAGGTCATTCCTGTCCCCATATCCCGGACTCCGCAGCGGTCACAGGAAGATCAGCGGCAATACCTGACCGGCGCAAGCGCGAGTGCACTCAGGCGAAGACGATATGACCGAAGCCACCTGCCGGCGCGAACTGGAACTGGAGATCGCCGCCGAGGAAGTGCAAAAGGCAGTGGAACGTGTGGCACGCGAGATTGCGCGCGTGGCGCGCGTGCCGGGCTTCCGGCCGGGGAAGGCGCCGGTGACGCTGATCCGCCGGCGATTCGCCGAAGACATCAAGAGCGAGGTGCTGCAATCGCTGGTGCCGGACCGCATCGAGAAGGCGCTGAGTGAGCAGAAGATGGTGTCGGTGACGCAGCCGCAAGTGGATAAGGTGGACTTTGCCGAGGGCGGCCCGCTGAAGTTCCGCGCGAGCTTTGAGATCCTGCCCGAGTTCGAGCTCGGAGATTACAAGAATCTCGAAGTGGAAGTCGAGGCGCTGGAGATTACCGACGCCGACGTCGATAAGACGCTCACGCAGATGCGCGAGCGGGCGGCGAGCTTCGTTCCGGTCGAAGGCCGGGCCATCGCCGACGGCGACTACGCGCAGCTCAAGCTGGTGGGCACGCCGGTGGGCGAGGGAGTGAGCGAGCCGCTCCAGGCCGAAAACGTGCTCTGCCACATCGGTGCCGAAGAGACGATTGAAGCCTTCAACGAAAACCTGCGCGGGACGCAAGTGGGCGAGCACAAGCGCTTCGAGGTGCGCTACCCGGAGGACTACCCCGACCCCAAGCTCGGCGGCAAGGCATACAACTACGCAGTCGAAGTGGTGGCCATCAAGGAAAAGAAGCTGCCGGAGCTGAATGACGAGTTCGCCAAGGACGTGAGCGACGCAGCGACGCTCGACGAGCTGCGCGGGAAGATCCGCCAGAATCTGGAAGTGGCGCGCGATGGGCGGCAGAAGGAACAGGGCCAGGAGCGTATCCTCGCCAAGTTGATCGCGGCGCACGACTTCCCTGTTCCGGAAGCGCTGATCGAGCATCAGATGGACGTGCGGCTGGAGCGCGCCGTGCGCTCGCTGGCCGCCCAGGGCGTGGACCCGCGAGCCGTGAACGTGGATTGGGTATCGCTGCGGCGGCGGCAGCGCGACCGCGCGGTGGAAGACGTCAAGGCTGAGCTGATTCTCGACTGCATCGCCACGGCCGAAAACATTGATACCGAGGAACAGGAACTCGAACGCGAGATCGCCGCGCTCGCCGAACGCAGTGGCGAATCCGCCACAGCCGTGCGGGCGCGCTTGACAAAGCAGGGAGCACTGGATAGGATGAGATCGAAGCTCCGGAGTGATAAGACTCTCGAGTGGATCCACCGAAATACCCGGATCCGGACTACCGAAGCAAGAAGTTAGGCTCTTGAACCGGGTTCCTCAGCGCTTCCAACAAAACTTTCGATGACACAGTTCGACGAAAGCAGTCCACGCGCGACGACTCTCATCCCCATGGTGGTCGAACAGACCAACCGGGGCGAGCGGGCATATGATATTTACTCGCGGCTGCTGAAAGACAACATCATCTTCATCGGCACGCCGATCGATGACCACGTGGCCAACCTGGTCACAGCGCAGCTTCTGTTTCTGGAAGCCGAAGACCCGGAGAAAGACATCTCCCTCTACATCAATTCGCCGGGCGGCTCGATTACCGCGGGGATGGCCATCTACGACACGATACAGTTCGTGCGCCCCAACGTGGTGACCATTTGTGTCGGCCAGGCGGCCTCGATCGCCGCGCTGCTGCTGACCGCTGGAGCCCCGAAGAAGCGCTTTTCCCTGCCCAACTCGCGTATCCTCATTCACCAGCCATGGATGTCGGGCCTTTCCGGGCAGGCCACCGACATCGATATCCATGCCAAGGAAATCCTGCGGATGCGCTTGGTGATCAACAAGCTGATCGCCGACCACAGCAAGCAGGCGTTGGAAAAGATTGAGAAGGACGTCGAGCGCGACTTCATCATGTCCGCACAGCAGGCCAAGGAGTACGGCCTGATCGACGAGATCATCTTCAAGCACCGCTAGCCCCGTACCTATCAGATAGCACTCGATCGGAGTTGCGGTGCCGCGCAGGAGAAAAACGGGCCTAGAATGAACCGCGCCGCCTACCCCGCCAGGTCACGCCAAGGGGAGGCCGCCGGAGGCCAGCAGGCCAGTGAGAAAATTTAATACAGACGAACCACTGCGTTGTTCCTTCTGCCATAAAACGCAGGAGCAGGTCGAGAAGCTGATCAGCTCGCCGTCAGACTACCCACGCGCGTACATCTGCAACGAGTGCGTCACCGTCTGCGAGCAGATCCTCGTGGACGAGAAGCGCGAGCAGTCCAGCCCGGTCAACAAGCGCCTGCCCCGCCCGCCCGAGATCAAGGCGTTCTTAGACGGCTACGTTATCGGCCAGGACAAGACGAAAAAGAAGCTGGCCGTGGCGGTCTATAACCACTACAAGCGGATCTTCCTGAATCGCCAGCCCGGCGACGTGGAGCTGACCAAATCCAACATCTTGTTAATCGGGCCGACCGGCACGGGCAAGACGCTGCTGGCGCAGACGCTTTCGCGCATGCTGGACGTGCCCTTCGCCATCGTGGACGCCACGACGCTGACGGAGGCCGGTTATGTCGGCGAGGACGTCGAGAACATCATTCTCAAGCTGCTGCAGAACGCCGACGGCGACGTGACCAAGGCCCAGCAGGGCATCATCTACATCGACGAAATCGACAAGATTGCCAAGAAGGACGAGAACCCCTCGATCACCCGCGACGTTTCGGGCGAGGGCGTGCAGCAGGCCCTGCTGAAGATCCTCGAGGGCACTGTGGCCAACGTGCCCCCCCAGGGCGGGCGCAAGCACCCCCACCAGGAATTCACGCCGGTGGACACGACCAACATCCTGTTCGTCTGCGGCGGCGCGTTCGTGGGCCTGGAGAAGATTATCGAGCGGCGCGCAGGGCAGAAGTCGCTGGGCTTCCACACCGATGCCCAGCCGGCCACCGCGCACCGGCGCAACATCGAGATGCTCGAGCAGGCGCAGCCCACCGACCTGATCCGCTACGGCCTGATCCCCGAATTCGTGGGACGCCTGCCGGTGGTGGGCGTGATGAGCGACCTGGACAAGGGCGCGCTCATCCGCATTTTGACCGAGCCCAAAAACGCGCTGATCCGGCAGTACCAGCGGCTCTTCGAGTTTGAAAACGTGCGGCTGCGGTTCACCGAGGACGCACTGGACACCGTCGCCGAGTTGGCGCTGCAGCGCAAGGTCGGCGCCCGCGGCCTGCGCATGATCCTGGAAGACCTGATGCTCGAGCTGATGTACCACCTGCCGGCGCAGCGCAAGGTCCGCGATTTCGTAGTCAGTGCGGAGATGGTGCGCAGCCGGGAGATCAACTGGAACCTACTCGAAAAGGCCGGGTAAACGGATTGGACAAGGACCAGGGGCCCCCGAAAGGACACATGTTCAACCGGGAAAAAACAGAATTGAAACGCGTACCCATGATGCCGGTGCGCGACATGGTCATCTTCCCGCAGATGATGACCCCCTTCATTGTCGGCCGCGAAGCCTCGGTGCGGGCGCTCGAAGAAGCGCTCGCCACCGACAAGAAAATCTTCCTAGCCACACAGCACGACGCCTCGGTGGACGACCCCAAACCGGACGAGATCTATGGGGTCGGCACGCTGGCCAACATCGTGCAGAGCGTCAAGCTGCCCGACGGCAACATCAAGGTGCTCGTGGAAGGCGCCGAGCGCGCCAAGGTCGTTTCGATCTCGACCGAGGAAGGGTTTTTCCGGGCCACCCTGCGCCTAGTGCCGGTGAAGGTCGAGCCCAACCCGGCTCTCGAGCAGGCCGTCAGTAAGGTGACCACCCTGTTTGAGCAGTACGTTAAGCTGTCCCAGAGCCTCAACTACGACACCATGGTCGCCGCCGCCCGGGTGGATGATCCGGCCAAGCTCTCCGACACGATTGCCGCCAACCTTCAGCTTCCCGTTGAGGAGAAGCAGGAGCTGCTCGAGAACTTTGACCCCCAGGACCGGCTGAACCGCGTCGGCGAGATCCTGGAGGTTGAGATCGAGAAGCTGAACGTCGATCGCAACATCAACACGCGCGTCAAGCGGCAGATGGAGCGGGCCCAGAAAGAGTATTACCTCAACGAGAAGATGAAGGCCATCCAAAAGGAGCTGGGCCGCGGCGAGAAGAGCGAAATCGACGAGCTGAAGAAGAAAATCGACGCGGCCGGCATGCCCAAGGACGTCCACGAGAAGGCCGTCCAGGAGCTCAAGCGCCTGGAGATGATGCCGCCGATGTCGGCCGAGTCCACCGTCAGCCGCAACTACCTGGACTGGCTGCTGGCCGTGCCGTGGAAGAAGAGGTCCAAGGAGATCCGCGACATCAGCTTGGCCGAGCGCATCCTGGAAGAAGACCACCACGGGCTGGAGAAGATCAAAGAGCGCATCATCGAATACCTGGCCGTGCGCCAGCTGGTGAAGAATCCCCGCGGCTCGATCCTGTGCTTCGTGGGGCCGCCGGGCGTGGGCAAGACTTCGCTGGCGATGTCCATCGGCCGCGCCACCGGCCGCAAGTTCGTGCGCGTCTCTCTGGGCGGGGTGCGGGATGAGGCCGAAATCCGCGGCCACCGCCGCACCTACATCGGTGCGCTGCCCGGCCAGATCATCCAACTGATGAAGAAGGCCGCCACGGTCAACCCGGTCTTCGTGCTCGACGAGGTGGACAAGATGTCCATGGACTTCCGCGGCGACCCGTCGGCGGCGCTGATGGAGGTGCTCGACCCGGAGCTGAACCACGCCTTCACCGACCATTACCTGGACGTGGAATACGACCTTTCCAAGGTGATGTTCATCTGCACCGCCAACGTGCTGCACACCATCCCGCAGCCGCTGCAGGACCGCATGGAGATCCTGCGACTGCCCGGCTACACCGAGATCGAAAAACTGCAAATCGCCAAGCGCTTCCTGGTGAAGAAGCAACGCAATGCCGCCGGGCTCTCCGAGAACAACGTGACTTTCAGCGACGAGGCCATCACGCACATCATCCGCCACTACACGCATGAAGCCGGCGTGCGCAACCTTGAGCGGGAACTGGCCAACATCTGCCGCAAGATGTCGCGCAAGGTGGTCAAGGAAGGCAAGGATGTCCGGGTCGAAGTCACGGCCGCCAACGCCAAGGATTTCCTCGGCGTCATCAAGTACCGCGAGATCTGGGCCGAAAAACACAACGAGGTGGGTCTGGCCACCGGTCTGGCCTGGACCGAGGTCGGCGGGCAGGTGCTGGCCACCGAGGCCCAGTTGATGGAAGGCAAGGGCCGGCTGACGCTGACCGGCAAGCTAGGCGACGTTATGCAGGAATCTGCACAAGCGGCGATGAGCTACATCCGCTCGCGCTCTGCCAATTTCGGCTTGCCCAAGGATTTCTACCGCCACCTGGACATCCACGTGCACGTGCCCGAGGGCGCCATCCCCAAGGACGGCCCCTCGGCCGGCATCACCATCGCTACCTCGATCGCCAGCGCCCTGACGAAGATCCCGGTGCGCTGCGACGTGGCCATGACCGGCGAGATCACTCTGCGCGGCAAGGTTCTGCCCATCGGCGGCGTCAAGGAAAAGGTGATGGCCGCGCAGCGCATGGGCCTGCGCACCGTTCTGCTGCCGAAGGATAACGAAAAGGATCTGGCCGACATCCCGCCGGAGGTCCAAGCCAGCGTGGCCATCAAGTTCGTCGAGACCATGGACGACGTTCTGCAACTCGCACTCGAGCACCCCCTCCTCCCGGTGACGCACCCGCCGGTCCCGGAGGTCGCTCCCAAGTTCGAGGCCGAAGTCGAAGAAGACCAGGGGTTGACCAACTGAACGGACCCCGGCCCGTCTATCCGGAAGCTTCGGGGGGCTGAAACCTCCGGAGGGGGATCCCCTGGCGCCGCCTGATTTTGGGTTTTGAACGCTGACCCGAACTTAAGTAAAGAAACCCCGGTCGGAAGCGAATACCGCCTGCCCGGAGTCAATTTTGACCACAATCCAAGCCTGAGTTTTCAGGCCCAATCAAGGAAACAATACGATGAGCATTAGCCTTGCTGAACTGAAAGAGAAGAGTATCGTTGACCTGGCCAAGATCGCCAAGGATCTTGCCATCCCCGGCGCCAGCGGCATGCGCAAGCAGGAGCTGATCTTCCAGATCCTGCGCGCCCAGACGGAGAAGAACGGCTTGATCTTCTCCGAAGGCGTGCTGGAATGCCTGCCGGACGGCTTCGGCTTCCTCCGCGCGCCGGAGTACAACTACCTGCCCGGCCCGGACGACATCTACGTTTCGCCGTCGCAGATCCGCAAGTTCGACCTGCGCACCGGCGACACCGTCTCCGGACAGGTGCGCCCGCCCAAGGACGGCGAGCGCTACTTCGCGCTGATCAAGGTGGAAGCCGTCAACTTTGAGGACCCCGAGGTCGCGCGCAACAAAATCTTCTTCGACAACCTGACCCCGCTCTACCCGCAGGGCCGGTTGAAGATGGAGTCCACGAAGGAAAATCTGACCGGGCGCGTGCTCGACCTGCTCTGCCCGGTGGGCAAGGGCCAACGCGGGCTGATCGTCGCGCCGCCGCGCACCGGCAAGACCATGATGCTGCAGTCCATGGCCAACTCGGTCACGGCAAACCATCCGGAGGTCGCGCTGATCGTGCTGCTGATTGACGAGCGGCCCGAAGAAGTCACCGACATGCAGCGTACGGTCAAGGGCGAGGTGATCAGCTCGACGTTCGATGAGCCGCCGCAACGCCACATCCAGGTGGCGGAAATGGTGCTCGAGAAGGCCAAGCGGCTGGTCGAGCACAAGCGCGACGTCGTCATCCTCCTCGACTCCGTCACGCGTCTCGCCCGCGCGTACAACGCCGTCACACCGCCCTCGGGCAAGGTGCTCAGCGGCGGTATCGACGCCAACGCGCTTCAGCGCCCCCGGCGCTTTTTCGCCGCCGCGCGCAACGTCGAGGAGGGCGGCTCGCTCACCATCATCGCCACCGCCCTGATCGATACGGGCAGCCGCATGGACGACGTTATCTTCGAAGAGTTCAAGGGCACCGGCAACATGGAGATCAACCTCGATCGCCGGCTGGTGGACAAGCGCATCTTCCCCGCCATCGACATCAACCGTTCCGGCACGCGTAAGGAAGAGTTGCTGCTGCCCGCCGACGAGTTGAACCGCGTCTGGGTGCTGCGCAAGGTTTTGAACCCGCTCTCGCCCGTCGAGGCCATGGAGTTGCTCTGCGGCCGGCTGGTCAAAACCAAGAACAACGCTGAGTTTCTCGCCTCCATGTCCAGCCCCACCTAGAATAGCGATCCGCCTCCAGCTGTCAGCCATCGTCCGGGAACGCAGAGTCGGAGCCCTGCATTCTCTTCGCTCCCCTTCGACGCAGCCTCGGGCGCAGGGAAACCTGCCGAGAGACCCCGAACATTCCAGTGCATCTTGAAGAGCTGGAAAGCGCTCGCGTTACGGTCTAACAGGAGTACCGGCGTCATCCGGTGGGTTATTGCTCTCGTGTCCGGACGAGCAGAACAATGAGGCGAGCGGTTTCCTCGACGTCCATGGCCGTGTTGTCCACCACCACGGCATCGGTGGCGCGGATTAGTGGGGAGGCTTCGCGGCTCTTGTCGCGGCGGTCACGCTCACGGACTTCCTCGATGACCTGGGCGAGCATCATCGCGTCGCCTTTCCCTTGATGCTCGCGCCAGCGGCGCTCGGCGCGGACTGCGACGGTAGCGTCCAGATAAATCTTGAAATCCGCGTCTGGGAAGACGACTGTCCCGATGTCGCGCCCTTCCATCACCACGCCGCCCGACGCGCCCGCGCGGCGCTGCTCGGCAACCAAGACCTTGCGCACGCCGGGCACGACCGCAACTCGAGAAGCTGCCTGGGATACCTCGACGCCGCGAATCGCTTCAGTCACGTCGGCGCCATCGAGGCGCACGCGCAGGCCACCGCCTTCGGGCGCGCTGGCGGCCACCTCGAGGTCAATGTGCGTGCCCCGGGCGAGCGCTTCGAGCTTTGCCGCCGAATCCAGCGGCACCCTATCCCGCAGCGCCTTCCAGGCCAGAGCGCGGTACATTGCGCCGCTGTCGAGATAGGTGTAGCCGAGCAGCTCGGCCACCCGCCGCGCGACTGTGCTCTTGCCCGAACCCACCGGCCCATCAATCGCAATGATCAGCTTTCGCATGGTTTTATTTCCTGGCAGCATATTCCCAAGTGCGGATCGCGAAGATTGCCAAGCCACACCCCAAACCGACCATCGCAAACACAAGCGCGTTCGGATACACAATGCTCCGTGGATATAGCTGTCGATACTCTTCTACGACATGATTCCAGCCTGTGAGCTGAATAGAATGGGGAATTCGGTCTCCGAGTGGTCGGCTTCGATTCACTTTCAAAATCATCAGGTGGTAAAGCCCGAAGGCCGTCATAAGGGACACGACAGCGGCCACAAAGAGACCTGTGACGACAGGAGACCAAGGCAAATTCATGGAGTGATCAAGTCCGCTTGAAGGCTTTCTCGATCTCGCGCAGCGAATAACGCAGCACTATCGGCCGGCCGTGCGGGCAGCTCATCGGCGCTTCGGTCCTCGCCAGCTCTCCCAGCAGCCATTCCATCTTGGCCTGGTCGAGCGGCATGTTCACCTTGATGGCCGCGTGGCACGCGGTCGAAGCTGCGATCTTGGCCTGCAGCGAATCCATCGAGATGGCCTGGTCTTCGCGTTCCACACCGTCGAGGATTTCCGTCAGCAGCCGCTCGGCATCGGCGCTGGCGATCCCCGCCGGCGCCGCCTGAATGGCCACGCTGCGCGGGCCGATAGGCTCGACCTCGAAGCCGTTCTCGCGCAGCTCCTCTGCGATGCGCTCGAAGATCACCAGCTGCCGCGGGGACAGCTCGGCCACGAGCGGCACGAGAATCCGCTGGCCGCTCAGCGCGCCCTCGCGGCGGGCGCGCACGTGCTGCTCGAAAAGCACGCGTTCGTGCGCCACGTGCTGGTCAATGATCCACAGTCCTTCTCCGTTCACCGCCACGATGAAGCTGCTGTTCACCTGCCCCAACGGCTTCAGATCGGTGATGCTCTCCGCTGTGGCCGACTGTTGCGCCGCCAGCGCGCGGAACTCCTCGGTGAACTCCCGCGGCGGCGCTGTGGAGCTGATCGCTTGCCCGGCCTCGAACTGGAAGCGCTGCGCTTCGGGCCGCAACGGCGCGCCGGTCAGCTCGAAATCTACCGCGGCGCCCGCGCCTTCGATCGGCACAGCCGCCGGAATTACCGCGCGCGGTGGACCCACCGCGCCCGCGGCCGAAGCCACTGCGGCCAGGGCTCCATCGCCGGGGGTCCTTGGCCCTCGCACCGCGGCCGACGCCTGCGTCGCGATCCCGGGAAAACTCGGGATGGGTCGCGCACGGGTTAGTGCGGCGCGGACAGCATCGCGCGTGAAGTCATGAATAAACTGCGGGTGGCGGAACCGCACTTCGATTTTCGCCGGGTGGACGTTGACGTCCACTTCCTGGTAAGGGATCTCGAGGAACAGCAGCACCGCCGGGAAAACATTCGGCGGCATGATATTGCGATACGCCTCGTGGATGGCGTGCAGGATCAAGCGGTCGCGCACCAGGCGGCGGTTGACGAAGATGTAGATGCCGTTGCGGTTGGGGCGCTGCACTTCGGGGCGCGAGACAAATCCCTGCACGCCCAGCGTGGCGGCCTGCTCTTCGGGTTCGAGCTCCGGCTCGGTGATCGCAGCGCGCACCGGCGAACTCGCCGGCGGGATCTCCAGAAATTCTTCGAGCGCCTGCCGGCCAAAAAGCTGATACACACGCTCGGCGAGACCTTCCACCGGCGAGACGTTCATGATCTCCTGCGTCGGCGTCTTCAGGAAAAACTGCTTGCCGGGATGCGCTAGCGCGTAGTGGGTCACCAGCGAAGCGATGTGACCCAGCTCCGTGGTCTCGGACTTGAGGAACTTTCGCCGCGCGGGCACGCAGTAGAAAATATCCGCCACGCTGACCGACGTGCCCACGGGAACGCCGGCCGGTTTAACGCCCACCAGCTTACCTCCGGCAAATTCGATGCGCGTGCCCTGCTCTTCCTCGGCCGTGTGGGTTTCAAGCAGCAGCCGCGACACCGCCGCAACTGACGGCAGGGCCTCGCCGCGGAAGCCCAGCGTGGCGATCGCGAGCAGGTCGTCGGCTGTGCGCAGCTTCGAGGTGGCGTGGCGCTCGAAGGCCAGCAGCGCGTCGTCGTGTGCCATGCCGCAGCCGTCGTCAATCACGCGGATCATGCGCTTGCCGCCGGCTTCGACTTCGATGCGCACCGAGCGCGCGCCCGCGTCCAGCGCATTTTCGAGCAGCTCTTTCACCACCGACGCGGGCCGCTCCACCACCTCGCCCGCGGCGATCTTGTTGGCAACGTTTTCCGGAAGGATTCGGATCCGACTCATCAGCATCGCACCTTAGACTATCGCAAC
>JBGPZW010000221.1:0-2008 GCA_041493955.1 Terriglobia bacterium
CCAGTTGTCCTCCTGACGGCGATGGTTTGCGCGCTCCTGCTCAGCGCGGGGTGCGCCGGGCAATCGGTGGTGACGAGCGTGAACCCCCCGCCGGCCGCGCCCCCGCCGCCGAGTGCTACCGTCTCCTTCTGCGACAACCCTTCCCCTGGCTGCACGCCGGCGAGTTCGTTCAGCACGAAGTCGCTCCCCGCCCTGAGTGTCATTGTAGCGTGGAGCAATGTGCCCCCTGGCACCCATGCTCAAGCCCTGCGTTTTTTTCTGCCCGACGGCTATGTCTATCAGGCTATCGAGACCAGCTTTGTCGTCGCACAGCAGCCAGTCGGGTCGGCAAGTGCCGTAGCCAGCCTGCCTGTGGCCGGCAGCTTCATCACCAAGCGTGGCCTGACAGGAAACTGGAAAGTGGAAGTTTCCCTAGATGGGAACGTGGTGGGGTCAAAGGCGCTTCAGTTCAATCCTTAGATCGGCGGCCCGAACGCCGTTTCTGGGGTCAAGACGGTGGGGTTTCGAGCGGAATGAGCTGCAGCAGCGATCCAGTCCACGTCGAGCACGTCACTGAAGCGGTGCGCGTGCGCGGCGCGGTTTTGCTCCAGGTTGCAGGCCGCAGCATGATGCCCTGGATTCGCCCTGGCGATGTCCTGTTCATTCGCCGTACGGATCCGCATAGCGTCACGCCCGGCGAGGTGGTCCTTTTTGCACGCAATGAACAGCTGGTTGTTCATCGCGTCATCCGGAAGAGCCTATCAAGCCCCCCGTCGCTCCTGGTGACCAAAGGAGACGCCGTGGCGGACCCGGATGAACACGTCTCCGGTGCAGAGCTGCTCGGCAGGGTGACCTGCATCTATCGCGGCTGGCGACAGATCAACTTGGAGACGCCGCAGCAGATCGTCCTGGGCCGGTTGCTTTCGCGTCTTTCCGGTTCGAGCCGCTTCTGGCTTCCTGTGGCCCGCCTCGTGAAGCGATTCGTGTTTCCCGCTCGGAAAGCCTCCGAGCCGTTCGCTGCGGCCTCTCTCCCGCCGCGGAATGCCTGACCGGGTCCCTGTGCCTACCCTTTCGTGAACCTGCAGAATGCTCGGCGCACTTTTTTGTTGCGCGCGACGCGCAACTAGTAGCAGATTATCGCGCGATGCGCGTCCGGCTCTCCTCTCCCGCACAGCGCTGGGTGTTTCTGACCGCCATTGTGTCGCTGGCGGTGGCGCTCGCCTTCGAGGGCGGCAGGAACGGCTTGGCGGGTCTGTGGGCCAATTCTTCGCGGGCGGATGATTGGATGTGGGCGGCGCGCCTGGAGCCGGGGAATGCGGAATACTGGTATCGCCTGGGTCGTTACCGCCAATTCGATTTCGAGCATGCGGATCTGCTCCTGGCGATCTCCTACTATCGCCGCGCGCTGGCCAACGACCCGCGCTCGGCTTTCTACTGGATGGACCTCGGCGACGCCTACGAGGCGGCCGGCGACCCACGCCGCGCGCGGGAGGCCTTTGAAGCGGCCCAGTCAGCCTATCCAATCTCGGCCGTGGTGGCCTGGCGCTACGGAAACTTTCTGCTGCGGGAGGAGCAGCTCACGGAGGCGTTTGCGCAGATCCGGCGCGCCGTAAACCGAGATCCGAAGCTAACCACGCTGGCGGTCTCACGCTGCTGGCGCGTCAGCGCGGACACTGACCGCATCTTGAACGAGGCCCTGCCGATCGACGCCGGCGCTTACCTTGCCGCTCTCGACTTCTTTGTGGCGGAACGCGCTGACGATGCCGCGCTGGCGGTCTGGGGCCGCTTGGCTGGACTGCATGCCTCCTTTCCCTTGCGGCGCGCGTTTCCCCTGCTCGATGAACTCACCGAGAAGAACCGTGTGGAGGACGCCCGGCGCGTCTGGGCGCAGGCGCTGGAATTCGATGGGCAGCCCCTCCCCGCGGCGTCCGCTGGATCGTTGGTCTGGGACGGTGGGTTTGAGCGGGGATTTACCGGCGGCGGTTTTGGGTGGCGGCGCGAAGACATCGCGGGGGCCTTATTCGATTTC
>JBGPZW010000081.1:0-15497 GCA_041493955.1 Terriglobia bacterium
AGCTCGGTGAGCAGCGAGCTGCAGGCAATCGAGGTGACGCAGCCGCGCGTCTTGAAGCGGGCGCCGGCGATGCGTCCCCCTTCGACGCGCACGGCCAGCCGCAGGATGTCGCCACAGGCCGGGTTGCTGACCTCGACGGTCGCAGAAGCACCGGCAAGTTCGCCGGCGTTGCGCGGGTTCTTGAAATGGTCAAGCACCTCGGGGCTATACACACCCTGAAGTATATGCTCTAATGCCCGACAGGGAGTAGAACAGCCGCGCCCATGGCTGAGACGGTGATCAGTTACAGCCGCTACGTCCAGCAACTCTTCCGGAAAAAAGAGTTTGAGTCGCTGTTCCTGTTTGTTACCTCGCGCTGCAACTCGCTTTGCCGCACCTGCTTCTACTGGGACAACCTGAACAAGAACCAGGACCTCAGCTTCGAGCAGATTGAGACGATCTCACGGACCGCGCCGCGGTTCGGCAAGCTCTGGCTGTCCGGCGGCGAGCCTTTTCTGCGCCCGGAGCTCGACGAGATCATCTGCCTTTTTTACCGCAACAACCAAGTCCGGCATCTGAATCTGCCTACCAACGGCCTGCTTCCGAAACAAATCCATGCGGTCGTCACCCGGGTGCTGCGCGACTGCCCCGAACTGACGATTGACCTGAACTTTTCCATCGACGGCCTGGCCAACACGCACGACACCATCCGCGGCGTGCCGAACAATTTCGAGAAGACGCTGGCGACCATCGAGCGGATGAGTGAGTTTCGCAGCGAGCGGCGCCTGCGTCGCAACGTCGTCACGGTAATCACGCGGGAGAATTACGAGGAGTTGGTCCAGCTCGGCGCGCACCTGTTCCAGAACGCCGGGGTGATGGGCCAGTATTTCGAGATCATCCGCGGGAGCCCGCTGGACGCGGGCCTTCGTCAGCTCAGCATCGCGCAGGTGCGCGAGCTACACAGGAAGCTCACGCCCCTGCACGAAGCGTATGCCGAGAAGCTCTTCGCCCACCTGCGCCCGGCATCACGATTCTTCGCGCGCATGTACTACCTCGGGACGATCAAAATGCACTTCGACATCCACGAGGAGTGTTTCGAGCGGCCACATCGCTGGCCTATGCCCTGCACCGCCGGCCTCACCAGCGCGGTCATTGACCACAACGGCGAATTCCGCGCCTGTGAGATGCGCCCCGCCATCGGCCGCCTGCAGGATTTTCAGTTTGACTTGGGCGCCGCGCTGCGCTCGCCGCAAATGAAGAAGGAAGTTAAATCCATCCCCGAAGCCAACTGCTGGTGCACGCATAGCTGTTGGATTTCCGACAGCAGCAAGTTCAGCCCGAAGGTGCTGTTGTTCCACATCCCGTGGGCCTACCTGAAGCAACGCCTCGGAAGGTTCTCGCGTGTCACCGCGGACGAAGTGCGCCCCTTCCACGCTCCCGAAGAGTCGTCGCTGGCCTCCCACTGACCGCCCAGCAGGATTCTCTTAGGGCACAGGCTCGCGTGCCGTTGCGGTGGCCCCTCTGGGTGGGCAATCGCAGAACTCGCGCAATTTCGCTCGAGCTAGCGCCCGGCGGTGGCAGCGCGGTAGCCCGCTGTGCCGGCCTTCTTCATGGCCTCCACGGCCTCCGCCGTGCTCAGCAGGGGCGTGGTCTTGACGGCCTTGCAGGCGCCGCCCGCGGCGAAGGCCATGGAAATGGCCGCCGCGCTCACGTTGTCGGGCATCTCCACGATCAGAATCACATCGTACTCGCCGAAAGCGAACCAAGCGGTCTCGATCTTTCCTCCCAGTTTTTCGATCGCCGGGCGCACGGCATCGATGCGATTCTGCGGATTCTTGATCAGTGTCTGCCAGCCTTCCGGTGTATAGGCAACCTGTTGCAGGAAACGTGGCATGGAAACCTCCTTTGGTTGCGAAACGTAACTCCTCTTGGCGGTAATCCTCGCAGATTTCCGGCTGCGAGGCAAGCCAGCGGCCTGAAGGCGAGCGAACCTCTGCCGGGAACAGGTCGTGCCGGGTTGTGAGGCCGCTCGCGCACGGCTAGAATGAAATCTCGTCATGGCCTGGACGCGTCACAGCAGGAGTCGCTGCGCTGCGCGGTCGGCACCCAGCGACACTTCGACAATGATCCCCGAGCGTCGGCTAACCAAGACTGTTGCACGTCGTTCCCCATGATTACTGTTGTCGCAGCGCTCATCGAGCAGGCCGGCCGGCTGCTGATCTGCCAACGCCGCGGCAAAGACTCCTTCGGCCTCAAATGGGAGTTTCCGGGAGGAAAGGTGAAGCCCGGGGAATCAGCTGTGCAGGCCCTGGCCCGGGAACTCGCCGAAGAGCTGGGCGTGCGGGCCCGCATCGGCCGGGAGGTTTACCGCACGCGCCACCGATACACCGAGCATGCGATCGAGCTGGAACTGATCTTTTTTTCTGCCGCGATTGATTCCCAGATCCCTCAGAACCTTGTCTTCGAGCAAATCCAGTGGGCGGAGCATTCCGCGCTGGAGCAATTTGACTTCCTGCCTGCCGATCGCGAGCTGGTGGCCTTGATCGCCAGCGGGGCCGTACGCGTGAGTTAACCTCCTGGAGACCGGACGAAGCGGTCCTGCATCGTGGCGGAGGTCGTGGAAATCCGCACGCTGGCCCCGCTCGACAAGACAACCATCCTCACTTCAGTCAGAGAGACCAGCAAGTGTATGATCGTCCACGCAGACAAGCGCACCATGGGCATCGGCGCGGAGCTGGCCGCCGTCGTGAGCGAAGAGGCCTTTGACCATCTCGATGGCCCGGTGGATCGCGTCACCGGCCCGGACATCCCGTCCATCCCGTTCAGCCCGCCACTCGAGAAATATTTCATGGTCAACACCCAGAAGGTTGTCGCGGCGATGGAGCGCCTGGCTGCGTTTTAACCGCGCCTTTCCTTTCCATTGGCTGGGATCATTCCGTGCAGAGGGGCGCAGCATCCGCCGAGCGGACGCGCGAGAAGAGCAGCGCCCTACGACTGTTCCGCCTATTTCGCGCCGCAGTTAGGTCAGTGAGCGACCGCCGTCCACGACGAAGACCTGTCCGGTGATAAACTCCGACCGCGCAAGAAAGGCGACCGCTTCCGCAATATCTTCGCCCGTTCCCGTTCTACGCAGTGGCGCCCGGCGGACAAAATCCTGGGCAATTTCCGGTGGGTCGCCGGGAAAGGTGATCGTTCCCGGGGCGACGCTGTTGACGGTGATTTCGGGCGCGAGCGCCCGGGCCAAGCAGCGCGTGAGCATGATGGAACCGGCCTTGGAAACGCAATAATGTGTATAGCTGGGCCAGGCCAGCAAACCGCCGAGCGACGAAAGATTGATGATCGTGCCGCGGCCCGTGCGCTTCAGAAGCGGCGCGGCGGCCTGCGCGCAGAGGAACTGCGACTTCAGGTTTGCGTCGAGAATAGTGTCCCATTGCTCCTCGGTCAATTTCTCGAAAGGCGCGCGGAAGAACATTCCCGCATTGTTCACCAGGATATCGAGCCGCACGAATTCGCGCTCGACCGCAGCAAACATCCGCGTGACATCGTCGCGGCACGCAACGTCGGCCTGCCAGGTGAGCGCGCGCCGGCCCATCGCAGTGATCTCCGTCACCACCTGCTCCGCCTCCGCCTTCGAGCTGCGATAATGTACGACCACGTGGGCCCCTTCGGCCGCGAGCTTCAGCGCGATACTCCGCCCGATCCGCCGGCCTGCGCCGGTCACCAGAGCCACACGTCCTTCCAGCGGCAATTCCGACACGGCTGACCTCCCACACCTCCCCGACAGGCAACATACTACCCCGGGCGCTCCCCGCAATCGAGGCTTTGACGTCGCCGCGGCGGCTGCCTACAATCAGCGCTTGGCCCTGACGCTCCCACGGAGGCCTGATGAAGCTTGATCTGCTGGCGATTGCTGCGCACCCGGACGACGTCGAACTAACCTGTGGCGGGACTCTGATCAAAATGTCCCAAAGCGGCTACAAAGTGGGCATCCTGGACCTGACCGCGGGCGAGATGGCCACCCGCGGCTCGCCCGAGGTCCGCCGGCGCGAAGCGGCCACCGCAGCACGCATCCTGGGAGTACATCACCGCGACAACCTGGGCTTGCCCGATGCGCGGCTCGAGCTGAACGATAAGAACAAGCTCGCCGTGGCCCGGAAGATCCGCGCCCTGCGGCCGCACACCGTCATTCTGCCCTACTGGGAGGGCCGCCACCCCGACCACTACAATGCCTCGAAGATCGCCTACGAGGGCTGCTTCCTCGCCGGGCTCAGGCGCCTCACCATCGAGGGAGAAGCCTATCGTCCCTTCAAGGTGCTCTATTCGACGCTCTACAATCCTTCGGTGCGCCCGAGCTTCGTCGTGGACATCACCAAACAATTCGATCGGCGCCGGCGCGCCATCCTGGCCTACAGGTCCCAGTTCAGGCCGCCCAAGGGTACCCCGCGTTCCAAGATCCACATGCCGCTCGACCATCTCGAGCAGGAGGTCCATCTGATCGCCCGGTATTACGGGCACATGGTCGGAGTGGAGTACGCAGAGCCTTTCCTCGTGCGCGAAGTGATGCAAGTGGAGGACGTCGTAACCCTTCCCGTGCGTTCAATTTAGAGGTGTTCAGTGGAGGGGCAAGCCGACGGGGGCTAAAAGTCCTCGGACTCCTGAGCCAGAGAGAAGCCTGGGAGGGTTTGCGAGTCGCCGAGGCGCTCCACCTTCACCCGGACGATGGGCTCGGTCTCGGCGCCAGCCTTGCGCAATGTGGCAAACGTGGCTAGGGCCTCGGTATAGAGCTTGGTCACCAGGAAGGTTTCCCCGGTGCCGTTCTTTTTCCACTGCTGGCCGATCTGGACGCGCCGGACGGGCATAGCACCTACCCTGTCCGACTCTAGAGGGAAGCCGCTGGACTGTCAATGACCCGGCCGGTCCATGCGGAATGGGCCCTCCGACCGCCCTGCCGGGCGAACTTTCCATGAAACCTATTGGCCACCAACGACATCTCAAAGCCACGGGCCGAATGGGCTGGCCCGCCGGGTGTATAATGCGAAGCAGGGCGGTATGGAGGTGCGGCGTATGAAACGTCTCCTCGGGCAGTTCGCGGCTGTCGTGCTTGCGACCCTGATAACCTTTTCGCCGGCGTTGACCGCGCCGCAGGACCCTCAGCAGGCTGCGCCGCAGGAGCCCCAGCAGAAGGACAAACCCAAGGACTCCAAGTCTGACGTCGAGCAGATCGGCAACCGCAACGTCGGCAAGGGAATCAATTTCTATTCGCTCGAGAAGGAGATCGCCATCGGCAAGCAATTGGCGCAGGAAGTGGAGCGCTCGGCGAAGCTGGTGGACGACCCCGTCGTGGTGGAGTTCGTCAATCGCGTGGGCCAGAACCTGGTGCGCAACTCCGACGCCCGAGTCCCCTTCACCATCAAGGTCATCGATTCGGATGAGATCAACGCGTTTGCGTTGCCCGGCGGCTTCTTCTATGTGAACACTGGCCTGGTGCTGCGCGCCGACGAGGAGTCGGAACTGGCTGGCGTGATGGCGCATGAAATCGCGCACGTCACCGCGCGGCACGGCACCAAGAACGCCACCAAGGGTGAATTGACGCAGCTCGCGATGATCCCGCTGATCCTGCTCGGCCCAGGGGGCTGGGCCGGCTACGGAATTTATCAGGGCTTGAACTTCTTCATCCCGCTGGGCTACCTGAAGTTTTCACGCGACGCCGAGCGCGAAGCCGACTTCCTCGGCCTGCAGTACATGTACAAGGCGGGCTACGACCCGAACGCTTATGCCACCTTCTTTGAAAAGGTGCTGGCGGAGGAGCGCCGGCGTCCAGGCAGCATTCCCAAAGTATTCTCCACGCACCCGCCGACCCCCGAGCGCATTCAGAATACACAGAAGGAAATCGCCACCATCCTACCGACGCGCGACCAGTACATCGTCTCGACCTCGGAGTTCGACCTGGTGAAGGCCCGCCTGCGCGCCTCGCAGTCCGGGCGGAAGCTCCAGGACAAGGACCCCGACAAGCCCACGCTCCGCAAGCGCACCGAACAGGATAAGGACAAAGCGGGCAAGGGCCAGCAGAAGGGCGACGACCAGGACGACGACCGGCCGACGCTCAAACGCCGCCCGTAACGACTTTTAGAAAGCAAAAGGGGGCGGCCCATCCCGGGCCGCCCCTTTGCTTCTGATCTCTGCGTTCAGCGCTCGCTCGGCTGGTGCACAACCCCCATGCGCTTGAGCTCTTCCGCGTAGTACTTGCGGTAAAGAATGTCCCACTCTTCGCTGCCCTCGAGGATTTCCCTTTTCTGCGAGCCGATCTTGCGGCGCACTTCGGCGTCCACCTGCTCTTCTTCCTTCAGCGCGGCCTGGAGGATCTGCACAATCTGCTGGCGGATGGTGGCGCGGTCTTCGATGAACTCCACTTCGTCGCTGGCCACCAGAACGTCGGTGACGAGGTGGGAAAGGAGGACGGTTTTTTCCCGGCTGAGTCGCATCGGCTTAGCGGAGGATGAGTTTCCTATCCCGGGCGAGCTGCGCTTTGACCTTCTTGTACATCTCCTGGTACGAGGCGCCGGTGCGGCGCATCTCGTCGGCGTGATCGCTGAGGATCTGGCGGACCTCTTCGTTCAGGCGGTCCTCGACGGTCAGCTCCTGCATCATCACCGCGCGGATGCGCTGCGTGAGCGCCTCGGGGGCCTTGGTCCCGATCATCTGCTCAGCGAGGAGTCGCTTGACGATCTCGCTCGCCATATAGCCCACGTAATCCCGCGCCAGCAGCATGCTCCGCTCGCTCCTGTGTGCAGAGAAAAACAGTTCAGTTTACTGTCTGGCTCCGAGAAGTGTCAAGGAAAGCGCTGCGTTGACGCTGCGCGCTGCTTCCTGTACGATGGGTTGCGGGGCGGTTAGCTCAGCGGTTAGAGCGTCCGGTTTACACCCGGAAGGTCGTCCGTTCGAATCGGACACTGCCCACCAGCCATCGACAATAATATGCGGGGCCGTAGTTCAGTTGGTTAGAACGCCTGCCTGTCACGCAGGAGGTCGCGAGTTCGAGTCTCGTCGGCCCCGCCAGCCTTTTCAATCGGTTGGGGCGATCTGCTTACCACTGCTCGAGACCCTCCCGTTACTTTCCACGATGGAAACCCCGGTGAACGAGACGTCGGGCAGGGCGAACAGCGCCACCGGATCATCCTGGGTACTTCCCGGACGTGCTGGTGGGGATGCGGGCAGAGCTGCGCATCAAGATGCGCGAAGTCTGCAGCCAGAACTTTCAGTGCGGCTCCCTGGCTTACCCGCACGCGAACGTGCAGCTCGCGCACGCCGAGTCATTCATGATGGTCGTCGGGATAATGCCGTCGCGGGCAACGAAGAAGCGCAGGAACCAGAGATTCCGGGAGTGATCAATAAACGGTATTTCACCGGGGTTAACGTCGGAGCGACTCTCTGCGGCGCGGGGGCCTCGAGATAGTTGGCGCACTCGCCCCATTCTCCCGGGTCCAGGTGCTCCCGCCCGAGAAAATAGCAGAATGGATTCGCAAACGCACCACTGCGGTCCTTCTCGGATTGCGTCAGAGACAACACGAGGATTTTCCCATCGGAGTGAAAGCTGCCGCCGGTGGCCGTGCTGGCCTCGGTGACCGGATGAGAGGGCGAGACGCGGGTGAGTTCGGCCACCGCACCGGTCTGATTCAGGCTCTCGCCGACATAATCGCGCTCCAGATCGATGGCCGGGTCAATCTTGTGAGTGAGCTGGCCATTGCGCTCGTCCCGCTCAAAGCCAATATCATATGTCGCCGCGCCCACCCAGAGGGTGCGGCCTTCCGCTCTGAACGGAGCTTTCCAGAGGCGCAGATGGTGCCGCGAGGCCACCACGGCTAGAGGTTCCGCGTGCGCATAGCCAAAATCCTGTGGGCGCTCGAACAGGTAGAGCTCGCTCATCGGCATCTGGGTGTAAGCCTGCTTGGAGATGCTCGCGAGAATCCCGTGGATGACGGCGTCCTTTTTCGTGCGATCCACTTTCATCCAGCCGGCGGACTGGAAGGCCTGCTGCATCTGCGCTTCGGACCCAAGAATGAGAAAATTGACCATGTCTCCCGGATTGCCGTCGCGGTCGGCAACGCGCCGCGGAATCATGTCCAGCAAAGCAGGGGTGAGACTGGCGGCCGGTGAGCCCGAGCCGCCCGGCGCGGGCTTGGGAGGCTGAGCAGCTCGCGGAATTATCTCCACTCTTACATGGAAACTTCCCTCCGCCTGCTCGTTGGACGGCTGATTGATGCCGAGAAAGAGGCGTACGCCCTGCACGACTTGAAATTCTCTTCGCGACCCGATCGAGAAGGGTTCGGCCGCTTCACTGCTACCAACGCGGCCGATCAGCGCGCCGCGCCCCAGGTCGTTCATCGGGAGCAGCCGCAGGAGGTCCTTCCAGCCCCGCGGAAGACCCTCGGGACCATTCTCCTTACCCAGCGCGTACTGCAGCGTTCCCGTGGCGGTGAACAGCAGTCGGTCGTCGGCCTCCAGATCGATTCCTGAGTCCGTCCACTGCCGATTTCCGGGAACGTCGAGTTCAAAGAGGGTCTTGCGGGCGGTCGAGTGTTGGGGCGGAGCGGGGACGGGAGATTGCCATAGGGCCTGTGTTTTAGGACGCGAGACGTTTGGTCCTCGGGGCCGCACCTGCGCCTGTGCATGGAGCGAAGCCAAAAAGGCTATGAGCAGAACCGAGACGAGGTTTTGCCAGAAGCCGGACCTAATCATTTGGCCGAAGGTTTCCCTTCCGTGGGACATTGTAAAGCACAGAACCAGGATAGCCGCGCAGCCGACTGCTTTCAACTCAGATCGGGAGAGTGTGGAGATGGATCCGACGAATTTCTTGGTCAGGTGCCGGCGGGCAAACGGGTGCGGGCAACATCTGCCCGCGAGGAACGCGCCAGCCGGTTGACGTAGGCCGGAGGAGAACGCGGGTCTGGCCCGAGGTTGCTGGAGCGAACAACGAGGCCGCATTTGCCCCTTCCCCAGTTTGGAACAGCGGCCTAGAGTGGTTGCTGACGGGTCTCGCAGAACCCAATTCTCGCTGCCAACCGACCCGAGGAGGAGCCATGTGGGGTGACGAACAACCGCAGCCCAGCCCGCCGGGTGCGGCCCCAACGACCCGCGCGGGAGTGCCGGTCGCTCCACGCAGTCCGAGCGACGCCACCCACCTCACCGGTGGGATCGCTCGATCCGCGGCTTGTCTGGGACCGGGCCTGCAGGTGAAGGGGGAAATCTCCGGAAACGAAGACCTCTACTTGGAGGGCAAGGTCGAAGGGAGCATCTCGCTCGGGGGGCACCGCCTGACTGTCGGGCGCAACGCCCAGGTGAGCGCTGAAGTCGTCGCCCGCGAGGTGATCGTGTATGGCCAGGTCAGCGGCGATCTCCGCGGGCACGACCGCATCGAGATCAAGAAAGACGCCTCGGTTACCGGGGACGTGACCACGGCTCGAATCCTGGTCGAGGACGGCGCCTATCTGAAGGGAAAGATCGAGACGGACCGCAGCGGTACCCCGGTTGGCACGGATCTGAATGGCCTCCTCTCCCGAAGCACCCCTGGCTCGGATTGAACCGAATCGTTCCTCTGCATTCGGACACGCGCCCCGAGCAACTGCGAGCGGCTATGGCGGAGTTCATCGAGTTCTACAAACGCCGCCGCTACCACGAAGGCATCGGCAACTTGACGCCGGCCGATGTCGACTACGGGCGGCGTGAAGAAATCCTGCAACGAAGGAAGGAACAGAAACAGTGCACGGTCCTCCGGCGGATCGAGTACCATCTCGGCCGCCGGCAAACTCAAATCGCGGGTGAACTCGGACCCGGAACCGCAGCTTAACTTCGACTCACCCAGCCCTCAAAGGTTCTAAAGACGAACACCGTTCATCTTTTCCTTTTTCTTTCTCGCCCTGCTCATTAATGAGTGGAGGGTACTAGACTTGTCTCACCGATGTTGACACGGCGGGAAATGGCCGACCGCTGGAAATAAAGATACCTGCTAAAGTCCAGGTAAGTGCTAAGAGTACTATGAGTACTTTTAAAAAATGTGACTTGACGTAGCGCTGTAATGAGACAACTCTACGTGCCCGCGGGCACTCAGGAATCTAAAGCCAGAAACGTAAATCGACTCTCAAACGCCGGCGGAGGAGCAACGAGGAACATATGATACCAGCCCAAAAGAGCATGAAAGTGTTGATGACAGTTTTCTTTGTATTTGCGCTTGCGAGTGGATTGCTATTGCCCGAGGCAGGGGCACAGACGCTGAGTCCGTCAGGGGTCCCGAGATATGTGGACCCGCTTCCTCGTGTCTGTGGCCTCATCACAACCTTCGACCAGGCGGGAAACCCGACGTGCTTGGTGATGTCTCACACCGTCGTCTCGGGGAAGGACTACTACGAGATCGCGTCAAGGCAGTTCCAGCAGCCGGTGCTATCCTGTTCCGACGACTCTTTACCTTTACCCGCTGGGTGCAATAACAACCCGCTCCCAAAGACCACACTGTGGGGCTTTGGACCGAACATTTCCGCAACAGATGTTTGTCTCAGCAAAGATAACGCCAGCATCCCCATCACGAAGAACTGTTTCCACTCTCCAGCCGCTACCATAGCGGCGACGTTTCAAAAGACCGCCAAAGTGAAGTGGTTTAATGACCTCAAATACAGTAACGGAAACTTCGTGACCTATCCCCCCGGAGTACCCTTCAATCAGGATGTTCACTGGGCGAATCCGTCGCAAGACGGCGAACGTGGAAGGGGAACCGATCGCGCGGGGACCGGGGGGACTTACTTCGGGCCGATTCCCACGGTGGTGCACTTGCATGGCATCAGTGCGGAATCGGAGAGCGACGGCATTCCCGAGGCATGGAATCTGCCGGCGGCAAACAACATTCCTGTCGGCTTCGCTAGACATGGCTCAGACTATTGCCAAGTCAACTCGTCGGGCGTGAGGAATTGTACTTACAACCT
This sequence comes from Terriglobia bacterium, assembly GCA_041493955.1. Classification (GTDB taxonomy): domain Bacteria; phylum Acidobacteriota; class Terriglobia; order Acidiferrales; family UBA7541; genus QHYU01. The sequence continues at coordinate 10,950 of JBGPZW010000081.1, forward strand.
CGACGGAGCGGCGCTGTTCCAATACCCCAACGCGCAGTACCCAGCCACGCTCTTTTTCCACGACCACACCCTCGGAATTACACTTCAGAACGTGTATATGGGACTGGTGGGGTATTATTTGCTGGGTGGCGGCCAGTTTGACTTGCCTATCGACTGCGGCGCATCGCTCAACACAAGCAATCCGTCGTCCTGCAAGACGGGCGGGCTTCCGGGAGGAGACTATGAGATACCGCTCGCCATCCAGGACAAGTCGTTCAACACTGATGGTTCCCTGTTCTTGAAATCGGAGGGGGACTTCAAAGTGGTAAACGGGAAGACCTGGCCCTATCTGGAAGTCGAGCCACGGAAATATCGATTTCGCTTCGTGAACGGTGCTAACGAGTCCTTTATGGGGTTCACGTTCCCGGAGGCGTCCCGGCTCAAATTCATTCAGATCGGGGCCGATGGCGGTTTCCTGCCACATCCCGTAACGGTCAGCCGGTTTCAAATTACGCCGGGCGAACGAGCGGACGTGATCGTTGACTTCTCGGGATTTAAGTTGTGCGTCGGATCAGCGTGCAACGTTATTCTTCTCGACGACGGCGCAGGTGTCATGCAATTCAGGGTTGTTAAACCCCTCAGGGGAACCGACACGAGCGTCATTCCCACTACTCTTCCCCATCAGGATCATCTATGCCCGACGTCGAATCCATCATGCGAGACATCCACGCGCAAGGTGGCCCTTTTCGACCATACCCTTGGCACCTTTCGATCGGGCACACCCGTCTCCATGAAATGGGACGACCCCATCACCGAGAACGTTATGCTGGGTTCAAATGGCTCCGCCGTGAATGAGCTCTGGGAAATCTACGATCTCAAGGACTCTCACCCCATCCACCTTCATGAGGTGCAATTCGAGGTGGTAAACCGCGAAAAGATAGCGACCGGGGACGTGTTCAATTGCATAGGCAATGCAATCAACGCATTGGGGAACAGCGTAGCCTGCAAATCACCACCCGTGCCTGGAGAGACGGGCTTTAAGGACACAGTCCTCGCCAATGGCGGCCAGATCACCAGGGTCAGGGTCCGATTCGGACCGACCGCTCTCGATCCTTCGTCAAGAGCAGGTCTTTTCGCCTGGCACTGCCACATCATCGAGCACGAGGACGAAGAGATGATGAGGCCGTTATGTATCGTGGACCCGCGCAATCCCGCGCCCGTGCACGGTGCAGACGGTATTGTTGGCAATACCAATCCGGGGTGCCCTTCCCGTCCGTAGTGTCCCGGATAGGAGGGTGTGAGCAGGTTGACTATTTCGCCCGAGCCTGTAGATGGGATGTATCGGAAATACATACGTTTTGCCCGTTCGTGGTTCAGCAGGCTCGCCACGAACGGAATTGGAGGACCTTCCGTAGCCCGAATTTCCACGACAAGATGCCGTGGAAATTCGGGCTAGTTGATTATTGTTCGCAGGACCGTACATCAGCGAGTTGCAACGAGACCTTTTCGGAAGGCAGTTCCGCACTGCGCACCCACTTCGGTTTCGGCGCTGAGTTTAGTATCGGCGGGCTTTGGTTTGTCTAACCGCCCGAGTCTGAGGTGAGAAGTTATGACTAACGAGGTCCCAATATGAGGAATGCGCTCTACGGAATTCTGGTGTTGTCAGCCATTGTGGTGGGCTTCGCTCTCGGTCAACAGCACAGCGGGGTGCGAGCCTCCAGCACTGCGCGTCGGGTGCTCTACTACATTGACCCGATGCATCCGGCGTACAAATCCGACAAACCGGGCATCGCGCCGGATTGCGGCATGCAACTCGAAGCCGTTTATGCAGACGAGGGCCCGCAGGCGCCAGCTTCCGGCGAGCCCACGCAAACGACCCCGGGTACTGTCAACATCGACTCCGAACGGCAGCAGTTGGTCGGAATTCGTGTTGCTACGGTGGAGAAGACGTCTGCAACTCGGACTTTGCGAATTCCCGGCCGAGTCACTGCGGATGAAACTCGTGTTTACCGCGTCAGCGCGGGCGTCAATGGATTCGTTAGAGAAACTCACGAAGAGGCGGTCGGCAGCCAGGTCAAGAAAGGCCAGCGGCTGGCCATCATCTATTCGCCCGAGTTCTTTTCCGCCGCAGGAGGTTATGTCGCGGCAGTCGAGCGAACACAGGGCGACACCGTAAAGGAAGGTGCGGCCGCAACTCGAGTCTTGACGGAAACTCGCAATTGGGCCGACCGTTTGCGTACGCTCGGGGTGAGCGATGCACAGATTGAGGAGATCAATTTAACCCGCAGGATTCCCGAAGATATTTACATCCTCTCCCCCGTGGACGGCTTCATTGCCTCGCGGAACATTTCGCCTGGCCAGCGATTCGAGAGGTACACGGAGTTCTATCGCATCACGGACCTGAGCCACGTGTGGATCGTCGCCGATCTTTCCGGGAGCGAAGCTCAGTACTGCCATCCCGGTGCGGCCGTTCGCATCACGCTCCCGAATCTGAAGAGAAGTTTCTTTGCTCGTGTCTCCAACATCCTGCCGCAGATCGATCCCAGTTCACGCACCCTCAAGCTTCGCCTGGAAGCCGACAATAAAGATTTTGCTCTCCGTCCGGACATGTTCGTCGACGTCGATCTGACGGTCGCAACTCCTCCAGGTCTGAGCGTGCCGGCAGATGCCGTGCTCGATTCTGGCCTCTCCAAACGGGTGTTTGTGGACCTGGGCAATGGAATCTTTGAACCGCGCCAGGTGGATACGGGCGAGCGATTCGGCGATCGCGTGCAGATCCTGAAAGGCTTGGCAGAAGGCGAGAAGGTGGTAGCTTCTGGAACATTCCTGGTGGATTCGGAGAGCCGCATGAGATCGGCCGCCGAGCGCGCGCATTGACCAGCAGCAAAGCACGCCAGCAACCATGGCCCATGAGGCGGAGGATGCCCGTTAGTTCGCAGAAAGTAGCGACTCTTATGCCCCTGGTCACAAAGTGCCGCCGGTGATTTTCGGCCGCCTTGAGGTAATCGAGTGGGAAGGAACTCGTTATGGCGTCTATCCAACACAGCTTCGCGCAGGTTTCAATGATTGCGAAGTCGCGCCAGGAGACATACTTTCGCTTCGTCTGCTGCGTCAGTTTGCTGAGCAGCTTCCGCGCCTCGGCACTATTGCCTGCACGCGCATAGGCGTACGCAAGCCCCCCGAGGCCCTCGCTGATGCCCCCGGGGAGGGTGGCGGCCTTCTCGCACTCGACAGCAGCTTCCACAAACATCCCTTTTCGCACGTACACCTTGCCGAGGAAAAAGTGTGCTCTACCAAAGCAAGGGTCAATCTCCAGTGCTTTCTGCAGCTGTTCAATCGCCCGGTCATGTTGTCCCCCGATGGCGAGAACCTTTTCCACGACCGAGTTGATGATGAGCGAGCGCGGGTCTAGCTCCTGGGCTCGTCTGCTTTCGGCGATGACTTCTTCGTGCCAACCCATTTCGGACAGGTATTCGGCGTACCACTTATGTGCGGTGGCATAGCGACGATTAAGCTCGATGGCGCGCCGAAACTCTCGCTCCACACCCGCCCAGTCCCAGTCGTAGTCCACTCTGATGTCGGCTGGCGACGTGTGCGCTTCGGCAAGCGTATCATCCTGCTCTAGAGCCTTCGTGGGACGTGAGGGTGTCGTTCGCGTTTGCTCTGGAAGTGATTCAGACAGGCCCACCCCGGGCGGCCCTGCTACGGAACCACTCCGGGGTGATATCTGAGCTTGGAGTCTTACTGCCCGATGCCAGTGAGGCTGATGCTATGCGGGCTGTCCGGGGCGCTGTCGGTGAAGATGAGCGTGCCGGCCCTGAGCCCGGGAGCCGTGGGATTGAATCTCACCCATACGTCACAGCCGTACCCCGGCGACAACCCGCTCCCACAGTAGTTAGTGAGAGTGAAATCGCCGGTGACCGTGATGCTCTTGATCGTGAGATAGGTCGTGCCGACATACTTGAAACTCACAATCGTGGCCCGGCTGGTGGAGCCCACTGCCTGTGAGCCGAAATCGTGGCTGGTGGGCGTCAGCATGACGCTGGACGGGGTGGAAGAGCCCGTCCCATTGAGGCTGACGGAGTGCGGGCTGCCGCTGGCGCTGTCGGTGATCGTGAGGGCGCCCGTCCGGGTGCCCGTCGCCGTCGGCGTGAAGGTTACGCTGATCGTGCAGCTCCCATTGTTGGCCGCTACCGAGCTGCCGCAAGTGTTGGTCTGCGCATAGTCGCCACTGTTTACGCCCGTGACGCCGATGCTGGTGATGCTTAGCGCTGCGTTGCCCGTGTTGGTCAGCGTCACCGTCTGCGCTGCGCTGGTCGTGTTCAACTGCTGGCTGGCGAAGGTCAGGCTCGGGGCCGAAAGACCCACCACCGGCGCCGGAGCTGCCGCACCCGTGCCGGTGAGGCTGATGCTATGCGGGCTGCCCGCAGCGTTATCGCTGATCGTCACCGCAGCCGTCCGGGTGCCCGTCGCCGTCGGTGTGAAGGTTACGCTGATCGTGCAGCTCCCATTGTTGGCCGCTACCGAGCTGCCGCAAGTGTTGGTCTGCGCATAGTCGCCACTGTTTAC
>JBGPZW010000108.1:0-11811 GCA_041493955.1 Terriglobia bacterium
CTTCATGAACGAGTTGGACATGGCCCCATCCTGAGGGTGACCAAGATTGTACCGAAATCGTTTGCCCGCCGCGGTCAGATTTTCACTTGGATTGGCACGCCGCGCGCCTTTACAGCCCGAGGTACGCTGCCCGCACCTGCTCGTTGGCCAGCAAGTCTTTTGCGCTGCCCTGCAGAGTGATCGCGCCGTTTTCCACCACGTAGCCGTGATCGGAAATGCTCAAGCCGTCCACCACGTTTTGTTCGACGATCAGGACGGTGAGGCCTGCTTTGCCGATCTGCTGGATCTTCTCGAACACTTCTTCTACGAGTTTGGGCGCCAGTCCGAGCGACGGTTCGTCCAGAAGCAGGAGCTTGGGGCGGGCCATCATGGCCCGGGCGATTGCCAACATCTGCTGCTCACCGCCGGAAAGCGTGCCGGCAAGTTGCTTGCGGCGCTCTTTGAGGCGCGGAAAGAACTCAAACTGCTCTTCCATCCCTTGTTTCAGGTTGGGCCGGCTGCGCCCGGGGTAGGCGCCCAGACTGAGGTTTTCTTCTACGCTCATGTGGGGGAATAGCTGGCGCCCTTCCGGCACGTGGCTCACCCCCCGGTCCACCATCTCGTGGGTCGGCACTCGGGAATGGTCCTTTCCCTGGAAGTGCACAGTGCCGCTCTTGGGCCGCAGCACGCCGGAGATGACGCGCAAGGTCGTGGTCTTGCCCGCGCCATTGGCCCCGATCAGGGTCACGATCTGGCCCGCATGGACTTGCAGGGTAATGTTGAAGAGTGCCTGAAAATCGCCGTAAAGGGCGGTGACTCCTTCCAGCGCCAACAGCGGTGCACTCACAATCCCATCTCCTTGTACTTGGAACCCAGATAGGCCTCGATCACCTCGGGCTTGCGGACCATCTCCTCTGGCGTGCCCTCGGCGATCAGCGTGCCGTGGTCCAGGACCACGACGTGATTGGCAATGCGCATCACTACCTGCATGACGTGCTCCACGCCTCCAACTGCCGAGATACCCCACTCGCGGAGTTGTTGCAGCAGTGCCGCCAGCGCGAGCGCTTCGGTCGTGGAAAGGCCGGCAACCACCTCATCGAGCAGGATCAGCTTCGGCCGGGTGGCCAGCGCGCGCGCGATCTCCAGGCGCTTGAGCATGGCCAGCGGCAGGCCGCGCGCCGGTAGGTGCATCGCCTTCTCCATCCTGAGAAAACTGAGAACACGCCGGGCCTCGTCAGCGGCCCTGGCCGTGCTGGTCGTGTGCAGAAAGGCTCCCAGCATGACGTTTTCGAGAACCGTGAGGTTGCGCAGCGGCTTGACGAGCTGAAAGGTTCGCCCAATGCCCAGCTTGGCGGCCTGGTCCGGACTCAACCGCGAAATATCCCTGCCCTGGAAGAGGATCTTTCCCTGGTCGGGGTGGAATACTCCGGTGATGAGGTTGAAAAGCGTCGTCTTCCCCGCGCCGTTGGGCCCGACGATGAAGGTGATTTCGCTTTCCTTAATCACGAAGGAGACCTGATTGATGGCCACCAGGCCGCCAAATCTCTTGGTGACTTGTTGGATCTGCAGATACGACATCTTCTCTCCCCGGATTCGCTCCGGCGCAGGTGCGCTACGCCTCTGCTTTGACCACCGGCGCGACCACTGCCCGGCGGCGCAGCCGCTGCGCCAGCGTTCCGACAATCCCCTCCGGCAGAAAGAGCACGACCACGACCAGCAGAACCCCGTAAATCAGCAAGTGTGCTTCCTGGAACAGGTTCTTGAACAGCTCCGAGGCCGTCTCCAGGATCACTGAGCCGACCAGCGGCCCCACCAGTGTCCCGGCGCCGCCCAGCATGGCGACGATGGCGATCTCGTTGGAGATGGTGATCGAAATCACCTGATCGGGCACGATATAGAGAAAGAGACTGCCGTAGAGCCCGCCGCCCAGGGCCGTCAGCGCGGCACTGATCAAGAGTGCCCAGAGCTTGCAGCGCGCCGCGTTCACGCCAACCGAAAGCGCCGTGTCTTCGTCCTCTCGAATGGCCATCAGGTAGTAGCCGAACCGGGAACGGGATATCCACACAGTGAGGCCGAAGGCGACCGCCGTCAGCACCACCGAGGCCAGATAGAACGAGCGATTGAAAGCGTGAGCAAACAGCGGCGGTACCTGCACGCCGACGTCTCCGCCGGTGATGCCGGTCAGATTCTTGGCTACTAATCGAAGCACTTCGGCGAAAGCGATGGTGGCCAAAGCGAAGTACGGCCCGCGCAACCGGAACGAGACCCCTCCGATCAGCCCCGCGAATAGCACGGCCAGCAGTACGGCCAGGAAAAGCGAGATCCAGATGGGAAGCCCGGCCTTGTTAAACAGCGCTAGGCCGTAGGCGCCCGCGCCGAAGTAGGCCGCGTGTCCCAGTGAAAGCTGGCCTGTGTAGCCGCCCACCAGGTTCCAGGCCAGCCCCAGCGCGGCAAAAAGAAAGATCCGGAACAGCACCTGAAACGTGTAGTCCGAGTGCACCACGACAGCAACAAGCAGGCAGAGGATGAAGCAGAAGACTGCGGCCAGGAGATGCGGGCGCTTCATACGCGCTGGCTCCCGAACATCCCGCTCGGGCGCAGCGAAAGCACCAGGAGGAAGATCGCAAAGTCGACCGCCAGGGCCCACTGGTTGCCCCAGTAGAGACTCGTAAGGCTTTCGACCACGCCCAGAACCAGCCCCGCCACCGCAGCCCCCTGGATCGAGCCCATGCCCCCCAGCACCACCATGACGAACGATTTGAGCGTGAACTGGTCGCCGACGGCTGGGTAGAGGTAGAAAACCGGCAGGAGCAGTCCGCCGGCCATCCCCGCCGCGGCCACGCCCAGGCCGAAGGAGAGCGCCTGGACGCGATGGACGTTGATGCCCATCAGCGGGGCCGCGTAGCGGTTCTGCGCGATGGCTCGCGCCGCGCGCCCGAGCATTGTGTGCATGACCAGGACGTACAAACCGACGCCGACCACCAGCGCGATGCCAAAGGAGATCAGCCACGGCGCGTTGAGCGAGATCTGCGTTCCCAGGTGCACGTTTTTCGAGAGCAGGGGCATGTTGATTTGGTGATAGTCGGCGCCGAACAGCAACTGGATTCCATCGGTCAGAATCAGCCCGAGGCCCAGGGTGAGCAGGATTTGTTTGAAGTCGGATTCGCCCCGGATGGGCTTCAGGAGAGCCCAGTACACCCCGTAGCCCAGAAGGAACAGCACGAGACCCGCGCCGAGAAAGCCGAAGTAAGGATTGAGCCCGGGCGTTTGAAACAGCACGTACGTGACGTACATTCCGAGCATCAGGAAGGCGCCGTGGGCAAAATTGACGATGCGCATAACGCCAAAAATCAGCGCCATGCCCATGCCGATCAGCGCGTAGAGGGCGCCGGTCAGCAGGCCATTCAGCACGGCTTGAAGAGCGGAATAAAGTGCGTCTGCCACTGGCTTCCTTTTTCTACTCCGAGTCGCGAGTGTGCACCGGGGCGACCGTACGATACACCCCGGCACGCTTCAAACCGATCAAGCGCTCATCGAAGACCTAGCGCTGGTTCCACCGCGGCGTGGGAATGATCGGCTTCGCATCCGCGGCCTCGGGCGGCCAGACGACCTTGTATTGTCCGCCCTGCACCTGGGTGATCAGCACAGGATGCTGGTTTTGTCCCGTAGGATCGAACTTAATCGGCCCAAAAGGCGTCTCCGGCAGGTCGAGCTGCTTGAGCGCGTCCCGGATCGCCGTGGCATTGGCCGCGTTGGCCTTCTGGACGGCTTGCACCGCCGTAATCAGGGTGATGTAGGCTTCCATGGCGTGGTAGGCCGGGTGTAAGCCATAGCGCTTGAGGTGTTCGTCGTCAAATTCTTTCGAGCCCTTCCACTTGGCCGAGGGCAGCCACTGGGAAACGGAGAAAGTGTACTCAGCACTGCGCCCCGCGCCCTTGTCCGCGGTGGGGAACTCGGCCGCGGCAAATCCGGTTCCGGCCGAGGTGTAATACTTCGGGTTCAGCCCGATCTGCTCGGCCTGACGCATCAGCGTGGTCGCATCCAGCAGGTAAGAACCAAAGTAAACAACTTCCGGGTTTTTCGCCTTCACCCGTTGCAGCAGCGCCTTGTAATCCGGCGAGCTGGCCTCGTAGGCCTCGGTGTCCACCACTTCGAGGCCGGCCCGCTTGGCCGCCTCCAGCATGGACTTCTCGCTGGACTGGCCGAAGTTCGTGTTCTCGTAGACGATAGCGATGGTCTTGGGCTGGCCGTTGTGTTCCAGGAAGTCGGTCGTCCCCGCGGCATAGGTGCCCGATCCGGCGCAGATACGGAAAGTCCAGGGTGAGCCGCTCTGCATCACGTTGTCCGCAATGGCCGTGGGCATCAACAGGGGCACCTGCTTCTGGGTGACCACCGGAACAATCGCGCGGGTACTTTCGCTGGAATAGGCGCCCAGGATGATCGGGACGCGGTCCTGATCCACGAGCTTGGCCACGCCCTGCACGGCCTGGTCCGGTTTGCTTTGGTCGTCGTAATAATCGAGCTCGATGGGCTTGCCGAGCAGGCCGCCTTTGGTGTTTAGCTCATCGAGGGCGATGGTGTAGCCTTTCTTATGGGCTTGGCCGAACGCGGCATTGCTGCCGGTCAGTGAAGTGATCACGCCGATTCGGAACGTGGCGCCTGTCCCGCCTCCGCCCCCTTTACACCCTGCGAATCCCAACGAGAGAGCCAGAGCTGCGCTGGACAAGAGGCATGCGATTGGTCTCATGGTAACTCCTCAGCACGGGCGGCGGTGGGCGGTATTCTATTAACAAGGAGTCGCAATCACAAGACAAACGGAGACTGTGCCCCGAGATCGTCCCGGTGGGGTCCGGTCAATAGGATCCATCAACTCACTCATGCTCGCCCCCGAATATCAAACTCTTGGCTGGCGCTGTCATAGCCCTGCCCAAGCAGCCCTCGCGTTGCGTTGACCACATCATTGTGGAAGGTTCTCGGAGAACCGGATGGACCTTGTGCACAGGCCGTCTGAGGCGTTCCAAACGCTCTTCAGGCGCTACCTTAAGCGATTTGAGCGAGATCTGGCTTGGAGGTGACGCAGGATTGTCGGAAAGGTTGGTGGGCCCGCCTGGATTCGAACCAGGGACCAACGGATTATGAGTCCGCTGCTCTACCGCTGAGCTACGGGCCCCTCGATGTAACTATAGGCGAAGACAAAACTTATTGCACCATTCCCGTCGTGAGTTTTTGACGCTCAAACGCTCGTGCTAGTTTGGTGCCATTTTTCGAGTCCGGGAAAGACGAGGCCATGCGCTCCACGGCGTCGAGTGTGTAATCCGGCGCCAGGTGCGCGTACCGCATTACCATCGCCAGTGTCTTGTCGCGGAGCAACTCGGCCACGGTCCTAAGATCGGCACCACTCATCACCCGCCGGCTAGCGAAAGTATGCCGCAGACAATGCCAGGTGAAGCCCTCGATCTTGGTAGCTTTGACTGCTGCCTCGAACCACGCTCGCGGGCTCCGCGCTCCACCACACACAAACTCGTTGGTGCCGTGCTGTCGGCGAAGTTCGGCCAGCGCCAGAAGCGCCGCCGCGTTCAACGGCACATGGCTGGTCTTGCCGCCTCTGTCGAGCGGGATCGTGAGCACGCGGCGCTCGAAGTCCACATCGGCCTAACGCGCCCGGTATTACTCTCCCGGTCGCAGCCCACTGTGCAGCCCTAGATCGAACTGTGGTGCGTACTCGGGGGACTGCTCGCGGATCACCTTGCGCAGCTTGCTCTCTTCCTCAAACGATAAAAAACGGACCCGGCTGTTGTTCTCAGTTTTGTGCTGGACCAGGCGCGCCGGATTCTCTTTCATCTTGCCGGCGCGGATTGCCAGCCGATAGGTCAAAGAAAGAAGAGCGCGGTAGCGGTTCCACGTTGCGGCGGTCCACTTCTCGGCTTGAAAATGCGTTTCAATCTCCTGTGGCGTGATGGAATCGGCAGCGCGGTCGCTGAGTTCAGCCTTTGTACAGCAAGCGCTCCTCCTGACTTATTCATTCAAATAATACGCCCACGTGACCGCGATCGGTTTCGGAGAGGCGCAATTGTGCTTTGTGATGTAAACGCCTGATTACGACAACCAATGCCCGTGACCGGCCCACCCTGTCCTGTTCTATAATCAGCGCACAGATGCGGAATTTGATAACCGGAGGGTTCCATGAACAACCTGCTCCGACTGGCAGTGATTGCCCTGGTGTTGGTGATCGGCAGAGCTGAAGCCCAAGAGCCAGAGGCGGCTGCCTTTCAACCCGTCCCCGAACTCGGCTACCGCGTGATGCTCGATTTCTTTCATGCAAAAGATGGAATGGCTGTGGGAGAAGCCTCGGGCGTGGCGTTGAATTCCAAGGGTCACATTTTTCTGTTTCAGCGAGCAAAGCCCATGCTCAGCGAATACGACGAACACGGAGCCTACGTCCGCAGCATGGGGGAAGGTCTGTTCACGCACCCGCACGGTTTGCGCATCGATGACGACGACAACCTGTGGACGACGGACGATGGCAGTCATCTGGTGCTGAAGCTGAGTCCAACGGGTCATGTTCTTCTGGTGCTGGGACGCAAAGACGTAGCAGCAGAATCAGACTGGCTGTTCAATCAGCCCACCGACGTGGCGTTCGGGAAGAACGGGGACGTCTATGTTGCCGACGGGTACGGCAACTCGCGCGTGGTGAAGTTTGATCGCCATGGAAATTTCCTGATGGCCTGGGGGGAATACGGGACGGGGCCGGGTGAGTTCAATCTGCCGCACAGCCTCGCCGTTGACAGCCTGGGCAACGTTTATGTGGGGGATCGCGAGAACAAGCGGATCCAAATCTTCGATGCGGAGGGGACTTTTCTGAAGGAATGGACGGGCCTTGGGTATCCGTATGGTCTTTTCATCACTCCGGATCAACACGTTTGGATGATCGATGGGGGCTATGACCGGATACTTGAGCTTGATCCCGACGGGAAAATTCTTGGCGCCCTCGGTGAGCCGGGACACGCGCCGGGGCAGTTTGCGTGGGGACACTTCCTGGCGGTGGGCAAAGACGGAAAAATCTACGTCGCCGATGTGCTGAATTGGCGCTTCCAGGTTTTTGTCCCCACAGGGCCAAGCGGAAAGACGGCGAGCTATGTGCCCTCGAAGAGGATGTTCTGGGATCGCGCGGCAAGCTCAGGCTGGTCCACGCGAACGAATGTGCCAAAGAATTAATGGAGAGGAGCGCCGCAATGAACACGATTTGGGGATTGGTGACGGCTGGTTTGATTACCGTGGCGGCGTGCGCCCTCGCCGCGGCGGCGACGGATTCGCGTATCCTGATCGAGGAGATGACCACGACCGAGGTGCGCGACGCCATCCAGGCAGGCAAGACCACCGTGCTGATCTTCAACGGCAGCACGGAAGCCTCCGGGCCGCACTTGGCCATGGGCAAACACATATTCCGGGCACGCTACTTGGGCGAGCGTATCGCTCGCGAGCTGGGCAACGCGTTGGTCGCACCGATCATGCCGTTCGCGCCCACCGCCGACGAGAGGCGCTTCCCCGCCACCATCCATCTTTCGCCGGAGACTTTCTCCCGGGTCAACGAAGAGGTGGCTGAGAGCATGGTGAAAGCGGGGTTCAAATACATCATCCTGATGGGCGATCACGACGGCAACCAGAAACCACTGAAGACGCTGGCCCCCAAGCTGGATGAGAAATACCGCTCTCAGGGCGTGCGCGTGTTCTATTCCAGCGACGCCTATACGAAGTCTAATCTTGAGATCGAGGCCCACCTCAAGGAACACGGCTTCCCGCCCAGCCGCCATGCCGGCGTAGCCGATACTTCCCTATTGTGGGCCGTGGACGCCAAGTACGTCCGCCCCGACAAAATTGCCGTGGGTGGTCCGGTGCCGCCTGCGGGCAGTCCTTTGGCGCTGGGTGCCGTGGGAGTCGAGGGTGATCCGCGCAAGTCTTCTCAGGAACTGGGCAGAATGTTTCTGGATTGGAAAGTCAGGAACGCGGTAGCCGAAATTCGCAAGCTGATCCGGGACTCAGCGGCCAAATAGGATGAAGGGTTTGCTGTGTGACGGTCGCTCTGTTCTGGCATCTTCGTTGCTCAGATTAGCCAAATCAACAAGCGAGTAACTAGGTCGAGAACGCCTGGCTTTGTTGCTGCTGGCTTAGTGTAAATCCTCATTTCTCCGACGACCATCGTCCGCTGGCACGTATAACGCGCTTCTCGGAAATTAGGCCTTTGAGGTTTAAAACCATGTGATTCCGGCCCAGCCGATCACTGGAAAAGACCCTTAACCATTTGAAGTACTTAGTCACCCAAATTAAGAGAGGGAGTTTCGGCACACTCGCTCTGGCCGTTATTTTGCCGCTGGCAACCGTTGTATCTGCGTCTCCCTGTGCTGTTGAGCGGGTTGCGAATCAAGTATCTTCCTGATCTGCGCCGCGGGAACGATAAAGCTGATTCCTGTATTGAGCTCATTGCCGCCCACAATCGTCGCGGTGTCCACGGTCGAACCCCTCACCTTGTTCAGAAAACTGCCGGATAGAATGCCCAAAAGGTGCAGGTTCAAACCGCCAATCAGACTGCCCTCGCGCAATCCAGCTAGGTTGAGGAACACGGGAGAACCACTATTTCCTGGCCAGCTCGTCAGCTCGGCGATGAAGGCATGCTGGCGACCTGTAGGTGTATCTATCTCTTCGTCCGTCATCAGGGCTAGTGTGCCGCGCCTCACTACCGGGTAGTTCTTAGAATCTCCGTAGTATTGGCTCATATGCCCTACGAAGTTCAGCGAATCGCCTTCGACAACTTTTTCGCGTTTGAGTAACTCGCTGTCGGCAAACATCGCAATCGGAATGGTCATAGAATCAAACTTCTTCTCCTCAGGCAATAGCGGTGCGATAGCCACGTCCGTCGCAGCATCGGTATCGTGAAACCACAATAGATTGCCACGGCCATCGGATGCTGGAACGCGCAGGAAATCGCACTGTTTACCGTCGCTCGGCTCTCTCAAATTCAGGCGAACCTTAACCTCCTTTAGGAATGTGCCGTCGGCATCCTGCAGGACGTGCTTCGCGGTGACGAGATATACGAACCCATACGTGGGACCACCTCGCGGGTCGGGGTAGAAAACGAAGAATGCTGTCCCGAGTGGTAGTTCAATCGCCAGCGGCTTACCGGTTTGATCGGCAATCGGGGTGCCGTTCTGGTTGCGCGGGTGGATTGTTCCGAACAGGAATGCGACCGTTTTCTTCTGTTCGTTAATGGCCTGTGCAGCTGCGGTTAGGGTGCTGATTATAAAGAAGGCGACCAGAGTGGTTGCGATTCGCTTCATGTGTGGTTCTCCTGACTTGGAAAGCCAGGATAGCACTACACCGTGTGGCCTGTGCCGAAAAGCCTTTGCTGTCCGCTCAAGTTATTTTATTGATCCGTGAAGCGCGGAGAAAAACGGCCTTCGTGCGCCGAAAGCACAACTTTTCAGCATCCGGGGTAGAGAGAGCCATCGAATTCGCGCGCGAAGTTTATTGACCATGGCCCAAACCCCAGACATATTCAAAGCGAAGCACTCAAGGGGCTGACACGGTGGCGATAGAATCTCGTTGAGCCATCGGATCTTCCGCAGGAGTTGACCACTGATCCCGCTCGTCAGGGCCAAGGGGAGCAATCCTCTCCTCCACGAGTCAGCGCGGGCGACTCAGCTCAGTGAGCCACGCTGCTCGGCGGACCGTTTCCAGAGTGCCATCGCAAAGAACTTCCGTGCGCATCGTTCTGATGGTTGGTCCGTCCTCTCTGCTGGAAAGCTGTGGCTCCGTTCTCGAAGAACTCCTTCTGCGAGCGGTAGAACACGGTCGGCTGGAGTCCCAGTTCGTCACACAGATCCGAGATCGGCACTCCTTCCACCAAATGCCGCCTCAGAATGGCGACCTTCTCTTCCGGCGTGTAGTGCTTCCGTTGTTTCTTCATGTGTTGGCTCCGTTATCTTAACGGACGAACGCTTTCTCCATTTCCAGCTGAGACAGGACAACGCGTTGACTTGCTTGTTGACGCACCCTAAGATGTCCTAGAGTTGTGATGGCCCGTGATGAATCGCCTGACCTGCGGCGGAGGGAACATATGAATCTCTACGAGGTCACCCTGCATGGCACAGAGAGCATGTACGTCCTTGCCGCTGCGAAGTACCGCGCCTTAGAGTTGGTGGGAGACTACTTAGCTGACGCGGGTCAGCCCAACCTGCTACAGGGAGACAAATTCGTCGTACGCCAGCTCGATCTTTCCGAAGAGCAAATACTCCGGCCGGAAAAATGCCGGGCTTGCCCTGTAAATGAATAGACTGCGCGCAAACCAGCTTCCAGTCGAGTGGCAACGCCATCTTGATTCCCTGCTGCTCGCGTGACTTTATCCCCCCGTTCCGCATGCGCCGCCATGTGTTTACGAATGGCACTCCGCCAGCATGCGCCGGTCACGTGGCGGTATAACGCGCTGCTCGCAAACGAACCCAGTACCAGGATCCCCGAGCGCTTGCACAGGAGGCAAGAGGGGTGTATGTTGCCCGGAGTTTCCCAAATCAAAAAGGAAATCCAAAAGAGGAGATTACATGAAGAGAAAGACGCTTTTGTTTAGTCTCGTGGCGGTTTTCGCTGCCGCGGTGGTGTGCTTCGCCTCCCAGGACGCGAATATGGGCACCTGGAAGCTGAACGAAGCCAAGTCCAAGTTCAGCCCCGGAGCCGCGAAGAATACCACCGTCGTCTACGCGGCCGCGGGCGATAGCGTGAAAATCACCGTGGACGGCGTCGACGGCGACGGCAAGCCCGCGCATAACGAATGGACGGGCAAGTTCGACGGCAAAGAATACCCCGTGACCGGTGATCCGGCGTCCGACACGCGGGCGTATACGCGGGTCAACGATCACACCCTGGCGCTGACCGTCAAGAAGGGTGGCAAGGTTACCGTGACCGTTCGCATCGTCGTCGCGGCCGACGGTAAGAGCCGCACCTCCACCGCCGACGGAACTGATGCCAAAGGCAAGAAGTTCAGTAGCACCGCGGTCTTCGACAAGCAGTAGCTGGCAGACTTGCCGAGTCCCGAAGGGCCGTCCTCGTTACGCCCGGAGCAGCACGCGTCGAGCTCGGCCTGGCAGTTTTCAATTTGCTAAGCCTCGCAGGGATACGGCAAAGCTGACGGATGGGCGACAATACGTCCACCGATACGCGGGTCAGGCTTGCGAGTTTGACTTCTTTTGAAGAACCACCGAGGACACCCATAACAAGACCAGGCTTGCCCCCAGTATCGCGAAAAAGAGTTTGAGTTTCAGAGTTATGGCAAAGGCTACAAGCGCTGCCGCGAATCCCCAATACCAGGATTCTGCCTTGAATCCTTCAGTCCACCTGGCTTGGCGTCCGGCGGAAGCAATGCGCGGCCACGGGGAGGGCCAGAGACGCGGCACCGCTTTGCTGTAGCCCTCGTACTGTTCGCCCTGGCTCGCCTGAAATTCGGCCTCTTCACGCAGGATCAGCCGGTAGCAGAAGACCAGCATTGCCACCACCGTCACGATGAACCCGGTCCGGCTCATCATGGCGCCCATGCCGATGGCCATCAACACATTGGCGAAATATAGCGGATTGCGGACCTGCCGGTAAGGCCCATCGGCAACCAGCGACTCAGTCTTCACTTCGGCCGCATACACCACGTCGGCTCGAAGGTACGATGAGGCCCAGGTGCGGATAAGAGCGGCCACAACGAGCAAAAAAGCGGCGAAAGCAAACAGGAAATGAGCGACGAGATCTGCATCCATTTGCAGCCTGGCTCCGAGCCAGTTGGCCAGCGCGGCGGTTGAA
>JBGPZW010000197.1:0-5090 GCA_041493955.1 Terriglobia bacterium
AGCCTGCCGGAGATGAGAACCTACCAGGACTGGTACCTGCGTTACGCGTTGCAATCCGTCCCCGGTGTGGCGGAGGTCGCACCGATCGGTGGATTCGTCCGGCAATACCAGGTGAATATCGATCCCAACAAGCTGCTGGCCTATAAGATCCCCGTGGAAACGGTTGTGGAGGCCGTCCGCAAAAGCAACAACGATGTCGGCGGACGGCTGGTGGAGCTTTCCGGCCGGGAATACATGGTGCGCGGTCGTGGTTACATCCGCAGCCTGCAAGATGTCGAAAACATCGTCGTCGGCAACAACCCGGAAACGGGCACGCCGATTCTGGTGCGGGAACTCGGCACGGCCACACTGGGTCCCGAACTGCGTCGCGGCATTGCCGAGCTGGACGGCAAGGGCGAGGTGGTAGGTGCGGTGGTCATCATGCGGTTCGGGGAAAACGCCGAAAAGGTGATCCAGCGGATACGCGCCAAGCTGGGCGAGATTGAGCCGACGCTGCCGCCCGGGCTGAAGGTCGTCACCACGTATGACCGCGCGGAGTTGATCGAACGGTCAGTGGAAAACCTCAAGGGAACGCTGATCGAAGAACTGATCATCGTCAGTATAGTCATCCTCATCTTTCTCTGGCATATCCCCAGCGCGCTGATTCCGATTGTCACCATCCCCATCGCCGTTCTGCTCGCCTTCATTCCCATGCATTCCATGCAACTCACCGCCAACATTATGTCGTTGGGCGGGATCGCTGTGGCCATTGGGGCGATGGTGGACGCGGCCATCGTGGTGGTCGAGCAGACCCATAAGAAGCTCGAACTCTGGGAGATCGAGGGCCGGCCGGGCGACTACCGCGAGGTTATCATCCGCGCGGTGAAAGAAGTCGGCGGGCCGAGTTTCTTCGCCCTGCTGGTGATTGCAATCTCCTTCATGCCGGTCTTCACGCTCGAAGCCCAAGAAGGGCGTTTGTTCAAGCCGCTGGCATTCACCAAGAACTTTGCCATGGCCATCGCCGCGGTCCTGGCTATCACGCTCGATCCGGCTATGCGCATTGTGTTCACACACATGAAAAATTTCTCCTTCCGCCCGCGCTGGCTGGCCCGGGGGGTGAATGCCATCGTGGTGGGCAAGATCCGCAGCGAAGAGAACCACCCCATCAGCCGCCCGCTGATGAAGCTCTATCACCCCGTGGTCGAGTTCGTGCTCGAACATCGGTGGACCACGATCATCGCCGCTGTCCTAGTCGTCGCGCTCACGGTACCTGTGTTTTTCCGTCTGGGATCGGAGTTTATGCCGCCGCTCGATGAAGGCACGCTCCTCTACATGCCCACGACGCTGCCGGGTATCTCGGTCACCGAAGCGGGCAAGATTCTTCAGGTGCAGGATAAGATCCTGAAGAGCTTTCCCGAGGTGGACCGGGTTTTCGGCAAGGCCGGCCGCGCTGAAACGGCCACCGATCCGGCACCCTTTTCCATGGCCGAAACCGTGGTCGCGCTGAAGCCGCACGACCAATGGCCGAAGAAGGCGCGCTGGTACTCGAGTTGGGCTCCGGCACGACTCCAGAAAATCCTTCGCCGGGCCTGGCCCGACTACCAAAGCACGCAGGAGCTGATCTACGGCCCCGGCGGGCTGAACGAAGCCCTGCAGATGCCGGGAATCGCGAATGCCTGGACCATGCCGATCAAAAACCGCATCGACATGCTCACCACCGGCGTGCGCACCCCGCTGGGGATAAAAGTTCTGGGTTCGGACCTGGCTCAGATCCAGGCGATCGGCGAGAACATTGAAATGGTGCTGAAGGATCTTCCCGGCACGACGAGCGTCTTCGCCGAGCGCACCACCGGCGGCTACTTCCTCGATTTCCAGCTCAAGCGTGAGGAGATGGCCCGCTACGGCTTGACGATTGACGACGTGCAGATGGTGCTGACCTCGGCGGTGGGCGGCGAGCGCGTCACGACCACTGTGGAAGGCCGCGAGCGCTATACGGTCAACGTTCGCTACCTGCGGGACTTTCGCAGCGATCTCGGCAGCCTGCAGCGGACCCTGGTGCGCACGCCCGGCGGCGCCCAGGTCCCCATCGCCCAGGTGGCCGACATCCGCCTGCTCACCGGTCCGGGCATGATCCGCGACGAAAACGGCGGCCTGAGCGGCTACGTGTACGTGGACGTCACAGGCCGAGACATTGGCAGCTACGTCCGCGACGCCAAGAAAGCGGTCCGCGAAAAAGTCTCCATCCCCCCGGGCTACCAGATCGTGTGGAGCGGCCAGTACGAATACATGGAGCGAGTCAAAGAGCGCCTCAAGCTGGTCGTGCCCGTTACCCTGTTCCTCGTTGTTCTGCTGCTCTATTTCAACACCGGCTCCATGGTGAAGACGTTCATCATTCTTCTGGCTGTGCCGTTCTCAGCCGTGGGCGCCATCTGGTTTCTCTATCTACTGGGCTACAACACCAGCATCGCGGTCTGGGTAGGACTGATCGCGCTACTGGGCGTGGACGCGGAAACCGCCGTCTTTATGCTGCTTTATCTCGACCTGGCCTACAACGAGGCGCGCCAGAAAGGGCAGATGCGCAGTTGGGACGACCTGCGCGAGGCTATTGTTCACGGCGCCGTCAAGCGGCTTCGCCCAAAGGTGATGACCGTGGCCACGATGTTCTTCGGCCTGGTGCCCATCATGTGGTCCACGGGCGCCGGCGCCGACGTGATGAAGCGCATTGCCGCGCCCATGATCGGCGGGATTTTCACTTCGTTTCTGATGGAGTTGGTCGTCTATCCCGCCATCTACGCCATCTGGAAGTGGCACTTCCAGGTGAAACCCGAAACCCTCGCGCTGGCGCAGGCGGACTGAAGAGATGGTTACGCTGAGAAATCTCCCGAACCCTGCGCGCCGGCATTGGATCGCGCTCGCACTCGTGCTCGCGCTGGCAGCTCCGGCCGTCCGCGCGCAGACGGCTGGCTCGCGGGGCGCCGATCCGTTCGGGCAGATGAACGCAGAGCTGGCCCGAGCGGTGAATTCTCAACTACTGCGTGCCGGCGAGATTTCCCCCGGTTCGTCAGGCGACCGAGTGCTGATGCGGCAATCGCTTGCCGCAGCGACGGAATCACTTTTGCCCGGGAACACCTTCTCGGGCGTCTCGGCACAACAGATCCTCGCCGCACGCCGGCGGTTGCTCGCCCTGGGCGTTGACGCCGCGCGGATTTTTACGGAGGAGGGTGTGCCGCCGGAGCTGTTGCGCGTGGCCGCCGTCGAGAGCAATTACGATCCACTGGCGCTGTCGCCCAGGGGCGCGCGCGGCATCTGGCAACTCATGCCTGAGACGGCAGCTCGCCTTGGCCTGCGTGTGGATTCGCAAACTGACGAGCGCACGCACCCCGAGCGTTCCACGCGCGCCGCGGCGCAGTACCTGCGCAAGCTATATCTCCAGTTCGGAGACTGGCGGCTGGCCCTGGCCGCCTATAATGCAGGAGAAGCCGCCGTGACCGCCGCCATCCGGCGGGCCGGCACGACCGAGTTCCGGCAACTGGCCCGGCGGGGAATACTTCCCGAGGAGACGCGCCGGTATGTCCCCGCGGTTCTGACCCCTCGGACTTCCCGGTAAATCGCGCGCGGCAGGCGTTTCACTTCCGCCGCGGCGCCGCCACGCGAATCGCCCCGGGCAGGTTCTCGATCTCCACCGGCGCTTTGCCCAGCACCTCGCCATCGCCATGGAACACTGCCGGCCGGTCGGCACGCAGGCGAACGTGGCGCCCGCGGAAGCGCCGCACCTCCGGGCCGCGGACGTCCCCGGTGCGCAGCAGCACTGGGATCAGTTCGATCAGGCGTGTCCAGGCCAGCTCCTCCACCAGCACGACGTCCAGCTGACCATCGTCGATCTCCGCCGCCGGCGCGATCTTGACGCCCGCACCGTAGGTCGGTGTGTTGGCCACGGCGGCAAGCATCACCCGAGTGTCTGTGGCCACGGGTTCGCCGTCGATTTCTATCTCGAGCGCAAAGGGCTCAAACGATGACAGCGCCCAGAGCGCCCCGGCTATGTAGCGCGTCGCTCCCGGCCAGCCTCGGAACATCCCGTTGGCCAGCCCCGCGGCCTCGCCGTCCAGGCCCAAGCCTCCCCCGCCGACGTAGTGGCCCGTTTTTCCGCCGGCCAAGCGCGCGCGCAAGACGTCCACCGGCCGCGGCTGTGAGTGCAGAAACGTGTGTGCCGCTTCCACGGGATCGTTCGGTATGCCCAGCGCGGCGGCAAAATCGTTGCCGCCGCCGGCGGGAAGGAATCCCAGAACAACGCTCGCGCCGAGGGTGGCTCTGACCAGATGGTGGAACGAGCCATCACCTCCGAGCGCCAGGATCGTCGTGTAGCCCGCCGCGGCGGCCGCCGCGGCGCGCCGCTCGAAGTCCTCAGCGCTTTGCGACTGCGCGAAATCGGCCGGGTGACCCTGTCGGCGCAGGTAATCGGCGACGCGCGGCTGCGCGCGCCTGGCGCGGCCACTGCCGGCCACGGGATTGACCAGAATCAGAGTTCTTGAGGGTGTGTCCACTTCGGCGCGCAATCGTCAGGGCGCGCCATCGTGAACCAGTTCACGGAGCGGTGTCAATTCCTCGGGTGAAGGCGTGGGCAACCATGAGAGGTTGTACGCCACGTTGGCTCGTCTGCCGCAAGAAACGTGCGCTGTTCGCTCCGCCAGCTCGTGCGGCGCGATGCAGCGTCGCGAGTCTCAGCCCCGGACGGTGAGCACCGGGCAGTGCGCTTGGCAGACCACCTTGTAGGCCGTAGCCGGCGGCAGGTGCCCTGGGAAGTTCGCCGAGCGACGCACGCCCAGAATGACCAAGTCGGCCTCCCGGTCCAGCGCGACTCTCAGAATCCGGTCGGCCGGCGGCCCGAATTCCACCACAAATTCCGGGTCGCACCACAGTTCGGTCCCGGGCGGCACCATCTCGCGCAGCCGCTTGGTGAAGTAGGTCTGCAGCAGCGCTGCATTCTGCGCTGAGGCCTCGGACGTTTCCTCGACAACGTGCAGCATGGTCAGGTGAGCATTGTGCTCCTGCGCCAGGGAGAGCGCGTACGCGGCCGCGCGCTCGGCGGTGGGCGTGAAGTCGGTGGCGTAGAG
>JBGPZW010000024.1:0-30626 GCA_041493955.1 Terriglobia bacterium
CACTCTCCCGCCAAACCGGGCATTTCCTGTCCGCTTCCATGTCCACGTTCGACGGCACGGTGGCCCGCCAAGCGCGCAAGGCCCTGGCAGCCTCTATGAGTACATTCGCCGGCGCGCTCAGCAGGCAGACATCTCATTTTCTATCCGCCTCGATGTCCACGTTCGCCGGCGCGCTTACGCGGATCACGGTGAACGTGATGGCCTTCGCCGCCAGCATGTCCACGTTTGCGGGCACGCTCTCCCGGCAGACCGCGCACAGCGTGGCGGCCTCGATGTCCACATTCGCCGGCAGCTTGACCAAACAAACCACACGATTCTTGACCGCGAGCATGAGCACGTTCGCCGGCACGCTCGGCACGCTCAGAATCATCATCACGGTAGTCCGGCATCTGCTTTTAGCTACGCGGACGCAGATGCTCACGCTCAAGGCGTCGCTCACTCAGAGCTTGTTCTTGGCCACGAGGACGCAGCTCGCGACGCTGAAAGCCTCGCTGAATCAGCTTGTGCTGCTGGCTCAGAAGAAAGTTGCATTAGCCCTTAGCGGAGCAGTTCCAATGACGGTGACAGCACAAAACGTCGAGATGTGGGCTGGTGATGACCAGGATTTCCAATTCACCACCACCGACGCCGGCGGCACGGCCATCAATCTGACTGGCTTCACCGGCCTGGAATTCATCATCAAGCAGAACTTGACCGATGCTCCAGGCGCCGCGCTGATCACGAAAACGCTGGGCGCGGGATGCGTGATCCTAAATGCTGCGGCAGGAATCTGGAAAGCCTCGCTGGCCGGGAGCGACACGCTGGGCTACAGCGGCACCTTTTTCTACATCGCCGTGGTGATCGACGCGAGCAGCAAACGCTCGACGGTGGCCACGGGCCAGCTTCTGATTCATAAGGAGAAATGAACACCATGAATCGAAAACTCATTGGAGAAGTTCTGGAACTGGCAGGGATTGTCGGGTGCACCGTCGCCGCCGTGCAGTCCTTCCATCATCTGAGCATCGCCATTCCGGTTGCCGTGGGCGCCTTACTGCTCTACGTCGGCCATAGGGTGGTGCTAAGCGCGGGATCGTAGCGGAGGGCCTCAATCTTGAATG
Organism: Terriglobia bacterium; assembly: GCA_041493955.1. Classification (GTDB taxonomy): domain Bacteria; phylum Acidobacteriota; class Terriglobia; order Acidiferrales; family UBA7541; genus QHYU01. The sequence continues at coordinate 1,098 of JBGPZW010000024.1, forward strand.
GACGAATTCTCGAGGAATCCACGCTCGCCGGACGTCTGGCGGCCAAGGCCGTCGAGCAGATTGAAACCATGCGCCACCTCTTCCGGCGGGTGCCGGATTATGCGGATTTCCGCGCAGGCTTCCAGCTCTTAATCGACGAGGAGCTCGTGCGCGTGCGGATCAATGAATTGGAGCGGTGCACATGCCCGAAAGATATGACCGCCCCGCGCCTGGAGACGCTTCGGGGCGAACTGAAGGCGGCGCACATCCTTCTCGAAAGTCTCTATGGGCGCAGTCCTGGGGAGGCCAGGTGAGACGCGACATCGCATTATGGGCCTGCTTCCTCTTCGGACAGGGGCTTTATATCCTGCTGCAGATGCAGGCGATTGGGCGCGCCAAGGGCCTTGGCTGGCGCGCCGTCGCCAGCTCGATGGGCCTCAACCTGGCGGTCCGCTTCTTCCTGGCCGCGATGCTGTTCTGGGCGCTGCTCACCGATGCGCTGGCTGGATTTTTCACCGGCCGCCTGGCTGCGGCGCTCTCCCGGCCGATGACTATTCCGGTGGCGGGCATGTACGGCTTTGCCGCGGATGCTTTTCTCGGGTTTCTGATCGACCGCTACTACCCGAGCTTACGCAAGACGCTACCTCAGAACGGGATTTGAGAGCCGATGGAAGCTGGAAAACTGCGATGGCAGATCACGATCCAGCAGCGGATCCAGACGCCGAACGCCTACGGCGAAAAGGTCGCCGACATGGCCAATCCGGCCGACTGGACCAACGTCGTGAGTTGCTGGGCAGCCTTCGAGCCCGAAGGCAAGGAACGCGAGTTCCACGGCAAGGGAGAATTTCTGGCCGAACAGACTACGGTGATTCGTATCCGATACCTTCCGGGAATCAAGCCGGAGATGCGCGTGCTCTTTGTGCAGGGGCCGCTGACGCGCTATTTGAGCATCCGAAAGGTGATGAACAAAGAGGAGCGCGGCATCGAGCTGCAACTCCATTGCGTTGAATACGTTCAGGGGGGCTAGCGTGGCGGTATTCACTGTCGAAGTGAAGGGACTCGCGGAACTGGAGCGCACGCTCAATCAGATCCCTGATGATCTGGCGAAGCGGTCGCTCAAGGAGGCCACCAAGGCCGGCGGAGAGGTCTTTCGCCAGGAGATGCGTTCGCGCATTCACAACGTCTCCGGGAAACTCTTTCGCAGCATTCAGAATACGGTGCGGCAGACTGGCCCGGGTGAGATCACCGCGACGGTCGGACCAAAAGGAAGATGGGCGCAGGCCGTGGCGCTCTGGCTCGAAAAAGGGACCAAGGCCCACGACGTACGCATCAAGGACAAGAAAACTCTGGCCCGCGGCGGCGTCATGTATGGCGCGGTGATTCATCATCCGGGCGCCAAGCCGAAGGAATTCATCATCGCAGGATTCGATGCCGGCAAAGATGATGCTCTGAAGGTCTTTGTCGAGGAACTGGTGACGTTTTTTGCGCGGCTGGGGAAATGAATGCTCACGGCTCCGCTGAAGCAGGGACTAGTCGCCGCACTCAAGGCCGATGCTACGGTCAGCGGCTTGGTAAAGGCAAACATCTTTCCCGTGGAGCTGCCGGCGGACGTGGCCCCGGTCAACTATCCAGCCATCACTTATCGGCTCGCTCGCACCGATCGCATCCACCGGCTAGAGGATGGCGGCTCGAGCATGGCGCGCGCGTGGATGGAAATCCATTGCTGGGCACAGACAGAGACGCAAGCTCAGGACGTCGCCGATGCCGTGCGCAATCTGCTGGATGGGATCCGGCCAGGCACCTGGACGAGCACGGCCGGAAGCGTGACCGTGGACGCGGTTACGCTGCAAAATTCGAGCGACGATTTCGATGAGTATCCGCGCGTGTATTTCGTGACGCATGAGTTTGAGATTTTTTTCCATGATGCTTAGGAGATAAGAGCATGGCAAGCGCATCGGTAGCAGCAATTGGTACCATTTTGAAGCGCGGCGATGGCACCGCGCAGGCCGCCAAGACCATCGCCAGTTCCCCCACGGGCGCGGTGGAGAACGCCGGCCGCACCCAAGCCACGATCACCACCACGGTCGCCCATGGATATCTCGTGGGCGACAACATCATCATCGCCGGGGTAACCAATGCCCTCTTCAACGGCACTTTCGATGTGGTGAGCGTCACCAGCACGACGTTCGTGGTGAACAATGCGGCGCCGGCGGCCAGCGCCACAAGCGGCAGCGGAACGGCCACGGACACGGATACGACCTTCAGCACCGTAGCTGAGGCCCTGGAAATCAACGGGCCCGAGGATGCGCTCGAGCATATCGATGTGACGAACATGGATAGCCCCAGCTTCTTCATGGAGATTCTACCCACGATCATCAAGGCGGGCATCCTGGTCTGCGAGTTCAACTACATCCCGCAGAACACGGTGCAGAAAAACGTGCTGGTGGATTACGCGGCGCGCACGCTGCGCAACTGGAAGATTCAATTCTCCGATGCGCAACCGACGATCGTAGCCTTCGCGGCCTACGTCACCAAGTGGCACCCGATCGCCAAGGTGAAGGATCAGCTCAAGCTGCAGATCGAGCTCACGCTTTCCGCAAACGTGACTTTCGCGCCATAAGTTTGGGACGATTATCAAGGAGGCAACGCAATGGCCAGTGCATCGGTAGCTGCAATAGGAACAATTCTCAAGCGCAACGCGGTGTTGGTCGCCGAGGCGCTGGAGATCAACGGGCCCGAGCAATCGCTCGAGCACGTCGATGTGACGAACATGGATAGCCCCAGCTTCTTCATGGAGATTTTGCCAACGATCAAAAAGCCTGGGGTCGTGGTCGTCGAATTTAACTACATCGCCCAGAACGCCACGCAGAAGGGCGTGCTGACCGACTATCAGAACCGCACACTACAAGTCTGGACCATCACCTTTTCGGATGCCGCGCCGACGATCGCCAGCTTCTCGGCCTATGTCACGAAATGGCACCCGATCGCCAAGGTGAAGGACCAGCTCAAGCTCCAGGTCGAGCTGACGATTTCCGGCGCGGTCACCTACACCCCGTAGCCGCACGTTTAGCACTTGCTTATCAAGTGCTGAATGCGGTAGAAGTTCTCCGCGCTCCGGCATCGCAACCTGGTGCCGGAGCAGAGATCGGAGGGGGAATGAGACCGCCGCAAGTAATCGTCGAGCTCGACCGGCCGCGCGTGTGGTGTTTCGACATGAACGCCACGATCGGCCTGCTGCGACGTCTGGGGCCGAAGGCGTTTGATCGGCTGCTCGCGCTCGACCCGAAAACCGAGGCCGATATGGCCGAGCGCCTGGAAGTCGGTCTCACGCTCGTCTGGTGCGGATTGCGCACAGACGACGAGAACCTGGGCAAGGAAAGCGAGCTCACCGTTGAGCAATTGGGCGGGATGCTACGGATTGACGAGCTCAGCCCGTTGATTCAGAAGATTCTGCCCTTCTATGCGCCGGCAATGCCAGAACGGAGCACCGCCGCCGGGGAGGATCCCGCCAGCCCTTTAGTCCAAACGGAAACCGCGGGATAACGCCGGAGCAGCTCTATGCCATCGGCAGCATCGACCTGGGCCTGGACTTGGAGGAATTTTTGCATATGAGTCCGCGGTCTTTTCTCGCCCTACTGGAGCGGCATGATGCGCAGGAGCGTGGGCGCGAGCGCCTGGAATTCCTGCGCACTGGGATCCTCGCCAGTGTAATGGCCAACGGGCTCTTGAAGCGCGAGGATGAGCGGCCTTTCGTTCCTGCCGACTTCATGCCCGGCGAAAAAGTGGAGGAAGAAAATGCCGATCCATTGAAAAAAGGCGAGCTTCAACTGATGAAGTTCCGCAAGGTTGCGGGGGGCTAGATGCCTGGCAGCATCGCAGAACTTGTTGTCACGATGCGCGCCGAAACGGCGAGCTTTGCCGCCGATCTGACTAAAATCGGAAATCTTTCCACTACCTCTGCCAAACAGATTCAAGCCTCTTTCGCGCAGGTCTCCACCACCGCCGCCGGCATGGGCGCCAGCATGGCACAGATGGCTACGCAGGCGGCCGGATCTTCCTCGATGGCCTCGAACGCAATCACCATGTTCGCCGCGAACATGGCCGCGCAAGCTGGCAGCATCAAGGGATGGATGAATAAGATCGCGCTCTCCGTGGCGGCCATGGGTGTGGCCGTGGCGGCGGTCGGCATCGCATTCCTAGAATCTGGGATCACGATGGCTGCAGGCATGGGTCATGCCGCGGAAAAGGCCGGAGTCACCGCCGAAGTGATGAGTGCGCTGGCCTTCGCCGCCAAAAACGTCCACATCGACATAGAAACGCTGGGGATGGGCATGGCGCGGCTGGCCAAGAATGCCTCCCTCGCCGCCGATGGGACCGCCCTGCCCCTCAAGGCTTTCAATAGACTCAAGGTCTCGGTAACAGACACCACTGGGCAACTGCGCCCGATGAGCGACCTGCTGCTCGACCTCGCCGCGAAATTCAAGGTGATGCCCGATAGCACGGAGAAAACCGCGCTGGCCATGGCCATCTTCGGCCGCGCTGGAATGCAACTGATCCCTTTCCTGAACCTCGGCCGCCAAGGCATCAAGCAGTTCATGGATCAGGCCATCGATCTCGGCATCGTTCTCAGTGATGAGATGGCCAAAAAGGCCATCCTGGCAGAGCAGGCTTTCATGCGCCTGCATGCCAGGAGCACGGCCCTATCCCTCTCGCTCGCCAGCGAATTACTGCCTGTGCTCGCGGTACTTACCAAGCAGCTCGATACCATGCAGCGCAGCGGCGCCACAGTCCACATACTTTCCGACGCATTCGCAGTGCTAGCTATCTCGATCGAGGCAGTCGTTGCTACGATCCGGCAGCTCATCATCCTCATCAAGGCGGTACCAGATGCCGGCTTGATGCTTTTTTCGGACGCTGCGGCAGAGAGACTTTCCGAGGCTCATAGAGAGTTCGATCAGATTCATTCCGATTTTGAAAAATTCCTCGATGACATAGCCGGCGCTAAACTCCAGCACGTCGGGCTCGATTTCTCTATCGGCGGCGCCGACAAGATAACCTCGTTCCTGGAAAATCTACCGCTCGCGCAATTTGAAAAGCTCGAAGCAGATGCCAAACGCGCGGGGATCAGCATCGAGGCCATGGCCTCCCGCATGATGGCCGCGACCGGGATTGAGCATGACGCCACAGAAAAGCTGGACAAGCTAGGGAAGGCCATCGAAGCGCTGGAGATCAAGCTCAGGGAGGAGGCCGCCGGCCTCATCCACGGTAAGGAAGCCGTCGAACTCTGGAAGCTCGCGCACCTGGGCGCGAGCGAGGCCGTGCTATTGCACTTTCGCCAGCTGCAGATGTGGGTCGTGGCGACCGCCGCGGCGCACGCGCCGCTCTCGAAGATGGTCAAGCTGACCGACGACATGACCGCGGCGATCAAACGCCAAATCGAGGAAGAGAAGAAGCGCCGCGCGGAGGAGGAGAAATCCAAGATGGAGGGCCTGCTCGGCGCCGCCACCGGAGCCATGCCGGTCGCCGATGCAGGTAAAGCCCTGGGGGGCCTTGACCTAAGGTTCGACGATCTCGTGACCGCCAAGGGAAGGATAGAAGCTGCTGACGCTGCGCTTCGACAGTTCAAGACCGACTTCGATTGGCTAGCGAAGGAAATGACGCTAGCGAATGACCCGATGCTAGCGTTCACGAAAGGCGCCAAGGAATTGAAGGACATGCTGGATCAGAACATGATCAGCACCCGCATCTACAATATCGAATTGGGCAATCTGAAGGATCGGCTAGGCATCGTCCAAAACGCCGCTGACATTCTGCGTCCGATTCTGCGCAGCCTGAAAACGGAAATGGGCCGCGCCTTCGAGGAAGCTATCTTCCAGGGCAAGAAGTTCACGGAAGTTCTTGCCGGCATCTTCGACGCGCTCGGGAAAATGCTGCTGCGCATGGCGCTGTTCGGGAAATCAGGAACGGGCGGACTGTTCGGAAGTCTATTCGGCTTTTTCGGCGGTCTGTTTGGCGGCGGTGGCGGCACCGTCCCCTTCTCGGCCATCGGTGTACAGCATGGCGGTGCCGTGGCTGGCGGCCATCCCTACGTCGTAGGCGAGGCGGGGCCGGAACTCTTCATACCGCGCAGCTCCGGGATGATCATTCCGAATGACATTTTCCGCTCCACCAGCCCTGCGGAATTTTCCTCGAGGATGGAGCGCGTCCTGGCCCGCGCCTCTGGCGGTCCCGCCTGGGCGGGAAGTTCCTATCTAGTCGGCGAAGCCGGTCCGGAAATCTTTGTCCCTATGGGACTTTCGGATGCCCAGCCCACTGAACGAGGATCCGCGACGGTGATCTATCAGATCGACGCGCGCGGCGCTACGCCGGGCATGGAGCAGCGCATCAGACAGGCACTCGAACAGACCGAGAACCGCGCCGTGCAGCGCGCCGTCGTAGCGCAGCGCGAGATGTCATTGCGGAATCGCTGAGCGAACATGAGCATCACCTATCCATTGACGCTACCGGTAACCAAGGGCATCCGCATGGTCACCTTGATGGCGCACTACATCGTGGGCATAGCGGCTTCATCTTTTACGGGTCAGCAGCAGGTCTACGAATATCCCGGCTCGTTTTGGGAAGCCCAAGTAGAACTGCCCCGCATGGTGCGCGCCGACGCGGAAGTCTGGATCGCGTTTTTGCTCTCCCTACACGGGCGCAGCGGCAGCTTCTTTCTCGGCGATCCGGCCGGCCGCACTGCGCTGGGCACAGCTTCGGGCGTGACTGTCAATGGCGCGAGCCAGACCGGGAACACCCTGGCCGTATCGGGTAGCGGAACGATCCAGGCGGGAGATTATCTGCAGCTTGGCAGCGGCATCACCACGCGGCTGCACAAAAACCTGACCACGCAGGCGCTACCCGCCACGCTGGACATCTTTCCACGCCTCCGCGAATCCCCCACCAACGGCAGCAGTGTGGTACTCGCGAGCGCCGTAGGCACGTTCCGTTTGAAAGACAACGTCACCAGCTTCGCCATCGATGTGGCCAAGACCTACGGCATCACCTTCAACGCAATCGAGGCGTTCTAAATATGGCCCGCGGACTCACCACTGCCCTGAAAACCGCACTCACCGCGCAGCGCGTCTATCCCGTGCTTTTCGTTCAAGCTCAATTCACCAGCGGCACGATCTATCTCTGGAGCGGAACCGGCTCAATCACCTGGAACGCGCAGACCTGGATCGGCGTAGGAAAATTCGGCAAGGTCCATCAGATTCCCGAGGCTTCCGGTGCGCAGGCCGATAGCGTGGTGCTCTCGCTCTCCGGCATTCCCTCCGATCTGCTGGGCCAGGTGCTGACCGACATGCGCCAGGGCTATCCGGCCACGATCTATTTGGGCTCGCTCGATGCCTCCGGAAACGTGGTAGTGGATCCCTACAAAGCATTTGCCGGCCGCATCGATATCGGCACCATCGAGGAGACCGGGGACACCGCGACGGCCTCGATCACCATCGAGAACCGTCTGATAGACATGAACCGATCGCGCGAACGCCGCTACACGACGCAGGACCAGAAGATTGATTACCCCGGAGACTTGGGCTTCGAGTTCGTGCCCTTGATTCAAGAATGGAATGGCGTATGGGGCAAGCCGGGCTCCGAGTCCCCTACTGGCGGCGGGGGCGATGAGTTCACTCAGTTCCAGCATATCTTTCGGTGAGGCTGTGGCCATGCTCAGTCGCAAAGAACATTGGGCGGAACTTCTGGACTCTTTTTTGACCTGCTGCTGGGATCGCCCGGGCGAATGGGGCCAGTTCGATTGCGCGCTCTTTGCTTGCGATGCGGTGCTGGCCATGACCGGCACGGACTTGGCCGAGGGCTTTCGCGGGCGCTATGCAAGCGGGCGCGAGGCCCTCCGCCTGGTGCGGGAATACGCCGGCGGCGGCCTCGCCGAGCTGGCTACCCGCATTGCCACAGAGCACGAGATTCCATCTCTGCCGAGTCCGGCGATGGCGCAGCGCGGAGATATATTGCTCCTGGTCGATCCCTCGGCGGGTCTATTCGGCGCGGCGCTGGGAATTGTTTCGCTCGACGGGCGCCAGATGCTTGTGCCAGCGGCCAGCGAGCCGACAATAGATTCCGACACCTGGATAGACGAAATCCCATCCACCGGATTAGTGGCGCGGCCGGTGATCGCAGCCGCACTTGCGTGGCGAATCTGATGCCCTTTCTAGTTCCCGTTTTCGCCCTAATCGGTATCACGATCAGCGTAACTACGGCTTGGACGATCGGACTTTTTATCGTCTCGTTCGTCATCTCGGCTGTTTCGACCCTTCTTCGCAAGACGCCCACGTTTCCGAGCCTTTCCCATTCGGACCGGACCCTCACGGTGCGCCAGCCCATCGCGCCCTGGCGGATTATCTACGGCCGCGCGCGCATTGGCGGGATGATCACGTTTCTCGACTTGACCGGCGCGAACAACGAGTTCCTGCAGATCGTGATCACGCTTGCCGGGCATCAGCTTCAGTCGATCGACGCCATGTACTTCGATGGGGTGGCCGTGCCCCTGGACGGCAGCGGAAACGCCACGGGCACATTCGCGGGATTCGTTCATGTGGAATTCAACCTGGGCACGGCGGGGCAGGCATCCTTCGCCGGGCTGGTGGCCGCCGACTCCAAATGGACGGTCAACCACAAGCAGAGCGGCCGCGCCGGAGCCTACGTGCAACTGAAATGGAGTGCCGACCTGTTTCCCAGCGGGATGCCGAATATCACCTTCGACGTGCACGGCCAAAATGTCTTTGACCCGCGCAACAGCACGACGGCCTACAGCGAAAACGCTGCACTCTGCCTGCGCGATTATCTCCTGAATACTTCCTTCGGGCTGGGCGTGTCGGCGGGCGAGATTGACGATACGCAGGCCATCGCCGCGGCGAACCTCTGCGATGAAGCGGTCACGCTGCTGGCCGGCGGGACCGAGCCGCGCTATACCATGAACGGAAGTTTCGAGGCCAGCAGCAAGCCAGTCGATTTGATTCAGGCCATGCTGACCGCGATGGCGGGCCGGCTGGTCTATTCCGCCGGGCAGTTCCGCATCTTCCCAGGTTCCTATCAGACCGCGACGATTTCTTTGAGCGAGGCGGACATCCGCGCCGCCATCAAAGTGCAAACGCGAATGAACAAACGCGATCTATTCAACGGCGTAAAAGGGATCTTCCTTAACCCCGCCGCCTCATGGAGACCAACCGATTATCCGGCCTACCAGGATGCGACCTATCTGGCCCAGGATCAGAGCGAAGTACTATGGAAGGACGTGGAATTCCCGTTCACGATTTCCGCGGCCACGGCGCAGCGACTTTCCAAGATCGACCTCGAACGGATCCGGCGGCAAGTCACCGTCCTGCTTCCCTGCAAACTCTCCGCCTACCAGATCGCGGTGCTGGACACGATCCAATTGTCCATCGCGCGCTATGGCTGGGTGAACAAGACATTCGAGGTCACTGACCTATTGGTTTCCACCGAAGATGCGCCCGATGGGCCTTTGCTGGGCGTCGATCTCACTTTGCGCGAGACGGATGCAACGGTCTTTAACTGGTCCACGGCCAATGAGAAGGCCATGAGCGCACTGCCCAGCGCGCCGAGCTTGCCGAATGCCCGCATCGTGGCCGCGCCTACGAATCTGGCTCTCACCAGCGGCGCCGGAGGCGGCCCGATTGCTGTGGCCACAGACAATTTCAACCGCGCCAGCCTGGGGGCGAATTGGACCGCAATTTCAGGAAGCAGCTACGAAATCAGCGCGAGCACGGTGGTACGCCTGCTTTCCGGCGGAAATCAGCCGGCGCGCTGGAATGCCAACACGTTCAACGCTGATCAATATGCGCAGATCGTTTTTACCAGTCCGGGCACCGGAGCGTTCGGAGTTTCCTGCCGCATTGACACCGGCGGCGCGGACACGCATTACTCCTTCTATTCTTACTCTGGCACCGGCGGCCGCTGGCTTTTCAAGCGCGTGGCCGGCGCGCAGACGGTTCTCGCCAGCGATGCGCTGGGATCTGTCAATGGCGACGTCTTGCGCCTGGAGATAGTGGGGACGCAAGTCACTGCCAAGATAAACGGCACGATCCTCTTCCAGATCACCGATTCAAGCATCGCGAGCGGGGCCGCGGGGATGGTGGGCGGTGGAACCGTTCAGACCACACAAGGGGACAATTGGGAGGGCGGCAACATGAGCGGCGGCGCCTCCACAACGGCGCTCACACGCGCCGATGGCGTCCGCATCAGTCGCATCAAAGTTACGTGGACTTCACCCGCTGATCAATTCGTGCTGAACGGTGGGCGCATTGTCATCGAATCTAAAAGATCCGCGGATACAAACTGGACGCCGGCGGGAAGCGTCGACGGCTTGCGCACCGAGTTCTACGTGGCCAACGTGGACGACGGCGTTTCCTATGATGTGAGGATCTGGGCAGAGAACGCTTCAGGCGCGAAGAGTTCTACCATCAGCGTCACCGGCCACGTGGTCGCTAGCATCGGCTTCGGACACGCCACTTACCGCCCACTTGCCAACGCCGTGACCGGCCACGATGCGGGTGCGAACGTCACGGTGAACGTCGCCGCGTTCACCATGCGGATCGCCGGTTTGTCGGACAAGAGCATCAATTCCGGTTCGGTTACGGCGCTTTCCTATTCCACACTCTATTTCATCTATTATGATGACGCCACTTTCGCGGGTGGCGCCGTCACCTTTCAGGCCACTACCACGCGAGAGACTGCGATCAACGGGGCCGGCCGCTTCTTTGTCGGCAGCGTGACTGCGCCGGCATCAGGCGGACCCGATACGACCGGTAACAATGACGGCGGCGCTGGCGCGCAGTCGGGCGGATTGTTCACTTCGCTGCCTTCCGCCTCGGCCGTTGGAACGCTATCTACCAATCAGTTTACAACTCCCAACAAAGCCTGGAACCAGAACCCGGCGGATGCCGCGACCTCAGACGTAAATAGCACGACGACCGGCAAGGCGCAGATCTACAAGGGCTTCGGCTCGATCACTCTGCCAGCAGAGGCAAAATCAGTAACGCTCTACATCCTGCAAGAGGCTATTTTCACGGCACCGGTGACTGGCGCAGCGCAAATCTTCTATTCACTAGATGGGGGCGCCACTTTCAATTCGGGCCTGAGTCTGAGTGCTGGCCAGGCGAAGCAAGTCAACGCCATCGCCTTGCCACTCAACACGAACTTCGGCGCGCTACAAGTGCAGCCCTACAACGTCTGGTCGAGCGGCGCTGGCGATATCCAACAGAATGTCTACGAGATTTGGGTCGAAGTCATCGTCTGACCGAGGAGATGGGGAATGGGAACCAAAACAGTCACCGTGAACGGAAAAGACGTGGACGTGGATCATGAACTCAAAACCGATCAGGATACCGGCCTTTGCTGTGTGGAGCTCACTGCACGGGTGGGTCAGACCACCGTGCGCCATCGCATGACCGTCGGCTCGATTGACCAGGCCATTCCTTCAACCTATGACGACGCAGAACTCGCGCTGGATCTGGAGGAGTCGAGGCAGCACGTTGCGGCGCTTGCTGAGAGCCGCGAGAGGATTCGCAACATGATTCCGAAACATCTGGAATAGAAACGAAAGAGAGGAACGATCCATGGACCTACACACGGAAACCCGCATTTCGGAGCTGGCCCCGCCAGTCCAGGACAAAGCCAGGCGGCTGATTCACGCAGCGAACCTCAAAGGGATCGACCTGCGCGTCACCCAGGCGCTTCGCTCCTGGAACATGCAGGCCGCGCTCTATGCTCAGGGGCGCGAGGACCTCTACGACGTCAACGAGCGCCGCGCCGCTGTGCGCCTCGCCCCCATTGATCCGGAAGAAAACCGCGAGGTGACGAAGGCGGCGCCTGGTCACGGCTGGCACGAATTCGGCCTAGCCTTCGACGTTTGCCCTTTCGATCAGACCGGGCAGCCGGATTGGAATGAGAAGCATCCGGTCTGGGAAGCCGTCCAGACGATGGGCGAAGCGATCGGCCTCAAGGCCGGCTGCACGTTTCGCACGATCAAGGACGGCCCGCACTTTCAATTCACCGGCCGATTCGGGGATTCGCCCGACGACGAAGTGCGCCAGCTCTATCAAAGCGGCGGGACGATCGCCGTGTGGGAAGAGGCATTCGCTCAGCAACCACGGGAGGCTCGGCCGGCGCCGGAGCCTACCGCGCCCGCGGCGGAGCCTATGGCCGATCCAAGCGAAATCCCGGAGGCTACATCCTGATGTGGCCTTGGCTGCTCAGCAAAACGGGTCTCCGCATCGCCGGTGCGATTGCGGCCGCACTGCTTCTGGGCCTGGTGGTCATGCACTACCGGGCCAAATGGAAGGCAGAAGGCGCACAGGAACAGGCGGGGAGGATCACCGGCGATGCGGAGAAAAACTGGCAAGCCGAGAGGCGCGGCCTGCTCGAGCAATTATCCAAGCTCGATGCGGACCGCGCCGCGGCCCAGGAACGCGAGGCGCGATCCAGCGCCCAGGCCCAACAGTTCGCGGCCCTGGCACAGAAGCTAGGGGCCCAGGTGGCCACCCTGGCAGGCCAGCGCCAACAGGCCACGGCCACCGTTGACCGGCTGCCGGACTCCGAACTTCGCCCCTCGATCATCGCCGGCCTAGGACTGCGCCCGCCCGGGAATTCGACCCCAGGGTACACCCCAGCCGAGGAGCGCGCCCTGGCGCGCTGCGTGGCCGATTACCCCCTATGCCAGAAGCAAGCCGCAGCGCTCGGGGATCAGGTGAATGACCTGGCTGGCCAGATCGCGGCCACTCGGCAGCAAGTGCAGGCGATCCGGGACCAGGCGACGGCGGCGGAACGCAAGACCGCGGAGCTGGCCGGCTACGCACACGACCTGGAGGGATTCTACGCGGAAGCCTTCAACGCCCTGCCGCGGCACCGCACGGCCGGCCAATTTCTCTGCGGCCTGGTGACGTTCTTCCAGGCTTGCAAGCCGGCGCGAATCAACCTCCCGAAGCTCGCGGATATTCGCGCGCCACGCCCAGGGCCATAAAAGCCTTGACAAGCTGAACGCCCAAGAAATACACTCACCCATAACGTCCCATGCTGATAAGAAAGGAGTTGCCATGAAAGCCTTAATCCTGCCTCTGCTGGCGTTCTCTCTCCTGTCCCCCATAGCGCTGGGGCAATCCCCGCCCTCCTCGAGTACGGCTGGAAAAGCCACCGTTTACGTCTATCGCTACCGACCGCTGGGCGGGCGGACCTACAGCGCAGGTCTCTACCCATCGGTCTATTGCGACGAGATCGAGCTGGCGCGTCTGCCCAACGGTCGCTACCTCGTCGCTCAGATCGAGCCGGGCGAGCACGTCTTTCGCTCAAATCAAAGAGGCTCGGGGATCCTGCTGGATCTCAAACCTGGCGGCATTTATTACCTCCGCTTGGAACTCGTGAACGGACTGCTGAAAAGCTACGGCCGGCTCGCGGCGGTTGACAATGGGATCGGGGCTGCCGAAGTCAAGAAAACAGAACTTCTGGCGGGCGACCGATTGAAAGAGCACAAGGGCCTCGTGATAGCTCCCGGCGCGCCGGCGAACGTGGCGGCACCGACTGGACGCTAATTGGACGCGCGGCCTTTGATTCTTGTCCATTCTTGTTAATATCTCACCGATCGCTGGAAATCCAGGTTTTCCGGCCAACTCTGTAAAGCAATTATTTTACAATGGTTTAGCAGGATGGAGCGGCCGAGGGGACTCGAACCCCCGCCTACAGCTTGGCAAGCTGTCGTTATCAAACATGCCTCTATAATCAACACTTTACAGACACGTGGACACTAATTGGACACGGCTACCCCGGAAATTACGCTCCCAGCTACTCTCTATAACCATCATAGATTTCAATGCTTTCGCTTTCAAAATCAACGATCAGGGGGCGGTGCACCGCGCGCTGCAGCTCTTTGAGATCTTCCATGCTGAGAATCTCAAGCTCGTATTCATGGCTGAGCGCGTTCGGCCTCGTCGTATCTTTCCAATTAAGGCTCCCTGGTAGTTCGAGCTTATGCCCGGAGCTTGTTGATACCTTGAACAGCCACATGTTGCCTCCTTAAGCGCTCACCGGTGGGGTTCCTGGGCCAAGGACTGGCAGGGAGAGGACGAACTGACGGGCACGCTCCTGCAGCTCCTTCACATACGGGGTGTAGTGCTTCGCCGCGACAGCCTCTGTCGTGCCCAACAGCTTGGCCACGTAGTAGATGCTCGCACCTGGCCGGGCCAGGATCATCACCGCGAAGGTATCTCGGAACCGGTGTGCACGGCCCCCCACGATGCCCACCTGGCGAAAGATCCTCCGCAGCAAGGCGTCGGTGTTCGCCCGGGCCCGGCCCGTCCGCGACGGAAACAGGTACGGTGACATCTGCTGGATCGGCGCCAGCTTCTCCAGGTGGACCGTCAGAGCCTCGCGCAAGGTGGGATGGAGCGGCAGGGAGACGGTGACGCCGCGCTTCTTGGTCTTGAGGATGATGTGATCGGCCTGCCAGTCGATCGCGGCCTTGGGGAAGGCGGAGACGTCGGAGATACGCATCCCGGTGAGCAGGAACATGAGCACCAGCGCGCGGCGCTCGGGACTTTCAGCCACAGAGGGGTGGGCCAGCAGGCGGTCCACTTCGGCCGGGGTGAAGGGCATGGTCCGCCCGCCGGCGGTGTTGAGGCGCTGCTGTTTGACCGGATTCTCCGCCAGGTACTTGCAATCGAGCGCATAGTTGAACATATGTTTCAGGAGCCGAAGATCGTGCTTGATGCCCTCCGGCCCGACCGTGATTCCCCGGGTGGGATGGACGTCGCGCATCCGATCGGCGATGTACTCGGAAACCAGAGTGGGCTTGACCTGGCGGAGACCTTCGACGCCGCGCACGGCCAGGAAACGCCCGAAGCGGCTGGCCACAAAGCCATAGCGGTTGAGCGTCCGCGGCTTCACGCTCGAACTGGCCATGGCCAGAAATTCCTTTTGAAAACTCGCCCACAGCAGGCGCGCGCCGCCGCCGGCGTCTAGCTCGCGTTCGAGTTCGCCTAGGCGCTCGTTCGCGACGTCGCGGAATTGCGTGTCCAGACTCTTCTTGATGCGCCGACCATTCACCTTGCCCCGGGCGTACCAGACACGCCCGATGCGATCGAGATAGAGCATGGCCAAAACCTCCTAGCGCCAGCGTTTGGCCTTCGGGGCCTTGTGCCCTGGGCTAGCTTCGATCGCGTCAAGTTCCCGCTGCCATTCGGCTTTTGCCGGCCCCGAGAGTTTGGCGCGCGCGGTTTCAATCGAAAAAACCAAGAAGGAAGGTCTGGGGACCTGGGCCCACGGGCTGAGCAGGCCAAGCTCTCGCAGACGTGGGATAGAAAAATGGCACTGCATGACTTCTTCCAGGATGGTGCGGGCAAATTCGGCGGGGTATTTGCTGAACTCGCGAGCCAGTTCCTCAAACGCGCGCTTACGGTTCTCCGACCAGGGTACGCCCAGCATGGAACGCTTGGACATAAGCGAATCCTCCGAATTTCCCGCGCGGCGAGGCGCGCCCCGAGAACGCACTAATTGATTATCACCAGGTCTAGCCTTCGGTCAAGCTCTGATTTCCACATGGTATAAACTTCTCTTAATATTTTGCTTGACAGGACTTCGGTTGAGGATTATTGATAAGACCGGTGATTAGACCGGTGCTTAACATCACACACCACAAACTTCATGAAAAGGCCATGCGCGGCCTCGTTTCCCGCTTGAGGAAGCTGCGGCACGAGTGCCAGATCATGCCAGAAACAGGAAGAAAATTTGACCTTCTCGTGGATCGGCGAATCCGCTGCGAGGTCAAGGCTGCGCAACCGCGCGAGGATCCCGGGGGCTGGTTTTTTAATCTGCATCGTCACGGAAAACGTTCCACCGGCGAGGTGGATCTCTTTGCGTTGTTCCTGCTCCCCTCACGCATCTGGCTCATTATTCCCGCGCCCGAGATCGATACCCGCCACACGGTTTTCATTTCCATGCGGACTCTCTCGAAGTGGATCCAATGGCAAGGGCGATGGGAACTTTTCAATAAATCACACTTCCCCGCCATCGACGATCTCTCCCTAGAACTCTTCCGAAACAGAAAAGATACCCAGATTCTCGTCCGCATGGCGCGCCTCGAGCGACGTCTCTTCGCGCAAGCGGCGAAGGCCAAAGGCATGAAGATTCCCGCCTGGCTCAGGTCTCTAGGCCACCGCGAATCCGCCCGCCAGGGCCAGGAGCAGCGATGAAAGGCCGGCGCCCGAAGCTATTGCCGAACTCCGGTAAGAGATTCGATACCGGAGATTGGCTGATCTTTAATCCTGACACGCAGGCACTCGAATGTACCCGCTGCGGCGCACTTCATTGGCCGGGCTTTCCGCTGCGATTAGAAATTCTGCTCCAAGCCGGGCAGGACTTCCTGGCGCTGCACAGAGACTGCGAGCCGGCCAGCGAAAATCAAGGCTCGGATCGATCGCGGGAACTGGCGCGCGAGGGGATGGTGCGGGCATGAGAGGTCAGGAAGTCAAAAGCGAATTCGTGATGATCCGGAAGGGCCTGGCAGCATGACCGGCGTCACGTGAGAAAGGAAACAGACGATGAACACAAAAGCAATGTACCGGCAGGGAGACGTTCTTTTCGTGCGACGGGCAAAGCCTCGCAGCACGACGATGCGAGTACTGCGTCCGGATGGCCGGATTCTCGAAGGCGAAGCCACCGGGCACATCCACCGGGTGGCACCAGGATCGCTAGCCCTCGCTGAGGTCTACGAACTTGGCGAAAAGTTATTGCTCACGGCCAGCGAGGACGGGATTTCCATCGTCCACGAGGAGCATGAGCCGCTCCTATTGCCGGCGGGAACGTACGAGGTTGTCCGGCAGCGCGAGTACTCGCCAGAAGAAATCCGCAACGTCGCGGACTAGAAAATGAAACTGGCGGCATCCAGCGAAAAGATCATCGCGGACATCCGCGAAGCCTTCGCCACGTCGCGCTTCGATGAGGAACTCGTTCGTGAAGGCTTCGCGGAGCACTTGGCATTGCTCAAACTGCCGGCGCGCAAAGTGGTTTTTCATAGCAATCCGGCCACCGCCGTCCTGTCCATCTGCAAATTGGCAGAGCCCGTCGCCCGCGGAGCCATGAGGGACGCAGCCAGGGCCGCAGCCTGGGACGCAGCCAGGGCCGCAGCCTGGGACGCAGCCTGGGCCGCAGCCTGGGACGCAGCCAGGGCCGCAGCCTGGGCCGCAGCCTGGGACGCAGCCAGGGCCGCAGCCTGGGACGCAGCCAGGGCCGCAGCCAGGGACGCAGCCTGGGACGCAGCCTGGGACGCAGCCTGGGACGCAGCCAGGGACGCAGCCAGGGCCGCAGCCTGGGACGCAGCCAGGGACGCAGCCTGGGACGCAGCCAGGGCCGCAGCCTGGGCCGCAGCCTGCGCCGCAGCCTGGGCCGCAGCCTGCGCCGCAGCGCGCTCCGCAAATCCGTTTTTGCCATTCCTGAAAATCGTTCGCGGTGGTGGGTTGCTTTTTTGGGTCACTTCGGAATCCGTCCACGTTGCGCTGGCCCAGATCTCAGCATCAGCCGAGAGACTTCACCGCGATAGCGGTCCAGCAATCGAATATCCCGATGGCAGCGGTCAATGGTTCTGGAAGGGTGTGCGCGTTACCGAGCAGATCATCCTGCGGCCACAAGAACTGACTGCTGAACAAATTCTTTCTGAGCAAAACGCCGAAGTCCGGCGCGTGATGATTGAACGCATCGGGTTGGAAAAGTTCCTGGCCATCATGAAAGCCGCCAGGATTCATCAACACGAACGCGGGGAGCTCTATTCCATTGAGCTGCCCAACGATCCTGAATGCGTGCTCAAAGCGGTGCATGTCGTCGATCCTTCTACTGGCCGGACATACTTCCTGCGCGTGCCTCCGGGCATCACCCGTGCCGATGATGCTGTGGCTTGGACCTTCGGGTTCGACCACGTCGGAGATTACAGGCCGCTGCTGGAAACATAATGGCATGACCTTGGCGGAGACAATCCGGCTGGATGAAGCGGCGAAACTGGCCGGCGTGCACGTTATCACGCTGCGCCGCTGGCTCGAAGCCGAGCGCGGGTTGGTCTTTGCCCGACGTCGGCACGGACAAATTTGCCTGATCGAAGTGAGCGACTTTGAAGCGGTCCAGAAACGCCATATGCCGAAAAAGAAGTGGGCAGCAAGGGGGGAGAAACAATGCAAGGAACCCGAAGCAGGTGGCTCTCAACCTACGCCGAAGAGGCGCGCGCGGGGCTCGCCAAAACCGAGCGGCGAGCCGAACGCCGCCGGCGAATCGCCGCCTTCTACTGCCGGCACCGTTGGCTCCTGAAGGCTGCGCTGTTCATCGGCGCGGCGGCATTGTCCGGAGTTGTGGCGGGACTTCTTATGATTTTCGGACTGATTCGATGATCTTCCCGCAGCGCCGCTCCCATTCGGCGCCCTTCCCTAGCACAACTGCGGGGCCGGATCGCCACCCGGCCCCGCACTCCCCTCGGGAGCGGAAACGGTGAGCTGAACGCTGGAAGATTTGCAGCGCTTCCTTTCTGCAGCGCGGCGGGTCCAGCGATGGAAAGCGGTGCTCTTTCTTAGGCTGCTACGGGATTGGACGAATTTCGGAGACTTGCGGTGAGCAACGCGAAAAAGGGGGAACGAGCATGAAAGTGATTGCGAAGTTTGTTTGTACGGGAGTCACAAAGCACAACTGTCCAGGCGTGACGGCGAAACTCACGGCGGAATATGACTCGGCACTGCCCGAGGATCGGCGCTTCGCGCAATCGACGCCGACTGGAACGCTCGAAATCTTCGTCACGAATCCGAAGGTCGAAGAATTTTTCGCGCCCGGCGAGGCGTACTACCTCGAATTCGAGAAGGTCCCTAAAGCCGCGGCAGCTTAGTGGGCAGGCTGTTTCAAGATAGCGGTAGCACTGCAGACGAAAGAAGAACTGAGGCTGACCGCTTGCTGACCATGCTGGAAGGGTACGAGGTGCAAATGGAGCCAAAGGAGCTGCGGTTCATCGAGGACGTGAACGATGGCCGCGCGGTGACTCCCAAGATGCTCTTTTGGCTCCGCGACATCAAGGACAAGTATTTGTGACGAGATAGGAATCCCCGAAAGGGGAAGGTGAGCCCGTCAAGAACGTAGTAGCTGCGCGGAAGTCTGAGGGACAGACGAAGAAGCTTCGGCTTCGATGCGCGGTGTTCAGACTTTGCAAGGACGCCCTTCACCTGCAAAGCGCGGGCTCATTAAAATCTTGCGAGGGCGGCACAACTCAGTCCTGGGCTGACTGAGCCGTCGTGCGGTTTCGATTCCGCCCTTGCAGGAAGTCCTGCGGCGACCGCGACAGGTTCCGGCGATTGAGGGCTGCTGGAATCACGCGCGGACGAGCGGAGACCGTGCCGCGCGGGTCGCCGCAGGCAATTGTTAAACGCTAAGAGGAGCCGTGACCTATTGGCTTCATTTTGAGGAAATGCCGAAGTCCGCGGAAAGAAAGACATTGATCTTCGCGGCGGTCACCAAAGAGGGCCAGGTGATCGGACAAATCAGGTGGTTCGCGGCTTGGCGAAAGTATTGCTTCTACCCATTTGCAGAAACCGTGTGGGAAGAAAATTGCCTTCGACAGATTGCCGACTTCATCGAAGGCGAAACGAAAAAGCAACGAATCCGGTGAGGCGGAATTTCAAGGCGCACTTTGCGGGGCCGGCCTACGAGCCTGCGGCGGATCGCGCGCGGCTATCAACCCAGGTCGAGCGCATCCGGCTCTATATGCTCGGAGTGGAATGGCGGACCGTGGCGGAGATCCAAGAAGAACTCGAGCAAATGTATCCAAGGACTTGCTTCCCGCCCTGCTCGATCTCGGCGCAGCTTCGCAATCTGAAAAAGGCGCAATTCGGGAGCCATCGCCTGGAGAAGCGTCGGCGCGGGATGGTTCCGCGCGGTCTTTGGGAATTCCGATTGCTGCCGCCGATTCCCTTTGATCCCCGGCCGCAGGGCGTTCTGTTTCCAAAACAGAGTGCGGCGCCGCGATGAGGTGCAGGCTAGTGCGCGACTGCAACACCACCGCAATCATCTGCACGCGAGGACCGCGCCGACAGCATTGCCGCTGGTGCAACCGATGGAGCACGAAGCTCTGCGACTTCTCCACTCGCAACGGCGAGACCTGCGATGCACCGCTTTGCGATACGCACGCGACGCGCCTTGCGGACCGGATCATCGACTACTGCCCGGAGCATATGAGCAGAATCCACGCCGCGGCGCCGTCCAAACCGAAGAGGGACTGACGATGGAGATTCAGCACTATCCGACCGAACTCAACTACGTCAACGCATGGCTCGCTCTGCGGGGGTTAGACGATAGGAGTTTCCTGGGACTTTTTTTGCAAGCTTGCCTTCACGCCGACACGGAGAACTACGAATTCATGCGGCCCGCGCTCCTGCTGATGATGGAGAAATATCCGGCGCCGGCGAAGCAGCTTGCCGCTGAGCAGTCGAACGACTAATGAAACACGAACTCGCGATCGAGGATGCGCTGGCCATCTTGGCCGCCAGGAGGGAATTTCGCCAGCAGGGATTTTTTGCGTGCGGATGCTGCGGCCGGCTGCTGATGTACATCTCGCGCGACACCGGATTCTCGCCGGCATGGATCCCCGCGTCGATGGTCACCATGCGATTGCTGCACAACGAGCGCATCACCGGAGAATTGGGCGGATAGTCCATGGCACTTTCCGAGAGTCTGATCGTCCGCGCCATTCGGGAACTCGATGGGACCGAATGCGTCTGCGGCAAGAAGAAAGATAGCGGCCGGCCGCTCTGCCAGTACTGCTATTTGGCACTCCCGACCGAAATGCGCGCGCAACTGAACAAGACGATCCGCGAAGGATTTCCCGAAGTGTACGACGGCGCCAAAGATTGGCTGCGGATCAACACGACCCGGATCAAGCCATGAGCGACGACCTGCGCGAACTGATGATCTGCGGGCATCCGAAGGCGTGCGAGCAATCTCTGAAAGGTTTCACGCCGCAGGTGCTGTTTGCATGTGCCGCTTGCGAGCGCGAAGCCGCCGCCGTCGAAGCGGCGCGGGAGGAGTGCGCCGCCCTTATAGGTCGGTATTTGTCTACTTACCCTCCTGATATCTTTATTGAGCCGCCGCGCGGGCAACACGGTACGACCGTGGATAGTTGCTCTGCGCGTGCGCTCCGTGGAGTACTGCCGAATATTGCTTTCGACATTCGTGGCCTCAGCGTTACCGGCGCGCTCGCCCTGCGCATCGCGCAGGCGCGGCTATCTACCTTGAAGGCAATTCTCGCTTTCATGCACGACCACTGCTACGTCGGAATGTCCGGGGATCCCGACGACGTCGAGTTCCATGAGGATGTTTTGGACGGCGAATTGCGCGAGCAAATCGCCGAACTCGAAGCGACGCCAAAGCCATGAGCCAGATCATCATCGGAAAAGCCGAGGGGCGTAACGTCGCGCTCGATCTCGATGTGCTCCTGCGTACGCGGCTGCTGATTCAGGCTAGCTCGGGCCAAGGCAAGTCCTGGCTCATCCGCCGCATTGCCGAGCAGGCTTTCGGTAAGGTGCAGATCCTCATCATCGATTCCGAAGGCGAGTTCGCTTCGTTGCGCGAGAAATTCTTCTTTCTGCTGGTCGGTCCCGGAGGGGAGACGCCGGCGGACGTGCGCTCTGCAGCCAAGGTTGCGGAGAAGATGCTCGAACTTCGCGCCAACGCCATCTGCGACATCTTCGAGTTGAAACATGCCAAGCACGCTTGGGTGCGCGCCTTCCTTTCGGCGCTGATCGATGCCTCGAAAAAACTTTGGCATCCGGCGTTGATCATCGTGGACGAAGCGCACAAGTTCTGCCCGGAGGGCAAGGCGGGCCAATCGGAAGCGGCCGATGCCATGATCGATCTGGCCACGGCCGGCCGTAAGCGTGGCTTCTGCGCCATCTTCGCCACGCAACGGTTGGGCAAGCTGCGCAAGGATGCCAGCGCCGAGCTGCTGAATCGCTTGGTCGGCGGCACGTTTGAGGACCTGGACGTGGAACGCGCCGCCGACGAACTGAGCGTGCCCCGCTCCGATCGCGCAATCTTTCGGCGGGACATCAAAGTGCTCGAGGCTGGCCAATTTTTCGCTCTTGGCCGTGCGGTCTCAAAAGAGCGGATCCGGCTGACTGTCGGGGCGATTCTGACCAGCCATCCCGAAGCGGGGTCAACGAAGCACGCCGCAGAGCCCCCGCCGGCGCCGGAAAAAATCCGCGCGTTGCTGCCCAAGCTGGCAGACCTGCCCAAAGCCGCAGAAGAAGAGGCACGCACGCTCGCAGAATTGAAACAGCAGATCCGCGGGCTGAAAGCGCAACTCCGGGCGCAGCCGAAGGCGGCGCCAATCCAGCGCATTCAGCCCGCCGAGCGCCACTTGGAAACCCAACTGCGACGCCAATATCAGGATGTGGCCCACAGCCATGGCCGGATGGCCAGAGCCGGCACTCGCCTAGCTCAGCAATTAGCAGAACTCGCAGAGAATATGGCGAAAACTTTCAATATCCCGGTCCCGAAGCCGGTTCTCCCGAAACTGGAAGATTCACGAATTCATGAAAAGTTGAAAACGCCAGTTTCAGCTCTGCCGGCCAGTTTGCATTCGATGGCTAAGAACAATGGAGAGCTGCCTGGGGGCGAGCGCGAAGTCTTGAAAGTGATCGCCAAATACCAAGACGGAGTGAAGCGCGATCAAGTCTCCATCCTGAGCGGCTACAAACGATCTACGCGTGACGCCTATTTGGCGCGGCTGCGAACAAAGTCCCTCATTGACGAGCGTGCCGGAAACATCTTCATCACCGAGGCAGGCATCCTCGCGCTCGGCGACCACTATGAAACCTTTCCGGATAGCGGCGAGGAATTGCAACGCTACTGGCTCAACAAATTGCCGGAAGGCGAGAAGAAGCTGCTCCAGATCATGCTGCAAGACGGCGACCGGAGCACGCCATTCGACCGGGAATTCTTGAGCGAAGCGACCGGCTACAAGCGCTCCACTCGCGACGCCTATCTCTCCCGCATGGCCGCCAGGAAAATCATCGAAACGATCGGCCCCGGCCAGGTTAAGGCGTCGGAAGCGTTCTTTCAATAATGAACCGGAACGGGCCACAAATCGCATTGGTCTATTTCGGCCAGCTCTGTCTTTTCTGGACCGACCAGGAGCGCGAGTGCTCGCGCATCGGCGGCTTGCGGGCCTGCCCGCATTGCCGGCGGCCGCTGAACATGCTCGACCTGACCGGCTGGCGCGAGATGCACAGAGATTATGCGCTCACATCCGATATCCCGAACTATTTGGCGATGATCGAATGGATGAAAGGGAAATGTTTTCTATCTCTGCGCGATGCCAAGAGCGCCTATGAACACCGGAAAGGACCTCGAGGGCCGATCCTGGTGAGTTGACGGAGACCGAAAGCATGACCAGGCCGGAACGACTAATCGGGACGCGGGAGGGCGTACTCACCCAGGAGCATCGCCGGCGCATGGGCCCGGCGCGGCTGCTGTTTGACTGGCTGGTGGCGCGGCAGACGGCCTCGCGCAATGGGACCGGCCTGGTGCTCCGCGGAGCGCCGATCACCTACGCGCGGATCCAGTCGGAGACCGGCTATCCCCGCCGAAGCCTGCAACGCTGGATGCAGCGCCTGGTCCGGGAGGGTTACATCGAAGTCCAGCACGCTCATTACTGCCGGATGATCGTGGGAATTCCGAAGCAAAAGAAGTTCAAGCCGAAGCAGGGCGAGATGAGATTTCCACAGATTTCCACAGATTTCCACAGGTCTAAGTGCGCCAGAAGTGGCGCACCTGGGGCGCCAGAAGTGGCGCACTCAATAAGGGGTTTAGGTTTGAGTGACAAACTTCAAAAGATTACTACGAAGCGCCCCGCCCTGGTGATCGAAAGAAAACCCGAGGAACAATCCCCCATGACTTCAGAGCAATGGCGCGAATTCCGGGGCCTGCTCGGCCGCGTCGCCGCGGGCAGAAATTTCTGATGGAACTGACGGCGATTGATATTTGCGGGGGAGCTGGTGGCTGGGCGATCGCGGCGCGCGGCTTGCCGATCCGCATCATCGCGACGATTGATCGGGCTGAAGATTGCTGCGCTACGTATCACTATAACCACCCGCAAGTTGAAGTTATATGCGCGGATCTTCTTAATATAGAACCGACAAGATTCGCTGGCGTTGATGTCGTGCTGGGTGCTGTCCCCTGCGAGGAAATCAGCGTGGCTCGCCATGGTTGCGGAATCTTGAAAAACAGCGATCTTCACGATTGGCACACTCTGCTTGATGGAAGTCTTGCTTGCGTCGAAAAAATCGGACCTCGCTTCTGGTGCTTGGAGAACGTACAACAGATGCGGCGCCATCTGCCTCCCCTCACTCCCTACGTCATAATGCACGCGGCTGAGTTTTCCGGCCAAGCTCGGACGCGAATCTTCGTCGGCAAGTTCCCGACAGTTCGGCCGCTCGGCGATAATACCACGTTGAGCGACTACCTATTGCCCGGGCCCTACACAATTTCGCCAAAGACGCTGGCAGCAACGCGAATCAGCCATCGGCAATGGTATGAGAAAGACACGAAGCGCCTTCTCAGGCTCGATCGAAAATCTCCTACGATCACCGATTTTGGCAGTCGGCATTCACGCGGCTTCTGCGTGGCAATGGAAGACGGCCGCGAGCGGACCTTGCAGTTCACGGAAGCGGCTGCAATCCAAGGGTTTCCGAGTAACTACGTTTTCGTTTGTTCGCTTTCCCGCGCATGGAAAATGGTCGCGCAGGCCATTCCGATTTCATTGGGACGGGCCATACTGCGAGCGATGTGCGATTCCGTTCAAACAAGGGCAACCTGCGGCAAATAATATGGATGCTGATCTTTTGCGGATCGTCGTCCCCGGGCATCCGCTGCCGATGCCGCAGGGCAAGGTTGTCTACCGGCCAGGTCTAGGTCGCCACATCCGTCTGATGCCCGACAATATCCGCGCATGGCAGAATGCGATCGGCACCTGCGCCCTTCTAGCCATCCGCGAGTTCAAAGCGAGCCATCCTCGCGCTCAATTCCCGATGCGGGGACCGCTGCTCGTCGGATTCCAATTCTTCCGCAGCAAGCCGAAGCACGTTCCCATTGGCTGCGACCAGTTCCCCGCACAGCGCCCGGACCTAGAAAACTATGAGGAGCTGGTCGCGGACGCTTTGACCGGGATTGTCTACCACGACGACTCCCAAATCATCGGGCACTTCGGCTTCCCCTTCCACGCGAAACTGTATGCAGGTGATCTGGGAGAGCGTACCGTCATCTTGGCTATGCCGCTGAAGCCCGTCGATCTCACATTGGGATCTTCCGGGTTCGAGATCATCCATCAGCGAACGCTCGCAAAGTGCGGAATGTACTGATGCCGTGGAAGCCTAAGCATCCTTGCGGAGTTCGCGGCTGCCCGGCGCTCACCGATGAACGCTTTTGCCCGCAGCATGAGAGACAGCAACAGCAGCGGTACGATCAGGCGCGTGGCTCCGCCGCGGCGCGCGGCTACGATTACCGATGGCGGAGACTGGAACGGAGCATCCTTGCCCGCGATCCCATCTGTATGAAGTGTGGCCTAGCGCCTTCCACCGTGGCGGACCACAAGATACCGCGAAGCCGGGGCGGGGCGGATGATCCGGAGAACTTGCAAGGCATATGCGCTCCATGCCACGGCCGCAAGACCGCGCTCAAGGACGGCGGGTTCGGCCGCGCGCCCGCGGCAGGGCATATGCCAGAAAATCGCTAAGTGCCTGTCTTTCTAGACCAGCGTGCTACCAACACATGCGCGAGCGCGACTTTCGGTAGGGGGGGTGGGTCATGGCCAAGCCAAGTAGCAGGGCAGTAAAGCCAGGCAAACTGCAAATCAAGCACGCGGATCCGCGCTCGCTTAATCCAGCCGCCTATAATCCGCGCAAGATCACTCCACGCGAGCTTGCCAAGCTGCGAACGTCCATTCGCTCCTTCGGTTTTGTCGAGCCGGTCGTTGTGCGCGCAGCCACGAATGACATCATCGGCGGCCATCAGAGGGTCAAGGCCGCGATCGCGGAAGGTTTGAAGCGCGTTCCGGTCGTTCGCCTAGAGATCACCGAACAGAAAGCGAAAGCCCTAAACCTGGCGCTGAACCGAATTCACGGCGAATGGGACGTCCCAAAGTTGCGCACGCTGCTCGATGAACTCGCCGGCGACGAATTCGATTTGAAGCTGACCGGATTCGAGCCTGCGGAGATCGAGCAGCTCGCCAACGATTCGAGGGCGGCCATCGAGGAAGTGGACTTGCGGCCGCCGCCGTCGGTGGTCTGGATTCTCTGTGGGATTCCGCTGGACGTGTACGGCGAAGTCCGGGAGCACGTCGCGGCGCTGGAAACCCATGCAACCATCTCCATTCAGGCTTCCCGGGACAAAACCTAGAAAATGCCTGCCATGATGCCGCCTCATACCCCGGTTTCCATGGTTTCCCGCCGCCCACAGCCTCTAATTCCCTTCCCCACTACCCTACCCTATGCCGGAGCGTCAAAATCGCCCATATTGACTCCCAGGGCCTGTCTTTGCGCCACAAAGTTGTGCTCAGCCGCGGCTAAGCGTCTGCCATCCTCCCGGGCTTAACTTTCCCTGAAATAAGACTTGACAAACCTATGGTGCTAGGTTTATACTCTGGCCATGATAGACATTCAGAAGAGAGCAAAGGAGATGGCCATGACACTCGATTTCCCGCAATCGCTCACAGAAAAATACCGGCCACGCAAGCTGGACGACTTCATCGGCTTGGCCAAACCCAAAAAGGTGCTCTCGGCCTTCGCGGCGCGGCCTTTCGCTTCGGCCTGGCTTTTCCTCGGCCCTAGCGGCGTGGGCAAAACTTCGATGGCTCTCGCGCTGGCGCAGGCGATCCCGGCGGAGCTCCAACATATTCCCTCGCGCGCCTGCGACCTGGAGAGCGTCGAAGCCGCCTGCCGGCACTGCTGGTATGTCCCCATGGCCGCCAATTTCCACCTGGTACTGGTGGACGAGGCCGACCAAATGACTCCGGCGGCGCAATTGGCTTTCCTTTCCAAACTGGACGCCACGGCCTCGCCGCCGAATACCATCTTTATCTTCACCGCGAACGATACCCGCCTGCTCGAGCAGCGTTTCCTATCCCGCTGCCGCACGCTCGACTTCGGTCAGGAGAATCTGAACGGCGAGCTGACCGCTTTCCTACGCCGGCTGGCCAAGTCGGAGGGCGGCAAACTGAGCGGCCTCACACTCGAGCGCATCGCCAAAGAATGCACCTCGAACGTGCGCGATGCGGTCACGCGCCTGGAAGTGCAACTAATGACCGGCGAGGAAACCCCGGCGGCGGTGGCTTCCGATGATTTGCACCCGCACCGCTGCCCAAAGTGCTCCGCGCAATGGGAACACGACGCCGGCGACTGCGCGGCGCCCTTCAAGACTCCTTGCCGGAACTGCGATCCCGCGGAGCGGCCGCTCACGGTCGGCCAGGCCCGCGCACGGAAGGCTTGGCGCACAATTCGGAAGAACGTCCGGGCGGAGATCCTTGGAGACGGACGCCGCCAGCACAAAACGAATTCTTGACAAAGCTATGGGAATAGGTTAATTCAAACGAAAGGAAAAACGACTTGTCCGACAAAACTGCGATTAGCTGGACCGAACACACCTGGAATCCCTGGCGCGGCTGCCAGAAGATCAGCCCCGGCTGTAAAAACTGTTATATGTATACCGCGCAGCTCAAACGCGCGCGGCAGACCCGCGACACCGAAACCTGGGATCCCTTCCGCATCATACGGACTACTACCTGGCGCGATCCTCTGCGCTGGCAGCGCGCGGCCGCCGCCGCCGGCCGCACCGAGCGCGTGTTCACCTGCTCTTGGTCGGACTTCTTCATCGAAGCGGCAGACGGCTGGCGGCCCGAAGCCTGGCAGATCATCCGCGAGTGCAGGAATCTTCAATTCCAGATTTTGACCAAGCGCCCGGAGAATATCCCGGGCCGGCTCCCGCAGGATTGGGGCCCGGGCTATCCGAACGTGTGGCTCGGGGTGAGCGTGGAGACTCAGGAATACGCTGATGCCCGCATCCCCCTTCTGCTCGAAATTCCCGCCGCCATTCATTTCCTCAGTGCGGAGCCCCTACTTGGGCCGATAGACCTGCGCGACAAGGATGCCCAATCGAGCTGCTTAGACCCATACGATGGCGACGCAAAAGTAGATTGGGTGATCGTCGGCGGGGAATCCGGTCCCGGCTACCGCCCCATGGAAACCGAGTGGGCGCGCTCGCTCCGCGATCAATGCAAGGCGGCGGGCGTGGCCTTCTTCTTCAAACAGAGCGCGGCGCCACGCACGGAGATGGGCACCCTGCTCGACGGAATTAAGATTCAGGAATATCCAAGGATCGGAAGATGAACGTCAAGGTGGAACTTTCCGAATACGAGCTCGCCATACGAAAAGATCGCAAGATCGTGGGGCTTCGCATCGACATGGGCAACCTTGTGACGCGGCGCATAGAAATGGACATCGAGGGGGAAACTGGCGATAGCCTTTCGATTTCATTCAAATATGCGGTGACGTCCGAGGGGAGCGGAATCGCCTTTGGAATTCGCCTAGAAACGGATGATGGGCAGATTACCGGCCTGCTGCCTTTCATACGATCGGCCGCTGTGAGCCAGGGAGACGTTCTCCAGGGCTTTCTATCTGGCCGATTCACGGCAGATTGAGGGTTGAGCATGAAGAACCGAGAAGCCATCCGCATCCTCCGCAAGTTTCGCAACGATAGTGAGATAGCTCCGAAGGGGTCGCGATTCTATCCCGCGCTCGATCTGGCCATCCTGGCGCTGCGGCGGTTCGACGCCGCTCTGGTCCGCGCGCGTAAGGCTGGCCACAAAGGCGGCACGACCACCACCAAGAGATACGGGAAGAAAAAAAGGCTCGCCTGGGCCCGCCGCGGCGGGCGTCCTCCGAAGCTCTGCGAATGCGGCCATATGGTCAGACAGCACATCGGCCCGGGCCGTTGCCGTGAATGTGTCCAATGCGAGGCTTTCAGAGCCAAGAAGCCATGACAACCAAGACTGACAACCGATCCCTCTCGATGAAGTTGCAGCTCCGCCGGCGCGTGCTCGAGGAAGCCAAGTTTGATTCCCTCCAGGTGCTCGACCTCTGCGCCGGCGAAGGCCATATCTGGCGCGCGCTGCTCGAGGAGTTCCGCGTCACGAGCTACGTTCCGGTGGACAAGCATCCTCGCATGGCCGGCACGGTGCGCGGAAACCTCACTGGCAGGTTCCTCGATGCCTTCAACCTCGAATGCTTCAACGTGGTGGACATCGACACCTATGGCGAGGCCTGGGAACCCTGGCGAAACATCTTCGAGCGCATCGCGCAGCGCACCGTGATCTTCCTCACTCATGGCGCGCCCAACATTGCCATGTCCATCGGATTTTTCGCGCGCGGAATCCTGGGAATTCCCCCGGAATGGAATCTGCCGAAGGAGAAGAAGCTGCAA
>JBGPZW010000071.1:0-16894 GCA_041493955.1 Terriglobia bacterium
GTCGCGTTCAACTCCGACGACCACGCAGTCGCGCACCTCCGGCTGGCGGCGCAGCGCCGCCTCCAGGTCCTCGGGATGCACGTTCATCCCCGCCGGCGTGACGATGACATTCTTCTTCCGGCCCTTGAAATAAAGATTGCCTTCTGCATCCAGCTCGCCCAGATCACCGGTGTGGAACCATCCGGCCTCGCCCGCAGCGGCCTCTACGGCGGGCTGTACCTCCCCTGCCTGCCAGTACGCAGAGGCAATATTTTCTCCCCGCACCAGGATTTCGCCGTTGGGTGCCAGTTTGACCTCCTGCCCGGGGATGATTCTGCCCACCGAGCCCTTACCCAACTTAAGGGGATGATTGACGCTGATCAGCGAAGTGGTCTCGGTCAGCCCGTAACCCTGGATCACCGCATATCCCAGGCGTGCCCAGAATTCCTCGACGTCCACAGGCAGCGCCGCGCCGCCGGAGATGAAAGCCCAGAATTTCCAGCCGAACTGGCCATGGATCTGGCGGAAACGCCACGCACGTTTCAGGATGTGCCTGCCTTCGGCCGCCGCAAAGCGTTTGCGAAAACCCTCGGATTCGTCCGCGGCTTCGAGGTCGCGCTCAATCTTGCCGCGCAGGGTCTCCAGCACGCGCGGCACGGCCACCAGGAGCGTCGCGCGCTCGCGTTTGATCGTGCGCATCACTTCCGAAGGGTTCAAGCTCTCCTGAAAGATCACCGTGGCGCGAAGCAGGGGAGGCAGGAAGATGCCCAGAAATTGTCCAAACACGTGGCTCAGCGGCAGCAGATTCAGGAACCGGAGCGGGTGAAAGAACCGCTCGTATTTCAGGTATTTCAGGATCTCCCCTTCGACGGGTTCGAGGTTGGCCAGGATGTTGCCATGCGTGATCACCACGCCTTTCGGTTCGGCCGTCGTGCCGGAGGTAAAGACAATCTGCACGGTGTGATCTCGCTCGATGGCCGGAG
Source organism: Terriglobia bacterium (assembly GCA_041493955.1). Lineage (GTDB taxonomy): Bacteria > Acidobacteriota > Terriglobia > Acidiferrales > UBA7541 > QHYU01. Next base: position 963 of record JBGPZW010000071.1, read on the forward strand.
AGGCATACGGGCCGCTGGGATGGTTGGAAACTGTCTCCGTCAGGGTCTCCAACGCCATCGCTTGCAGGGCCGGGTCGTCGAGTTGCGCCCGTTCAGCCGAGCAGACCAGCAGCCGGGCGCTCACTTGGCGGGCGACACGCAGCGCGAAATCCGGCGTCGCGACGAGGTCCATGGGCACCACCACGGCGCCGCGCAGCAGGCAACCCCAGAATGCCGCGACCCACTCGGCTGAGTTCGGACCCCAGAGCAGCACCCGCTCACCCATACCGATGCCGCGCGCTTCGAGCTCCCGAGCGAATCGCGAGGCGGTATCCGCAACCCGAACGTAGGACCAGCGCTCGATCCGGTAGCCGCGCCGCTGGGTGTACGCGGTTTCTCGCCCGTAGCTCGGAAAACTCTCCAAATAAGAGAGCAATGACCGCCGGCGTGGATGTGCAGGTGTCCTCACCATGTTGGCAATACGACCCGCGCTGCTCTCGCACAGAAGCCGAAACGCCCCGTGTTCCCTTCGATGGGCGGTCGGGCGGTCTCGTTCTTGGCCGATGCCAGCCGCTCCTGCCGCGAACCAACAGAGCCAATACGGGCGAGCCGTACTGATGAAGGAGGGTCGAGGATTGGTCGCAGGCAGGCCGTAAATGCCCCCATAGGCAGCACTAGATGGATTATAAGCCCTACGGCTGGGGCGGAGGCGCCTCCCCCCCTCGGCCGATGCCTCCCCGGGGGCCTGCAGCGAGCCTGGTACCGGGCGTTTCTGTGTGAGCCGGCTGTTCTGTAAGCAATTCTAAATACAACAGTTAGGTGCAAAGATCCATTTGGACCTCTGGACCTCACAGGTACTAGACATCCAGATGGGTCTGTGGTAGTATAATGCCGCGTTTGTTGCTCTTGTAATTCCTTTTGACTCGTTCAACGGGGCTGCAAGGCAATCTTGCGGCCCTTCGTTTTTACGGGCTAGAGGCACCCGAAAGACGGGAACGAGAAGCACCAAATAGCTTACACATTGAAGAGGAATCGCAGTGAAAGAACAAGGAACAGTGAAGTGGTTCAACGCCAGCAAGGGCTACGGGTTCATCCAGCGCCAGTCCGGCGAGGACGTCTTCGTGCACTTCTCCGCCATCCAGGCGGAGGGCTATAAGACGCTCAACGAGGGCCAGGCCGTTGAATTCGAGGTCCGTAAGGGCCCCAAGGGCCTGCAGGCCGAGAACGTCACTAGCCTCTAGCCAGGCGAGGGCGAGCCGCCTTGTGCGGCTCGCCCTTAACTTCTCAGGGTTTGCAAGTGGTCAGTTAAGGAGGGGTTGTGCAGGTTCTTCCCGAAGGGCAGTACATCAAGCATGAGCAGTACGGCTACGGTGTGGTTACCGAAGCCGACGTCGAGCGCACCACAATCGACTTCGATGGTTTCGGCAAGAAAAAGTTTGTCACCAGCCTGATGCGCGCCGAACTGGTGGGCGAAGCGCCGCCTAAGGCCGCGCGCCCGCGGCGCCGCAAGAAGGTGTCCGTGGAAGCTGCGGTGGCCCAGGCTAAGGCTGCGTCCGCCGTCCCGGCGGTCAAGGCTGCCGCCGCCCGCCGCTAAACCGCTTTCTCCAGTCCTCATTTTCCGTCCGGAAGCCGCATCCGCGGCCCGGGTGTGCCCGCCCGACGGGGCACAAGACGCCTAAGTTCCTGGCGCTAGGCATTTTCTGCGGTGGTGGGCTCATCGCGCGCGGCGGAGCTGGCCGTCAGTCGATTTCGCTTCTCCTTTAGCCAGGTGGCGGCGCGGTAGGCCAGCAGCAGCGCGACCATCGCCCCATACTGCAACGGCTTCCTCACGTCCGATTTCACCAGCCAGTAGTAGTGCACCACCCCGGCAATGGCGGTGACATAGATCAGCCGGTGCAACATCCGCCAGCGCCGCCCGCCCAGCCGGCGGATCCAGCCCGTGGTGGACGTCACCGCCAGCGGGATCAACAGCACAAAGCCGGTGAAACCCACAGTGATGAACCGGCGCTTCTCGACGTCCTTGATCATCTCCGCGACGTTGAAGAATTTGTCCAGCCAGATGTAAGTAGTGAAGTGCAGGCAGCCGTAGAAGAACGCGAACAGCCCCAGCATGCGGCGAAATCGGATCAGTTGAGGCAGGCCCAGCAGCTTGCGCGTGGGAGTGATGCACAGCGTGATGACTACAAAGCGGATGGTCCAGTCGCCCGTGGCATGGGTGATGAATTCGATGGGATTCGCACCCAGACCGTGGTGCAGCCCTCGCCAGACCAGCAACCCCAGCGGCGCCAGGCCGAGCAGGAAGACCGGCACCTTGATCCATCGGGTGGCGAGGATGGGCTTCATGCGGGCTCGGCGCGGTTCCTAATAGTTCTTGCGCAGGTCCATGCCGGCGTAGAGCTGCGCCACCTGGTCCGCGTAGCCGTTGAACATCAGCGTCGGGCGTTTGAAGAATTCGCCCAAGCGGCGCTCCTTGGCCTGGCTCCAGCGCGGGTGGTCCACGCCGGGGTTCACGTTGGAGTAGAAGCCATACTCATTGGGCGCCGAGAGGTTCCACGTGGTGGGCGGCGGCTTCTCGACGAAACGGATCTTTACGATGGACTTGATGCTCTTGAAGCCGTACTTCCACGGCACCACCAGCCGCACCGGCGGCCCGTCCTGATTCGGCAGCGTTTCGCCGTACATGCCCACGCACAGGATGGCCAGCGGGTGCAGGGCTTCGTCCATGCGCAGGCCCTCGACGTAGGGAAACGCGATGCCGGCGTAGCGCGCCACCGGCATCTGCCCGGGGTCGTAGAAGGATTGGAAGGCGACGTACTTCGCCTTCGAGAGCGGCTCGGCCTGCTTGATCAGCGCATTCAGCGGGAAGCCGATCCACGGCACCACGATGGACCAGCCTTCCACGCAGCGATGCCGGTAGATGCGTTCCTCGAGCGGAGCGAGCTTCAGGATCCCGTCGAGGTCATACATCCGCGGCTTGTTCACCAGGCCTTCGACCGAAACTGTCCAGGGCGAGGTCCTGAAATTCTTGGCCCGCTCGGCGGGCTCCTCCTTGCTCGTGCCGAACTCGTAGAAGTTGTTGTAGTGCGTGACGTCGTCGTAGGGCGTCTGCTTTTCCGTGGTGCTGAACGGGCTCTTCAGAGCCGCGTTCAGCTTCGTGCCGGCCTGAACGATCGTTGAAGGGGAGACCATTTCCAGCAGGCCGCGCCCGGCGGCCAGCGCCGCACCTGCCAGCGAAATCCCCGCGAGAAACTTGCGCCGGTTGATATACACATCCTGCGGCGTGATTTCCGAGGACGGCATTTCCGCAGGCTTCTTAATCAGCATGCGCTCGTCTTTCTGCGTGATAAGTCAAAATCATACCCCAACCATCAGGTGGTCACCAATTTAGATCGCCCCGGGCGTGATGAAGATGCACTAAATGTGCTTCTGTCGCGTCCTGTCTCCGAAGTCGTTCCCGAGTGCCACCACGAAACGCGCTTCCAGGGGCACCAATCCCTGAAGTCGACCATCGTTTCGGTGCATCCGCAGCTGTGCCAACCGCGAACAGGGTTCCGGTCTGCATCACCTGGCTTTCCGTGCTCACAAATATCCCACTCATTTTCAATACGGTGTGATGCCCCGGTTTGGACGCAAGGTTGCAGTAAACAGCGGCAGCCACTGCCTGGGCGCCTTGCCGCGCAGTGCTTCCGTTGGGAGGTCTTCGCGGTGAACAGCGTAATGAAGTGGTTCTTCTGGCTCTGCGGCTTGACTGCCGTGCTGATCGGCATGAGCGCAGTTCTGGCCGGGACCGTCGATCTGAGCATCGGCGTCACAATCCGAGGTCTGGGGATCATGCTTGCCTCCACAATCCCCTTTTCCATGGCCGATTATTTCAAGGTGCGGCGCCTGAAGGCCGAACTCGCTGCAGTCCACAGCGGCCCGTGCTCCCGCGGCTGATTCCACGCGGAAAGCCTAGCCCAGAAATCCCAGGTTCGCTGCGGCGGGGACGCTATTCTGACCTACCGCACCACGGGGCGAAAGAGGAGAAGGGAAAACGGTGAGGGTCAGAGGTTCACGCGGCGGATGGCTTCGGCGTTGTAGCGTTCGCCGGCGACGGCGCCGCGCGGCGAGACCTCCTCGATGCGGGCCAGCTCATGCGGGGTAAGCGCGACCCCGAAGGCGCCAAGATTTTCGCCCAGGTAGGTGCGGCGCTTGGTGCCCACAAGGGGCACGACCTCCTCGCCACGGGCCAGCAGCCAGGCAAGCGCAAGCTGCGCCGCGGTGCACTGTTTTTCCGCGGCCATCTGTTCAATTCTTAGCACCAGGTCGAGGTTGCGCTGGAAATTTTCTCCCTGGTAGCGCGGCGCGTTGCGCCGGTAGTCGCCGGGCTCCAAATCCTCAAAGCGACGGATTTTCCCGCCGAGAAACCCGCGGCCCAGCGGGCCATAGGCTACAAAGCCGATGCCCAGCTCGCGGCACAGAGCCAGGAGTTCGTCTTCCGGCTCGCGACTCCACAGCGAGTATTCGGTTTGCAGCGCGGCGATAGGATGGACAGCGGCAGCGCGGCGGAGTGTCGCCGGCGCGGCCTCGGAGAGTCCCAGGGCGCGCACCTTGCCCTGTTCCACCAGGCGAGCCATGCTCCGACGGTTTCCTCGATCGGGGTGTCGGGGTCCACGCGGTGCTGGTAGTAGAGATCGATCTGCTCGACGCCCAGCCGTCGGAGGCTGGCTTCGCAGCACTGCTGCACGTACTCCGGCTGGCCGTTGACGCCCACCCAGGCCCCCTCGGCGTCGCGCACAATGCCGAACTTGGTGGCGAGAATTACCTCCCGGCGGCGCCCGCGAATAGCCTGCCCGACCAGGACCTCGTTCTTCCCCAGGCCGTAAACGTCGGCCGTGTCGAGAAAATTGATTCCGCGGTCGAGCGCGAGATGAATGGTGGCCAGCGACTCGCTGTCGTCGCGTCCGCCGTAGAACTCCGACATGCCCATGCAGCCCAGGCCGAGCGCGGAAACCACGAGCGGGCTCTTTCCCAGCCGCCGCTGCGGCATCCGATTCTCCGGTTGGTTCTGTGCCGTGGCCACCAATCCATCCTCTCAGTTAGCGTCGAATGCGCAAGGCATCTCGCCCCGCCGGTAGGCATCGCACGCCGAGCGATCCGCATCCGATTCTACCGCGCCGGCGCCGGTCGCGGTTACTAAGAAAGCTGACGGGCCCCGCCGGCACTGCACCGGCGCCCGCCCCCGCCACAGTGACAATGGGCGAATCGAATTGCGTCGAGACGCTTTCGCCCGCCTTATGGTGTTTCCGTAGGACGACGCCGTTAACCGGCGATATGTAAAGCTCTTTTTTTCGGCGGTCCAAAGCGCTTGGTAGGGGGCGCCCAACTGCCTATGGTTCGCGGCTGCAGAACGACAGTCTCATGCGGCTCGTCGCAGGTTGCGCGACGCTTGCTTGGCTCCTGGGCCGCGGCGCACCATGGCCTTCAATCCCCAGAGGACGCGGTTCAGGTCCGCCATGGTGCGCAGATCGCTGAGGCCGCGCAGTCCGACCCCGGCGTAGTGGCTGCGGATGAAATGTTCCAGGCGTTTCCGGTCCATCCCCAGCGCTCGCGCGACGGCCCACAGCGCGCGCCACGCGGCCGCGTTGGGCTGCACGCGGCGCCGTTCGGCGAAGCCGTGTCGCCCTGCGGTGCCGGCGGCCCGGTTCTGTTGCGGCGGGGCGTGACGCACCAGGCGTTCCAGCCACGCAATTATGCGAGCGGCATCGGCGCGCGTGAGCTGTTTGGTTTCCAGCGCGCGCCCTTCGGAGAAGATCTGAACGTAGTAGTGGCGCAGCCGGCGGTCGGCCTCCGGCGTGAGCGCGACGTGCCGCCCCCACTGGTGCCAGAGCGCGTGCAGTCGCCGGAGCTGCCCCGCACCGATGGGCGCGTCAAATAGGAGCCGACCGGCCATCCTTAATTCTCCTGCCTAATTAGATGCACGGAATCTTCGCAGCGGTTTCGCTGCGCCCGCCGCGCGTGCCGCCGCACGGGGTGGCAGGCGGCCGCACCAGAAATCTTATTTTTTCTCGTTGACACTCCGGACAACCTAGGGTATAAATATGCAGCCTCATGTATATTGTTGCATGGACTCGGGCATGGGCGCGCTAAAACGTTATCGGCAGGGGCAGATTCTGAAATTGATTACGAGCGAAGCCATCTCCAGCCAGGACGAGCTGCGGCGGCGGCTCGCGCACATGAAAATGCGCGTCACCCAAGCCACGCTCTCCCGGGATTTCCACGAGCTGAAGGTGGTGAAGACCGCCGCGGGCTACAAGCCACTCACCGCCGTCGCCGAAGAGGCGGCTGCGGTGCCATCACTGGGCCATGCCTTGCGCGAATACCTGCTCGACCTGCGTCCCGCCCACAACATGCTGGTGCTGAAGACGCCGCCGGGCGGCGCGCAGCCGCTGGCCGCCGCGGTCGATGGTGAGCGCTTCAAGGAGATCGCGGGCACCATCGCGGGTGACGACACGGTTCTGATCATCACGCCCTCCCGCCTCGCCCGCGCCGCCGTGCAAAAGAGGATGGAGGAACTGCTCCGATGACCGACCCGCAACGGGTCGCCGTGGTCGGGGCAACGGGCTATGCCGGATTCGAGCTCGCCCGCCTTCTCTTGCGGCACCCGCACATTGAAAAGCCGACTTTCTTTCTGCGCGAAAGTTCCGCGCACGTGAAGTGTCTCTCCGAGCTCTTCCCGCAACTGCGCGGCATGGGCGAGGCGCCCTGCCGGCCTTTTTCGGTCGCAGCGGTGGCCTCGAGCGGCGCGAGCGTGGCGTTTTTGGCCACGCCCCACGAAGTTTCCATCGAACTCGCGCCGCAACTCCTGGCCGCAGGCCTGCGCGTGGTGGACCTGAGCGGGGCATTCCGTTTCCGCGAACCGGAGACTTTTGCGGCGTGGTACAAGCTGCCCGCGCCGGCGCGTGAGCTGCTCGAGCAGGCCGTCTATGGGCTGCCGGAGCTTTACGCCGAGGCGCTGCCGTCGGCGCGCCTGGTGGCCAATCCCGGCTGTTACGCGACCTCGGTCATCCTCGGTTTGCGGCCGCTGGTGGACGCCGGATGGGTGGCCCGCGAGCGCGGGATTGTTTGCGACTGCAAGTCGGGCGCCAGCGGCGCCGGCAAGGAGCCGAAACGTGAGCTGCACTTTGTCGAGGTGGACGAAAATCTCCGCGCCTACAACCTGTTCACGCACCGGCACACGCCGGAGATCACCGACCACCTGGGACTCAGTCTCGGCGACATTATCTTTTCGACGCACCTTTTGCCTGTGGCCCGCGGAATTCTTTCCACGCTCTACGTTTGGCTGGACCGGCCGCGCCACGCCGACGCGGTCGAGGCGCTCTTCCGCGAGTTCTACGCCGGGCGGCCGATGATGCGGATTTGGCCGGCGGGGCGTCTGCCGGAGCTGCAGCACGTCGCGCACACGAATTTCTGCGACATTGGTTTCGTACTGGATCAGCCGGGCGAACGGCTGGTGGTGGTCTCCTGCCTGGACAACCTGGGCAAAGGCGCCGCCGGCCAGGCCGTGCAGAATCTGAACGCGATGCTGGGCATCGAGGAGGCCGCCGCACTGCTATGAGAATCGTCGTCAAGTTTGCCGGGGCGCTGCTGGAAGATCCCCATGCGGTTACCTCGCTCGCGCGGCAGATCGCCGAGCTGGCCAGCAAGGGTCACGAGCTGCTGGTGGTTCACGGCGGCGGAAAACCCTTCACCGCGGCGCTGGCGCGCATGGGCATTGAAAGCCGTTTCGTCAACGGCCTGCGCGTCACCGATCGCGAGACCCGCGACGTCGCCGTGATGGTCATGGGCGGCCTGCTCAACAAGCGCCTCGCCGGCGCCATCTCCCAGGCCGGCCAGCCCGCCGTGGGGATCCTGGCCAGCGATAACGCCTGCTTTCTTGCCGAACCCATGACCCAGGGCGAAGAGACCCTCGGCCTGGGCTTTGTCGGCTATCTGACCGGCGTGAACCTGGAGTTCCTCGAAACGCTCTGGGGCGCGGGGATCGTGCCGGTGGCGGCCTGCCTGGGTCTCGGCGCCGACGGCGAGCTCTACAACATCAACGCCGACCAGATGGCCGCGGCCTGCGCCGATTTCCTCCATGCCGAGCGGCTGATCTATCTCACCGACGTCGCCGGCGTACTTGAGGGCGGCAAGGTGCTGAAGACCATCTGCTGCGATCAGGTCGAGGAGCTGATCCGCCAGAACAAGGTGACCGGCGGCATGGTGCTGAAACTGGAAGCCTGCAAGCGCGCGCTGGGCGCCGGCGTGCACCAGGTGCGCATTGTCGGCGGCACCATCCCGAACAGCCTGCTCTCCGCCGCCAACGGCAGCAAGGGTCACGGCACGCGCGTCAAGCCGAAATACCCCGCGGCGGTGGGCGCTCTGCCCGTGGAAAAACACTGATTTCCATGAAAAGGACATCGAAGAAAAAGTCGAAGAAGGTAGCCTCTGGCGCCGGGGCTAGCGTCATCCGTGACGAAGCCCGCTTCCTGATGAACACCTACAAGCGCCCGCCGGTGGTCTTCACGCACGGCAAGGGCTGCTACCTCTACGACCATCGCGGCAAGAAATACCTCGATTTTCTGGGCGGCATCGCCGTCAACGCCCTGGGGCACGCCCACCCGCGGCTGGTACGCGTAATTCGTCGCGAGGCGGCGCGGGCCGTGCACGTCTCGAACCTGTTCCACAACCCGTACCAGGGCCCGCTGGCGCGCAAGCTGGCCCGGTGGTCGGGAATGGACCGCGTATTCTTCACCAATAGCGGCACCGAAGCGATCGAAGGCGCGCTGAAGCTCGCGCGGCTCTACGCGCGGCAGAAGACCCAGGGCGCGGGCGGCAAGACGCGCATCCTCGCGCTCGAAAACTCCTTCCACGGGCGCACGTTCGGCGCGCTGGCCATCACCGCGCCGGCTAAATACCGCGAGCCGTTCGCGCCGCTGCTGCCCGGCGTCGAGTTTGTGCGCTTCAATGACGTCGCCGACCTCGAGGCAAAGTTCGACTCCACCGTCTGCGCCCTCGTTCTCGAGACCATTCAGGGCGAAGGCGGAATCTTCCCGGTCAGTGATACGTTCTGGCGGCGTGCCCGCGAACTGGCCACCCAGCACGACGCCGCGCTCATCGCCGACGAAATCCAGTGCGGCCTCGGCCGCACCGGCCGCTACTTCGCCTACGAGCGGCTGATCGAGCGGCCCGACATCGTGGTGGTCGCCAAGCCCTTGGCCGGCGGCCTGCCGCTCGGCGCGATTCTCGCCCGCGAACAATTTGCGGCGGCGTTCTCGCCCGGCCTGCACGGCACCACGTTTGGCGGCGGCCCACTGGTGTGCGCGACCGCACTCGAGTTCCTCACCACCGTGGAGGAAGAAAATCTTCTTGCCAATATCCGCGCCCGCGGCGCCGAGTTGCGCGCGGGCCTGACCAAGCTCGCGGCGAAGTTCGACTTCATCCACGAGCTGCGCGGCGAAGGCCTGATCCTGGGCCTGGAGCTGAGCGTCGAGGGCGGGCCGTACGTCACCGAAGCCCTGCGCCAGGGCCTGGTCATCAACTGCACCCATGACTACACCCTGCGCCTGCTGCCCCCGTTCATCATCACCGCGCGGCAGGTCAACGAATTCCTCTCCAAACTTGAAAGTGTTTTCACCAAGACCCAGCGGCCCAAGAAGGAAACTTCCCAAGCGCAGGCGTCCGGAGCCTCTTCATCGAACCGCCGGGACTTTGCGCTGGCAGCAACGAGGTCAACATGAACGCTCTGGCCACTCCTCTGACCATCACCCGCGATCTTTTGACCGGCGCCGAATGGAACGTCGCGCGCGTCCGCGAACTTTACCACTTGGCCGCCGACGTCAAGACGCGCCCCGGCCACTACAGTAGCGCGCTGGCCGGGCGCTTCCTGGCGATGATTTTCGAGAAGCCGTCGCTGCGCACCCGGGTTACGTTTGAAGTCGGCATGCAGAGCCTGGGCGGCTCCACGGTGTTCCTTGACCACACAGTGTCGCGGCTTGGCGAGCGCGAGGCCATCCCGGACGTGGCGCGAAGCCTGGAGCGTTGGGTGCACGGAATCGTCGCGCGCACTTTCGAGCAGCGCGCGCTCGACCTGCTGGCAGCGCACGCCTCGATCCCGGTCATCAACGCGCTTTCGGACCGCTATCATCCCTGCCAGGCGCTGGCCGATTTCTTCACGCTCGAAGAGCGCTTCGGCAGCCTGCGTGGGCTGAAGCTGGCCTACGTGGGCGACGGCAACAACGTCTGCCACTCGCTGCTCGTCGCCGCAGCGCGCGTCGGCGCGCACGTCCGTGTGGCTACGCCCGTCGGCTACGAGCCCGACGCCGGGATCGTCGCCGAGGCTTGCCGCGCCGCGAAGGAGACCCGCGGCAAGATCGAAATCCTGCATTCCGCGGCGGAGGCCGTGGCAGGCGCGCAGGCTGTTTATACCGACGTCTGGGCCAGTATGGGCCAGGAGCACGAGGCCGATGCCCGCGCCGCCGTCTTCGCCCCGTATCAGGTGAACGACGCGCTGATGGCGCTGGCCGCCGCCGACGGTGTCTTCTTGCACTGCCTGCCGGCGCATCGGGGCGCGGAGGTCACTGACGCGGTGATCGACTCGCCGCGCTCCATCGTCTATGATCAGGCCGAGAATCGCCTGCACGTCCAGAAAGCCATCCTGCTGATGCTGCTCGGCTGAGGAGAACCCTTGCCCAAGAAAGTTGTGCTCGCCTATTCGGGCGGGCTGGACACTTCGATCATCATTCCCTGGCTGAGGGAGACCTACGGCTGCGAGGTCATCGCCATGGTCGGCGATGTCGGCCAGCAGGAAGACTTGGAAGCGGCGCGCCGCAAGGCCCTGGCCACGGGCGCCTCGGCGGCCAGCGTCGAGGATCTGCGCGAGGAGTTCATCAGTGGCTACATCTGGCCGACGCTGCGGGCCGGCGCCGTTTACGAGCACAAGTACCTGCTCGGCACTTCGTTCGCGCGGCCGGTGATCGCCAAGCGCCAGGCCGAGATCGCCCTGAAGTCCGGCGCCGACGCCGTGGCTCACGGCTGCACGGGCAAGGGCAACGATCAGGTGCGCTTCGAGCTGGCCTATAAGGCCATCGCTCCCGGCATCCAGATCATCGCGCCGTGGCGCGAATGGGAGATCAGCTCGCGCGAGGATGCCATCGCTTACGCCCGCGCACACAACGTGCCCATCGAGCAGACCAAGGCCAACATCTATAGCCGCGACCGCAACATCTGGCACCTCAGCCATGAGGGCGGCTGCCTGGAAGACCCCGCCAACGCGCCCGCGGAGTCCATGTGGCAGTGGGTGGTCGCACCCGAGCGCGCGCCGGACACGCCCGCCGAGGTGGAAATCGGTTTTGAAGCCGGCACACCGGTTTCAGTCAACGGCCGGCGGCTCGTCCCGCTCAAGCTGCTCGAGGAACTGAACGCCACGGCCGCGGCGCACGGCGTCGGCCGCACCGATCTGGTCGAAAACCGCCTGGTGGGGATCAAGTCGCGCGGCGCATATGAGACCCCCGGAGGCACGCTGCTGGTCACCGCGCACCGCGAGCTCGAGGCCCTGTGTCTCGACCGCGAAACGGCGCACTTTCAACAGCAACTCTCCCTGCGCTACGCCGAGATGGTCTATTACGGCCTCTGGTTCACGCCGCTGCGCCAGGCGCTCGATGCTTTCTTTTCCAGTACGCAGCAGCGCATCACCGGCACGGTCGGCATGAAACTTTACAAGGGCAACGTCAGCATCACGAAGCGCGCCTCGCCCCTTTCGCTTTACCGCACCGACCTGGCCAGCTTCTCCATGGCGCGCTACAACCCCAAGGACGCCGAAGGATTCATCAATCTGTTCGCCCTGCCGGTCACCATCCCGCAGGGAGACTCCGCGCCGCGGCCGGCCGCCGAACCCGAGCGGGTCGCCCGGCGAGCCGGCGAGCGATGACCAGCGTCTCCAAACACAGACGCGCTGCCCGGCCACCGGCGAAACCTGAGGAAAAATTGTGGGGCGGGCGTTTCGATCGCGCCCCCGATGAGGTTTTTTACGAGTTCCAGCGCTCCTTTCGCTTCGACCGCCGCCTGTTGCCCTACGAGCTGGCCGTGGACCGAGCCTGGGCCCGCGCGCTTCAGGGCGCGGGGATCCTGAGCGCCGCCGAAGTCCGCGAGACTCTTGCTGCGCTCGACCAGATCGCCGAGCGCGCGGCGGCCGACCCGGCCTGGCTCGACGCCTCGCCGGCTGAGGACGTCCACCACTTTGTCGAGCTCGCCCTGGTTGAGCGCCTCGGCCCGCTGGGCTACAAGCTGCACACCGGGCGCAGCCGCAACGAGCTGGTCGCCACCGATTTTCGCCTGTTCATCAAGGACGCGGCCGCGGCCATGCGCGCGGGTGTCGCCGCGCTGGTCACCGCGCTGGCGGATCAGGCCGAGCAGCACCTCGGCCTGCCCATGCCCGGCATGACCCACCTGCAACACGCCCAGCCCATCCTGTTTTCACATTTCTTACTTGCTCACGCGGAAGCTTTTCTCCGCGATGTCGATCGTCTCGGCGTGGCCATCGCCTCGGCCGATGCCTGCCCTATGGGTTCCGGGGCGCTGGCCGGCTGCGCGTTTCCAGTGGATCGCGCCGCGATTGCGCGCGAGCTGCGCCTCGCGCGCCCCACGGCCAACAGCCTCGACGCGGTCAGCGACCGCGACTTCGCCCTCGACTATCTGTTCGCGCTCGCCGGGCTGGCCACCCACCTCTCGCGCCTGGCCGAAGATTTCGTTCTCTTTGCCTCGCAGGAATTCGGCTTCCTTGTTTTGCCGGACGAGTTCTCCACCGGCAGCAGCCTGATGCCGCAGAAGAAAAATCCCGATGCTTGGGAACTGATCCGCGGCAAGACCGGGCGGATCACCGCAGCGCTCTTCACGCTGCTCACGACGCTCAAGGGCCTGCCCTCCGGTTACCAGCGTGACCTGCAGGAAGACAAGGAGCCCGTCTTCGCGGCGCACGAGCAGGCCCTGGCACTGGTGCAGGTGGCCGCTGGAGCCGTCGCCGCCACGCGCCCGAACGAAAAGCGACTCCGCGCGGCCGCGTCCGACCCGGCGCTGCTCGCCACCGAGGCCGCTCACTACCTGGTTCGCCGCGGCGTGCCCTTTCGCCAGGCCCACGAGATCGTTGGCAAGGTGATTCGCGAGGCCGAGCGCAGCGGGCAATCTTGGGCCGACCTGCCGCTGGCAAAGCTCAAGACATTTTCGCCGCTGTTTGCCGAGGACCTGCGCGCCGCGCTGACGCTCGAATCGGCCTTGGCTGGCTGCGCGGTACCTGGCGGCACCGCGCCCGAAGCAGTGCGCGCCGCTCTGGCGCAGTGTCGCGTGCGCCTTGCCGCGCTCGCCGCCGGCAAGACCGCGGACGCCGCGAGGGGAAGGGGAGCCGCGCGATGAAGCTCTCCCCGCTGCGCACCGCGCGTGTTCTGCTACCCCAGGATTTGCCCAAAGGCTACCGGTTTGCCGCCGTGGGCTGCGGCCTGCGAAAAAAAAATCGTCTGGACTTGGCGCTGGTTTCGACTGAGAAGCCTGCGGCCGCGGCGGCCGTGTTTACGAACAATCTGGTGAAAGCAGCGCCGGTCCTGCTCTGCCAGGAGCACCTGCGACGCGCCGCGGGAGAGATGCGCGCGCTGATCGTTAACTCCGGCAACGCCAACTGCGCCAATGGTCCGGCCGGCCTCGCGGCCTCGCGCGCGACCGCCAACGGCGTGGCGCGCGAGCTCGGCTGCCGCCCGCCGCAGGTGCTGGTCTGCTCGACCGGCGTGATCGGCGTGCCACTGGCGGTCCAGCGCATCCTGGCCGCCGTGCCGCGCCTCGCCCATCACCGGGCTGATGTGCCCGCCGCGTTCTCCGCGGTGACGCGCGCCATCATGACCACCGACACGCGCCCCAAGTGGGCCTCGGCTGCCTGCCGCATCGGCAGCAAGACCGTGCGCCTGCTCGGCTGCGCCAAGGGCGCGGGCATGATTCACCCGCAGATGGCCACCACGCTCGCGTTTGTGTTCACGGATGCCGCCGCGTCTCCCCGCGTGCTGCGCCGCGCGCTCGGCCAGGTAGTGGACCGCACCTTCAACGTCATCACCGTGGACGGCGACACTTCCACCAACGATACCTTACTGCTGCTCGCCAACGGCGCTTCCGGCGCGCCGCGATTGGCTGCAGCCGGCAAGGATTACGCCCGGTTTGTCGCCGCGCTCGAGCGTGTCTGCGGCGCCTTGGCGCTCGAGGTTGTCTCCGACGGCGAAGGCGCCCAGCGCGTCATCGAAATCGAAGTCCGCGGCGCCTCTTCCGACCGCGCCGCCGACCGGGTGGCGCGCACCATTGCCCACTCGCCGCTGGTCAAAACCGCGCTCGCTGGCGCCGACCCCAACTGGGGCCGCATCCTGGCTGCCGCGGGCCGCGCCGGGGTCGTCTTCGATCCCGGGCGCGTCGAAGTCCGCATGGCGGGCATAGTGGTCTGCCGCCGCGGTTGTGCTTACCCGTTCAGCGAACGCGCCGCACACCAGCGGCTCCTCGAGCGCTATGTCCCGATTGTCGTGGGTTTGAAACAGGGCCCCGGCCGGGCCCGCGTCTGGACCTGCGATTTCACCACCGACTACGTCCACATCAATGCCAACTACCGCACCTGACCCCGGCTCGCGGCGGCGCTAAGCATCCCACTTCCAGTTGGCGTATTCCTCGCGCAATTTGGACTTGAGGAATTTCCCCACCGAGGTGCGCGGGATCTGCTTCTCGAAGACGATGGCTTCAGGAAGCTGCCATTTGGCGAACGTTCCGGAGAGGAATCCGCGCAATTCCTCCGCGGTCGTCGCGGAGCCGTCCTTGAGCACCACCACGGCCAGCGGCCGTTCCTGCCATTTCGGGTGTGGCACGGCGATGACCGCGGCTTCCTTCACCGCCGGGTGATTCATCAGCGCGTTTTCCAGGTCCACTGAGCTGATCCACTCGCCGCCCGATTTGACCAGGTCTTTGGCGCGGTCGGCGATTTTGATAAACCCGTCGGGATCGATCGAGACCACGTCGCCCGTGCGCAACCACCCGTCGGCGGTCCAGCGGTCGGCGACTTCGGGTAAGTTGAAGTAGCTGCTCGCGACCCACGGCCCGCGCACGTGCAATTCGCCGAGCGTGCCCCCGTCCCACGGCACTTCGCCTTCACCGCTCACCGCGCGCAGCTCCACAAACGGCACCGGGCGGCCTTGCTTGGCGCGCACCGCGTACATCGCGTCTTCCGGCCAGCCGGTCATGTGCGCGAGTGGGCGGCTGATGGTGGCGATGGGCGTTGTCTCCGTCATGCCCCAGGCCTGCACCGGCCCGAAGCCGTGGCGGTCGAGCGCGCGCAGCATCGTTTCCGGAGGCGCCGAGCCGGCCACCATGGCCTCCAGGTCCGGCGCGAGCCGCCGGCGGCCCGGATTCTTTTCCAGCGCCTCGAGAACGCTGATCCAGACCGTGGGCACAGCGTTCGCACGCGTGACCCCCTCGCTCTCAAGTAACTCGAGCAGGCTTTCCGCGTCCACGTTCGGCCCGGGCAGCACCAGTTTCACGCCGACCATCACCCCTGTGTAAGGCAGGCCCCAGCCGTTGGCATGGAACATCGGGGCGATGCACAAGACCACGTCGCGCTGGGAAATATCGAAGCTGTCCGGCAGGGCCTGGGCAAACGAGTGCAGCACGATCGCGCGGTGCGAGTACAGCACGCCCTTTGACTTGCCCGTCGTGCCGGACGTAAAACACATCGCCGCGGCATCGTTTTCTTCGATGTCCGGGTAGCTGAAATCTCCGGTCGCCTCGCGAAGGAACGCTTCGTAGCTCTCCGAGCCCGCCGGCAGCGCCTTGCCGCTGAACGGCACCACGAGTACGCGCTCGAAATTCACCTGCGCGCGGAAGCTCTCATAGACCGGCAGGAGCACATCGTCCACGATCAGGAA
>JBGPZW010000091.1:0-13287 GCA_041493955.1 Terriglobia bacterium
ACCTCCAGGGGGTTCCGCTGCCCGCGCTGCGGAGCATTGCTTCGGATTCGATTTGCCTACACGTGGACGGTCGTTGGTGTCAGCTTCGTTCTATCAGGCTGTATATCCTTTGTCCTGGGATTCCGAGAGGTTTCTTTTTTCCTCGTGACACTGGTGCTGGTCTTCCCTGTGCTTTCCTTCTTGCGGTTGGTTCTCCACTTCATCGCGCCACCTAGGGTGGAACGAATGCCCCCGTAGATGCACACTCTCCCCAGCGACCATGGATTCCATACCTCGGCCTGGCCGCGTTCCCCATTCTCGAGAGTGATCGAGTAGCTCAGCTAACGGCTTTCGCCCTCACAGATCCATACGTCTGGATTTCCCGCTTTCAGTAAACTGCGAAGGATCATTGCCATGCTGAATCATCGCTGGATCATGCTGGGCGCCGCGGCATTGGGCGTCGTGCTGGCCGCGACGGTCGGGGTGCGCTCGTGGCTCGACGCGCGCGACGCGCAGACGCGCCTGGCCGCCACCGTCGCCGCGCAGAAGTCCGTCATTGACCAGGCCGCCGCCCGCGAAGCCGCGCGCGCCGTCGAGTTGCAGCAGACGCTCGCCGAGATCGCCGCGCTCAAGCGTCGCGTGGCCACGCCGCAGCAGGTCGCGCGCGAGTTGGGCAAAATCCTGCCATCGCTGCCGCAGCCCATCGAACTGCACGTGCCCGAGTCCGCGCCCGGCACGCCGCTCGATCAAGCTCCGCCCGCCACCGCCACCATCCCGCAGCTCGATTTGAAACCGATCTTCGACGCCATCGAGGATTGCCGCGCGTGTCGCGCCGAGCTCGACGCCGCACGCGCCGACCTGCACGACGAACACGAGAAAATCGCCGCCGTCGCCACCCAGCGCGACGCCGCCCTGCAAACCGCGAAGGGCGGCAGCTTCTGGAAACGCGTCAAGCGGGCAGGGAAGTGGTTCGTGCTCGGCGTCGGCGTCGGCGCTGCGCTCGCCGCTTCGCGTTAAGCCGCGCCGTCTCTTGCCGCCACGCCGTATCGCCGCCGTGCGGTGCGTCACTAGCGGCGGAACCGGGCATGGACCTGGGTCGTGCCGCAATCGTCCCCGATGCTCAGATCCAACTCCACGGGATTCGTCGTCCCGGTCAGATTCGCGTTGCGCCCTTCGGCTTCAAACAGGAAACGATTGTGCCCCAGCGGCGTGATTTCCATCTCCAGGAACGCCCCGTTGATCACGCCGTGGTATTCAAACCCACGACCATCTTTGCGGAACGCGCCGGGCGGGATGCTCACGGAGTAAGTTCCCAGCGTCAGCGTGACGGCTTCGGTCAGCGGATTGATGCCATCGCTGGTGGCGCCCAGTTTGAACGAGCCGTGGATGTCGAACTGTGAGGGCGAGTGCAAGTCAATTTCTACGGTGAAGCGATGCGCCGCGAAGGGCACACAGGACGCGCCGGCTACAGCCACCGAGCGAGGACCCGACCCCGCCGCGAAGGTACCGACTAGGGTCAGGGCGCCCGTGCTGCTATTGATGATGTACGCCGAGACGTTGTTGGAACCGAAATTCGCCACATAGGCGAACTTGCCCGAGGGGTCCACCGCCACCGAGACAGGAAACGTCCCCGCCGCGACGGGTGAATCGACCAGGCTCAACGCGGCCGTGGTGGGATTGATGGCGTACGCCGAGACGTTGTTGGAGTTGATATTCGCCACATAGGCGAACTTGCCCGTGGGGTCCACCGCCACCGAAACAGGACCCGACCCCGCCGCGAAGGTACCGACTAGGGTCAGGGCGCCCGTGCTGCTATTGATGATGTACGCCGAGACGTTGCCGTTTGAACAAGATACGTTGCTGACGCATTGATTCACCACGTAGGCGAACTTGCCCGAGGGGTCCACCGCCACCGAGTTAGGATTCGACCCCGCCGGGAAGGGCGAACCGACGACCGGGGTCAAGGCGCCCGTGACGCCGATGGTGTACGCCGAGACGTTGCCGTTTACTGAACAGGATACGTCACATCCATTCGCCACGTAGGCGAACTTGCCCGAGGGGTCCACCGCCACCGAGACAGGAAACGTCCCCGCCGCGACGGGCGAACCGACCGCGGTCAGGGCGCCCGAGGTGGGATTGATGGTGTACGCCGAGACG
Organism: Terriglobia bacterium; assembly: GCA_041493955.1. Classification (GTDB taxonomy): domain Bacteria; phylum Acidobacteriota; class Terriglobia; order Acidiferrales; family UBA7541; genus QHYU01. Next base: position 2,137 of record JBGPZW010000091.1, read on the forward strand.
TTGCCAGTGCTTGCTGAACAAGATACGTTGCCACAGTCATTCGCCACATAGGCGAACTTGCCCGAGGGGTCCACCGCCACCGATACAGGAAAAAACCCCGCCGCGACGGGCGAACCGACCGGGGTCAGGGCCCCCGTGCTGCTATTGATGGTGTACGCTGAGACGTTGTGGGAATTTTGATTCGCCACATAGGCGAACTTGCCCGAGGGGTCCACCGCTACCGAGGCAGGAACCAACCCCGCCGCGACGGGTGAACCGACCGGGGTCAACGCGCCCGTGGTGCTATCGATGGTGTACACCGAGACGTTGTTGGAACCCCCATTCGCCACGTAGGCGAACTTGGGTTCCTTGTTGCCAAAGGCGTGACCGGCAAACGCGAATACGAGGAGAACAACGAACGCTCCCACTGATACTGCCTTACACGGTCTTGCGGCGCCCTTCATCATATCCTCCTTGGAAATCCTACCAAATTACGTGGCGCCGCCGCTCCGATCTTTCCAAACGCGCGCGCATGCGCCACCCGACGCGGCAGCGTAGCCCAAATGCTTTCCGGGCTCCTGGCGTCGCTTCCTTGCTGGCCAAACTCGCAGGCGCCGACGAATCGGCCCCCAAACTGTTCACCGCCACCCAGGCAGCCACATCCGACGGGCAGACCGCTGAAAGCAACGCCTGGACGCGCCCCCCAGAGCAATGATTGCCCCCGGTGGGCGGTGCGTCACTAGCGGCGGAACCGGGCATGGACCTGGGTCGTGACGCAATCGTTTCCGATGCTCAGATCCAACTCCACGGGATTCGTCGTCCCGGTCAGATTCGCGTTGCGCCCTTCGGCTTCAAACAGGAAACGATTGTGCCCTAGCGGCGTGATTTCCATCTGGAGGAACGCCCCGTTGATCACGCCGTGGAATTCAAACCCACGACCATCTTTGCGGAACGAGCCCGCCGGAACCGTCACCGTGTAAGTGCCCAGCGTCAGCGTGAGAGCTTCCGTCAAGGGCTTGATCCCATCGCTGCTGGCGCCCAGTTTGAACGAGCCGTGGATCTCGAACTGGGAGGGCGAGTGCAAATCAATTTCCACGGTGAAGCGATGCGACGCGAAGGGCACGCAGGACGCGCCGGCTATAGCCACCGAGAGAGGAGCCGTCCCCGCCGCGAAGGGCGAACCGGTGATCGGGGCCAAGGCGCCCGTGGTGCTATTGATGGTATACGCCGAGACGTTGTTGGAATTTTCATTCGCCACATAGGCGAATCTGGGTGTGCCGCTGCCCAAGGTCTGGCCGGCAAACCCCAATATCAAGAGAGCAACCAGCGCCCCCACGGATCCTGCCTGACACCATTCTGCGGAACCTTTCATGCCATCCTCCTTGGAAATCCGACGAAATTACGTCGCGTCTCCGCTCCGATCTTTCCAATCGCGCGGGCATGCGCCGCCCGACGCGGCAGCGTAGCCGGCATGCTTCGCGGGCTCATCGGGTCGCTTACTTGCTGCCATGCTTCCCTCGCGCAGACTCGCGAATCTGTGCAGGCCCGCATCGCGCCAGTGGAGGCTTGCACTCCGTGTACCTGGCCGCTGGCCATCAGCGCCTGCAGCGTCGAACTAGTGACCCAGAGAATCTTGGCTTGCGACTGAACCGTGGGGGACAGGGCCTTGCCTCGTTCGGGCTTCGAGAGGTGCACCCGGACTGACCAACGTGTTCTTGCGAGGCGTCGGCGGATTTTGCTTCCCGCCCTTATCCCTGTCAAGATTTTTTTTGGGCTGGTAATAGTACTCGCGAGGATGAAATCGTTTCGACCGGAATGAGCTGCGACGTTCTTGATCGAGTCACGATGTAGCGTGCGCGGGTTCCTGCAAGCTCGATTTGGCCCACGCCGCGAGGTTGAGGAAGACCACCGGGTCAGCCTTGTCCATCGTGGTGATGGCGACGACCGGCGTGGGGAGGGGAAGCCGTCGCGCCGCGCCGCTCGCCGCCACTCGAAACTCAGCCCCGCGCCGTCCCGGCCTGGCCGGGACGTTACAAGACACTCCGGTGTCATTCCGAGCGTAGCGAGGAATCCCTCTGCTCCTTCGCTCGCCTCCGGCAATCCCACAGAGGGATTCCTCACCCCGGCCAGGCCGAGGCGAATTCTTCGCACCGCTGGCAGCTTTCGTTGTGTGGCGGCACGCTTCAGCGTGCCATCTGTCTCCGTGGCGCCCCGACCTGCTGCGTGAGCTTGGAGCGCAGAGTGCGATCCCCGCCAAGCGCAGGAAGAAGCTGCGACCTTCCCGGCCCGCTGCCACTTTGCCCGCAAGTGCTACATTATGACTCGATTAAGAACGGGGGGGCAGGTCAGCCGACGCCGCTTCTTAGGATACGCCATCTACGGATACGCCTTCTCAAAATGCGCGCAGGGGGAACCTGCTGGCCGACCCCGTGCACGACAGCAAGCGCCATCACGCCAACGGATCGTGTTCGGTGTCACCAGCCACCTAAACCCCTCCGGGGAAGGACCACTCCCGCAGCAACCTGCGCAAATCGCACAAGATGCTCGACCTACCCGTACCCCCGAATCTACTTGACATCCTTGCGGCCTCTAATATATATTATGTTAACATAGTGACAGTTGATTGGAAATGTCTCGTTCTCGGGCTAGTCGAGACCAGGACGTGTTGACTCTTCCCTGTTCTCCGTTGTCTGCTGACTCTTCTCTGGCGACGGCTTGGAGTTCCTTGTTTCTTGACTTGATGGGGTAACGTGAACCGGCGGGGGCGCACGGTAGGGACACGCGTTTTTTGGATACGTTCGTGCGGCGTTTGAAGGCGGATGCGATGACGATCCTGAGCGCCGCGTTTCTCAGGCAGATATCATGTGTGCTGACGAAGAGCGTCTTGGACTGGTGGGCGGCGGGGCGACCCTGATTGGGCGAGCCAAGGGGGACTCGTTTCCCTCTAAGAGGGTTGCCAGAGAAATGCCTCGGGGCCAGTATCCCGGACTACCTCATGGCGGGAGGAGGGAGCGGCGCGCCCTGGGACCGGATTGCCTAACGCTGGGAGTGTCCTGGAGCTTTCCACGCTCTTCCGTTTTGGAAGCTATTTCTTGTTTGACTCCGATGGAGTGGCGAGCTCGAATTGGATGTACTGCTCCAGGAGTGCTCGGTCAGCGCCGATCAGGCGGCGACCATTGATGAAGACCGTGGGGGTATTGGCGATTTTCAAGGCTTGGGCCTCTTTGACGCTATGGGTGAGGGCTTGAGCTATCTCCGGGTTGGCCATGCAGGCGCGGAAAGCGTCGGAGTCGAGGCCAGCCTGAGCAGCAAACTCGAGCATCTTCTGGTAGGCGTTCTCTGCCGAGATCAGGTCTTGGCTGTCGAAGATGGCGTCGTGCATCTTCCAGAAGGCTGCGTGATTCTGCTGGTAGGCGCAGCGCCCGGCCACGGCGGCGGTCATGGCCCAGGGATGGATTTGGGAAAGCGGAAAATCTTTGAAGATGAAACGGACCTGGGGGTAGTTGGGCTCGATTTCGCGGAGAACCTTGTGCAGTTCACGGCACGTGGGACACTGGAAGTCGGCAAACTCCACCAACACGACAAGAGCATTGGCCGGGCCCTTTGACGGGCTGTCGGCGAGGTGAATCTGGGAGCGCACTGCCGCAAGGGGGTCCGTGGTCATATCCTGGATCTCGCCGCGGAACAGGTAGCGACCGTCCTTGCTGACGTACACCGCAGCTGTATCGGACTGATCGCCCATAATCACCTGGACGCTGACCTCATAGAAACCGGGCACGGGGGCGTCAACCGGCAGTCCGACCTTGACCTGAAACGTAGGTCCCCATGCGTAGATCTTGCGCAAATAGGCCTCGACGTTTTTCTGGATGGGTGCAGCAATCACTGGATGGGTCACCGCCGGCGGGCGCGGCGCTTTGGCCGGGGGAGTGTCCTGACCGGTCTGCGCTAGCAACCCGTCAGCCGTGGTAAGCAGAACGGCAACCAGCAAGAAGCGTTTCATCCTTGGAATCCTCCCCGTGGATCGGTAACAGAAAACACGCAAACACAAAGCGCCAAAGAACCAAAGAACTCAGAGTCCTCAAGGCACGAACTTCTGTGCGATCGGGAATCGGCGTCCGACACTAAAGGCTTTCGAGGTGACCTTCAGGCCGGGGGGTGCCTGATTGCGTTTGTATTCGTTCCGATCGACCCGCAAGGCCACCTCACGCACCAGCTTCAGGGGAAAGCCGTAATGATTGGCGATCTGTTGAGGGCTCGAGAGGTCCTCGATATAAGCCTTCAGGATGCGGTCGAGGACGTCGTAGGGCGGGAGGGTGTCCTGGTCGGTCTGGTTGGGGCGCAGCTCGGCGGAAGGCGGCTTGGTGAGTGTGGAGGAGGGGATTACTTCCCTTCCGCGCTTGCGATTAATGAGATGCGCCAGCTCATACACCATGGTCTTGGGCACATCGGAGATCACCGCCAAGCCTCCGGCCATGTCACCGTACAACGTGCAATAGCCAACAGCCATTTCCGATTTATTGCCGGTGCTGAGGACGAGAGCGCCGAACTTGTTCGAAAGGGCCATCAGAAAATTGCCGCGGATGCGCGCCTGGATGTTTTCTTCGGTGACGTCTTCGGAGCGCCCCTCGAAGGCAGGCGCGAGGGTCGAGCAGAAGCTGCGGAAGACGTCCTCGATGGGCAGGACGAGAAACCGAATGCCCAGGTTAGTGGCTAACTGCCGAGCGTCGGTCAGGCTGCCCGCGGAGGAATACGGCCCGGGCATGCCCACGCCCAGGACGTTTTCTGGACCCACAGCTTCCGCCGCAATGGCGGCTACCACGGCCGAATCGATTCCCCCGCTCAGACCAATCAGCACCTGGCGGAAACCGCATTTGCGGACGTAATCGCGGGTGCCGCAGACGAGAGCTTGGTGGACGATCGCGAGTTCATCTTCGGGCTGGGTGCGGATGTCGCCCGCGCCTGTTGCAGTGTCGAAGAGGACCAGGTCCTCTTCAAAAGCGAGCGCCCGCGCGGCCACGCGGCCGTCGGCGGTAATGGCCATGCTGCTGCCGTCGAAGACCAGGCTGTCGTCGCCGCCGACCTGGTTCACGTAGACCACCGGGCGATGATGGCTGCGAGCGAGAGCCTTCAGAATGTCCAGCCGCAGGGCGCGTTTGTCGATGGTATACGGAGAAGCGGAGATATTCAGCAGCACGGTAGTTCCCTGCCCCACGAGCTCAGCGACCGGGTCGCGCTCGTAGAGCGGTTTGGCCCAGAGATTCTTGTCGTTCCACATGTCTTCGCAGATGGTGATGCCGAGTTGCTCGCTGCCGAAGGGAAAAACCTGCTGCGATTTTGCCGGCTGAAAATAACGCGACTCATCGAAAACGTCATAGGTCGGCAGAAGCATCTTGCGCTGCTCGAAGGCGACACGGCCGCCGGCGAGGAGCGCGGCAGTGTTGGACGCGGGCTTGCCGGTCGAATCCGGAGCGCGGCCGGCATAGCCGACAATGACGGGCAAAGGAACCTTTTTCGCCAGGCAGGCGAGCTCCGTGAGGTTGCGATCGAGGAAAGCGGGCTGCTCGAGCAGATCCTGCGGCAGGTAGCCGCACAGGCACAGTTCCGAGTAGACGGCAAGGTCCGCGCCGCGTTGGCGGGCCTGGCCCGCCAGTTCGACGATGCGCGCGGAGTTTCCGGCGAAGTCGCCGACGGTAGGGTTGAACTGTGCCAGAGCAATCTTCATGGATGCCCACTAGCATACGGGGGCCGGCGATGGTTTTCAATCGCGGCGGCAGGGTTTCGGCTAAGCCTTGCGGGCCAGCAGGCTGGCAATGCCCTTCCCGGCGGCGAACTCGCGGTAGAAAAGGATTTCCAAATTCTCGAAGGCCGCGCGCAATTCGTTCGGGCTCAGAAGGTGTTCGGGGTTGCGCGGCCCGCCAGCAAAGGCGAGCTGGGCAACCGTCATGGTTTCGTAGAGCAGCATTCCGCCGGACCGCAAGGCCCGCTCGATGGCGGGAAACAGCTGCCGCTCGAGGTAGTTGAAGCAAAGCACGAGCTCAAAGTGCGCGACGGGCAGGGTCGCCGTTTCCAGATCAGTTTCAAAGGCCAAAAGGCCGGGAACCTTGGGGCAGACAGTTCTCCCCGGGGGCTGCCCCCAGCCGCTGCCCCACTCCACGGGGATGCCGCGTTCGCGCGCCAAGTCAACGGCTCGCTCGAGGGCAACGCGAGAGCTGTCCAGGCCTGTGACACGCCAGCCGTTCGCGGCGAGAAACACCGCGTTGCGGCCGGCACCCATGGCCAGGTCGAGCGCGCGACCGTGCCCCAACAAAGGGAGCGTCTCGCGCAAGAATGGAGCAGGTTCAGTGCCGCCGGGATAGCTTTCTGCGCCATATCGTGCGTCCCAGTTTTCGGTCCTGGTGGCCATCAGAAATGAGAGAGGGAACCGCGACACGGGTCAAAAAAAGCGAGCATCCAGGGACCACCCCAAGAGCTCGCTGTGTAAGTTCGGGCCCTCGAAGCGGAGGGCTAGTGCCGATTCCGGGCGGCACGCAGCGCTGCCCTTCAAGGCAGTCCGGTTAAACGCTGAACGAGCTGCCGCAGCCGCAGGTGCTCTTGACGTTGGGGTTGTTGAATTTGAACCCGGCGCCCTCGAGCGTCTCGATGTAGTCGATCTCGACGCCTTCCAGATACATTTCGCTCATCTGGTCCACCAGGACCTTCACACCGTCAAACTCATAGACGTTGTCGGTGCCGTTGACCTGGATCTCGAAGGCCATGTGATAACTGAAGCCCGAGCAGCCCCCGCCCACCACCGCAACGCGCAAAGCGCTGGGCGCAGGGTTCTGCTGGGTCATAATTTCCTTCACCTTGCTGGCAGCAACTGGTGTCAGAGTGACCATTCGGTTTTTCTCCGCTCCCGGGGGCGACGTCGAGGCCGCCCAACCGTCCTGCTGAGGCCACATGTATTATAGCAAAATTCTATCAAATTAGGGTCTGCCGGGTTGTTGCCCAGGAAACCCCGGGCCGGCGCTTTTCCCCGGGTTATTCGATGCCTGTGCAGCGGAGCGTTGCGCTTCGACAAAGAGGGGCCGTTCCCTTAGAATGGATTGTCTTGATGCGACACAAAGTCACACTCATACCAGGGGACGGAATCGGCCCGGAAGTGGCCCGCGCGGCGCGACGCATCATTGACGCCGCGGGTGTGGGCATCCAGTGGGAAGAGGTTTCCCCGCTTCCCGAGAACGAGCGGCGCCTGAGCGAGGTCCCGTACCTGGCAGTGGTGGAGTCGGTGCGGCGCAACCGCGTGGGGCTGAAGGGGCCGATCGCGACCGCCATTGGCGGGGGCGCGCCCAGCATCAACGTGGGGCTGCGCCAGGCACTCGAGCTCTATGCCAACCTGCGCCCGGTGAAAAACCTGGCCGGAGTCCCCTCGCGTTTCGGGGACATTGACCTGGTCATCATTCGCGAGAACACCGAGGACCTCTACGCCGGGCTGGAGCACACCGTGGTGCCCGGTGTAGTGGAGAGCCTGAAGATCATCACCGAGAAAGCCTCGACGCGGATTGCCCGCTTCGCCTTCGAGTATGCGCGGCGGCACGAGCGGAAGCGCATTCACGCCATCCACAAGGCCAACATCATGAAGCTATCCGACGGACTGTTCCTGACCTCGATCCGCCGGGTGGCCTCCGAGTACCCGGAGATTGACTACAAGGAGTTGATCGTTGATAACACGTGCATGAAACTGGTGATGAATCCGCATCAGTTTGACGTGCTGCTGCTGCCCAACCTCTACGGCGACGTGGTGAGCGATCTGGCGGCCGGGCTGGTCGGCGGGCTGGGCGTAGTGCCCAGCGGGAACCTGGGTGAGGAGGCGGCGATCTTTGAAGCTGTGCACGGCACGGCGCCGGACATCGCCGGCCAGGGGATTGCCAACCCCACCGCCATCCTGATGAGCGGGATCATGATGCTCGACCACCTGGGTGAATTCGAGGCCGCGCGGCGAATCGAACTGGCGCTAGACACGGTCTATCGCGAGGGGAAACACCTGACGCGCGATGTGGGAGGGACGGCCAAGACGGCCCAATTCACCGACGCCGTGATCGCCACGCTGGAGAAAACCCAGGGTGTTGCCCGGGATTGACATTGTGCGCGGGCTCGGCAAAAATAGTGTTGTTCGTTAGAATCATTCCAAGGACAGACTGTGGCGGAATCATTCCCATCGATCGCCGAATTTGAAGCTGGGGCCGTCGTCAAGCGCGAGCCGAAATCCGGCGGCACCACCACTAAGCGGAAGCGCAAGCCACACATCATGGCGGTGATCAACGAGTGCTGCACCGGCTGCGCCGGCTCACCCGCTTGCGTCGAGTATTGTCCGGTGGAAGATTGCATGTACTGGGTGCCTGACGTTAACCACCCGCCGTTCGGCCGCATCGAGGTCGATCCCCTGCTCTGCATCGGCTGTAAACTGTGCACCAGCAAAGGCCCCGATGGCGCCTTCCTGGAAGGCTGCCCGTGGGACGCCATTGACATGGTGCCCCTGTCGGAGTGGGAAGCCGAGCACGGTCCCCTGCCATACTAGAGAAGCTCTTAGATATCAGTATGTAGTTCTCAGTAGCTAACAGTCATACAAGACGCGGGGTTTGCGCAGCGCCGCGGTCGTGCGGATGGCTTGGAAAACGCCGGCAAGCTCTCGTTGAGACAGGCGACCGCACACAAGTGCATCAGGAGTTCTGGCCTGCGATCAAGAGGATGGGGAGGTGGCCCGGGCGCGGATGGCGCGCGCGACCAGATCTGCTTGCTGGCGAACGCGTTCGGGCATGCCCGTACTACCGCGCGCGTAGCGTTCCACGGCGGGTAAGTCCCCCGGCTGGCCGATCAAGTAGAGAGCGCGCAGGGCCTCCAAGGCCATCTCCGCGCTGGGGGCAAGGGTCACAACAGGTTGTCCGGTGGACACGGTGGCACCATCGTGCGCCAGCCAGCGCTCAAGAGTTCCGGGGACTTGCGAGCGCACCTCGACCGTCTGCCCCCCCTCCTCAATCCTTCCCAGCAGCGTGCCGGGATTGACCCCTTCCCCGCCCTTCAGGCGTTGCTTCAACGTGCCGGCGTGCGGCGCAGGTACGCCATATGGGTCGAGCATCGCCCGAATAACCGGAAGTCCCGTCGTATCGCCGAAGCGAACAAGCGAAAGCGCAGCATTGCGCTGGACCATAGGATGCGCATCGGCCAGAAGGCGGAGAAGCGCCTGGTGGAACTCCGGCACGGTGTTGTCCTGACCCATCACCCAGGCGGCAGTCAGACGCAACTCGTCGACACTCTGGGTAGAAAGTGCAATCACGTGCGGGTACCAGCGGCGCACTGAGCCGTGCACGGCGGGGTCGCGGCTCGCGAGGCGGTCAGCAATCTGAGAGAGCGCATGCTGTGCCTTGCGCGGGTGCGCCTGGTCGGACAGATTCTTTTCAATCTGTTCATCGGTCAGCGGCCGCCCGAACCAGGTGGATTGCCAGAACAGAAACGGCATCAGCACGAAGAGGAGAGCTAGAATCACGATGCCGTAGAGCCACCGGCGGTTCATGCCCTTGGGAACCGCATGGGCAGCGATCGGATTCGGCGTTGTCTGCAAGAAAGACTTGTCCTTAGACGCGGGGCGCCCCGTAGAGATGATATAGCATGAAGTAAATCACCACGCCAGTCACCGACACATAGAGCCAAAGCGGCAAGGTCCAGCGAGCGATGCGCTTGTGGCGGTCAAACTGCTCCCGGAGGGCGCGGCTCAGGGTGACCAGGGCCAGCGGCACGATCGCGACGGCCAAAACCGTGTGTGTGCCGAGCAGGGCGAAATAAAGCGGCCGGACCCAGCCTTGCCCCTGGAAATGCACGGAGCCGACCCTGGCGTGATAAACCAGGTAGGAGATCAGGAACAGCGTCGAGCACCCGAACGACAGAAGCATGCAAGTCTTGTGCACCAGGACGTGGCCGCGACGGATCATCCAGTAGCCCGTGCTGAGCAGGACAGCGCTGCTAGCGTTTAGTGTGGCGTTCAGAGCCGCGTGGGACAACACGGGCGGGGAAACTACTCCCCCTGCCCGGCGGCGGGGTCAGCCGAGGAACCAGCGGGCTTGGCGGGCGTTGCGCCGGCAGCCGCTCTTGCGGGATTGCCGGCCGGGCCTTCGGCGGTGGGCTTCTTGCGCAAAAAAGGTAGCCAGCCGAGCCAGCCGGCCTCCTTCGCGATCAGCAGGAGCATGAGAGTGAATAGGCCGCCCATCATCAGGCAGACCAGCAGGAGGAGGAGGCCATCCATGGTGATGTGCGGGCCCATCAGGCCACTGACGAAGTCGCCGACCAGACCGAGCAGCGAGAGCGCCACCAGGACCGCGGAGAGGACCGCCAGTCCGAGGATGCCGTGGAACAGTTTCATCGTGTCGGCTCGATCACCTTCAGCGGGAAAGCTTGTCAAACATCATCAGGCCCAGCAGCAAAGGCAGATGCAGCACGGTCGCGTGCATGAGCCACTTGGCGCGCACATTGGTCTTGGAGGCCGCCGCCCACAAACAGATCTGGACCAGCATCAAGCCCAGAACTAGCGCGCCGAAGAAGTACCGTACGCCCGCAAGACCCACTACCGCCGGTAGGAGGCTCACCGGAACGAGGACCAGAGCCGTCAGCAGGATCTGGCGGAATGTCGCCGCGCCAGTCGGGTCCACCACCGGCAGCATGCGGATGCCCGCTCGTGCGTAGTCTTCGCGGTACATCCACGCGATGGCCATGAAGTGCGGGAACTGCCAGAGAAACATGATGGCGTACAGGAGCCAGGCTTCGAGCGACAGCGAGCCACGCGCCGCGGCCCATCCGATCAGCGGCGGCACGGCCCCGGGAAATGCGCCAACTAGCGTGGCCAGTGTGGTGCGCTTCTTGAGCGGCGTGTATGCGGCGAGATACGACACGCAGGTGGCTGCCCCCAGCAGGCTGGCGAGTGCACCGGAGGCCAAGGCCAGGTAGAGAGCGCCGGTGACGGCCAAGCCCGCGCCGAACCAGAGCGCCTCAGCGGGCTGGAGCTGGCCGCTCGGCAGAGGGCGCGAGGCGGTGCGGCGCATGCGCGCGTCGGTGGCGCGTTCCAGATAATGATTCAGGGCGGAAGCCCCCGCAGCGATCAGCGTGGTGCCGAAGATGGTGTGGGCCATGCGCAGGACGTCCAGC
>JBGPZW010000145.1:0-8355 GCA_041493955.1 Terriglobia bacterium
CAGCCCGAGCGGCTGCTTGGCGACGATGATGATGTCGTTGGGCGCCGGCCCGGTCAGCGTGTAATTGAGCGCCGGGTCCAGACCGCTCAGCGAGAACGCGCAGATGTCTGCGTTGGATGTGGCGGAGCCCGGCCGGACAAGAACTAGCGAGCTGCTCCCGAGCACGCACGTGTTGCTGTCCGCGGAATAGAGGCCGGCCGCTACGACGTTGAGGTTCAGGTCTGCGGACGTGCCGGCCGTAGTGGGCTCGGCCACGATGATGTTTTTGCCGGTCGCGATGGGAGCTGCCGGGGTGAGCGGGATGACGTCGTCACTCGCGGCCAGTGGCATCACCACAATGGAAACCTGGTTCGAGGTCGTGTTGTCCGGGTTCCGAATCTGCACTGGAAGACTTGCTGCGGTGGCCACATCGGCGGCCGAGAGAGTAGTTGCGCATTCGTTGCTGCTGGCGCAATTCGTTGATCGAGGGCTGCTGTTGAAAAGAATGGTGGAACCCGGCCCCGGGCTGCTGGCGATGAAATTGGCGCCCGCGACCTTGAGAGTGAAGCCTCCGGCGGCACCGGCCGTGACGCTGGCCGGCAGCAGTGTGGTGATGACCGCGCCGGTGGCAATTGTGACGGCGGCGGTGCCGGAGCGGCTGGTGTCTTCGGAGCTGGTCGCGCTGACGGTGACCGCGTCGGGGGAGGGCGGCGCTAGCGGCGCCGTGTAGAACCCGGTCGAATCGATCGCGCCACACGGCGAGCCCCCACCGCCGCACCCGGGCCCGAACACCTGCCAGGTGACCGCCTGGTTCGAGGTGCCTTCCACGATGAGGGTGAACTGCTGCGTGCTGTACGGGGCAAGTGTGACACTCGGCGGCGATATATTGACCTGGATGTGCGCCAGGATTGTCACCTGCGCGGTTCCGCTCTTGCTGGGGTTCGCCTGGCTAACGGCGCTGACCGTTACCGGGTTCCGCGACGGCACGCTGGCCGGCGCTAGATAGTCCACGCTGCTGCCATTAGTCGTCGAGACCGGCTGGCAAGGATTCACGCCCGCGACGCAGATCTGCCCGGCGGTCGTGTCCCCGCCTGGTCTGCCGTTCACTTGCCAGGTGACGTTTTGGTTCGATGTGCCCGACACCTGCGCGGAGAAAGTTTGCCTGTGATTCACAGCCCGGGTGGCTGTGAGGGGCGTCAACTTAACGACGACTGGCTCGGTCGAGGTGATGGTTACGCTGGCCGAAGCAGTTTTTGCCGGGTCTGCCGCTGGCGTTGCGGCTACATTGACCGTATTGGGCGACGGCGGCGTGAGAGGTGCGGTGTAGCTCGCCGTGGTGGCGCCCGTGCTCACGATCGTACCGCAGGCCACGCTGGTGCAGCCCGGGCCGGAGACGCTCCAGCTCAGGGCCGTGCTGGGATTCGAATTTGGCGCCGGAGTGAGCGTGGCTGTGAACGTCGCCGCGGCGCCCGCAACGAGCGACGAAGGTCCAGCAAGAGTAAGCGTGAAGTGGCTGACGATGCTAAGGGCGGCAAAGGCGCTTTTGGAAGGGTCGGCAGCACTTCTTGCGGTCAAGGTCACGCCAGGGGGCGCGGGAAGGATCTGCGGCGCGGTGAAAAGCCCGTTGGCGTCGATCATGCCGCACGCGGCGCCGGCGCAGCCCAACCCGGCCATGCTCCAGTTCACCGCTCGGTTGGGATTGCCCGAGCCGGTGACGCTGGCCTGAAACGGCCGTGTCGCACCCAGTTCAACGTCGGCAGTGGCTGGCGTGATGCTGACAGTGAGGTCGCTGGTGACGTTGAGCGTGGCCGTGGCGCTCTTGGAGTTGTCGGCCTGACTGCTGGCCTGGATGTGGACTGGGTTCTGCGCGGGCAGGTTCTGCGGCGCGGTGTAGAGACCCGTGGCGGATATCGTCCCGACCACGCCGTTGCCACCGGGGATACCCTCGACGCTCCAGTTCACTGCGGTGTTACTCGCGTTGCTGACCGTGGCGGTGAATTGCTGTGTCGCGCCAAGCGGGACTGCGGCAGTGGATGGCGATACACTCACGTTGATCGGCGGTGGTGGTAGCGGCGGACCTGAGTTTCCACCGGTGACGCCACCACACCCCATCGCCCACGTAGCTACCGCCCCAACGGCGCATGCCAGCAGCACAGGCCGAATCCGGAAACTGTGCTGTAACCCTTGAGGATTTTGCCCGCCCCGCATGTCCAGGAGGAATGCAAGGTTTGTGCCATGGCGGAGTGGCCTCACAGGTTATTGAGGAGACCTGTAGCAGTTCTCGACTCCGGCGATCGTCGGTGCGAAATAAGCCTTGTCTTGGCTACAAGTTAAACGGATATGAATGAGGTATCGTCCGAAAAATACAGCGTCTACTTCTGTGAGGGAGTGTTTCAGAAGCGCGCGTCTCTCTCGCTTTTAGTTTCATTCTGGAACTACAGTCGAGTTTCTGTTTCATAACGGAGCAGAACCACGACCCAGCCCGCGCGCGAACTCGGCCGGCAGCTTGGTTGACTTCGCTCGTATGCGGAAGAATAATTCGCCTATGAGGGGCCCGGGAACTGTGCGCCGCGTGAAGAGCTATTCGGCCGCAACCGGATTTGTCTACCAGTATCAGTTCCAGGAGCTAAAGAAGTCGCGGCGCGGATTATCCCCTGGCACAGAGTACGTCTACTTGGTTTCCTCGGACCGCCACACGGCTTTTCCGCTGCGCATCTTCGTGCGCCGCGGTGCCGTCGAGAAATGGGGGCAGAAGGTCGGGCGGGAGATGACCGGCACTGAAGAATACGCCATCGCCAAGATGCGCCTGTTCCAGGCGTTCGATGAGGTGGAGAACCTGGCCACCGCGCAGCCCGAACTGCTCGTGGACGAGTCCAACCTGGAAGCTCTCTTGAGGCAGCTCGACCTCTGAGATTCTCTTCCTGCCCGCGGAAAATCTTCGTCTTTGGTGAACCGACAGGCCCTGGGCACCGTCTTGTAGAGGGAGCCAATATGCGGGAGCTGGCCATCGGTTATCCGGGGAGCGTGGTGAGCGTCTTGTCCGAACCAGCGGCGGAGATTGCCCGGGAATTCGAACAGCGCCTGGCCGATTGTTCCCGGCTAGCCTTCCGCGTGGCGATGGGCGTCTTGCGCAATCGCGAGGATGCCGAGGATGTGGCCCAGGAAGCATTTCTGCGCGCCTTTCGGAATTTCCACCGGCTGCGCGAGCGCGAAAGGTTCCGGGCTTGGCTGGCGCGCATCACCTGGCGGCTGGCCATTGATCGCTGGCGTTCGGCCGGGCGCCGGGAGCGCCGCGAACTGGCTGCAGAGGATCCGGCAACTTCACCCACCGTGGAGAGCCTGGCTGCCTCCCGGGAGCTCCGCCGGCACTTGGACCGTGCCGTGGACGAGCTGCCCGAGAAACTCCGGATTGTGGTGATACTGGCCGCCATCCAGGAGCACAGCCTCGAGGAGGTAGCCAGCCTGATGGAACTGCCTGTGGGCACCGTGAAGTCCAGGTTGCACATGGCGAAGAAAGAGTTAGCGGAGAAACTGCAATGGATTGTGACCGGTGCAAAACAAATCTGATCGACGCGGCACTGGGGACACTGGAAGGCCGGCGGGATGCGGAGTTCCGTGCTCACCTGGCGAGTTGCCCGCCATGCCGTGCGGCGCTCGACACGCAGCGGCAACTGCTCGCCGCCATCGATTGCGGCATTGCCGAAAGCGCTGCTGCCGAGCCATCACCCGAATTTGTGGCGCGCGTGCGCCGACGTCTCGAGCAGGAAATGATCCGAGTGCGCCCATGGTTTGCCGGGTGGATGCCCGCGGCCGTCGGTGCGCTCGCAGCCCTGGCGCTCGTGGCCGTGTGGATGGCGCGGCGCGCGACCCCAGGGCCCGGAACGCACCAGCCCTTCCAAACCACAGTGGCCACCGAGCGACCAGCGCCAAACACGGGAACGCCGAGGCCACAGAGAACAGCGGCGCAACCCCTCGTGGCACAGGCCCGTGACGAAGGCGCGGGGCGGCGTGGCCTGACCACGGTGAAGCTGGGCTCCCGCCGTGGCGCGACCTCAGCGGCCGGTCCCGAAGTCCTCGTTGGGCCGGAGGAGCGCGCCGCAGTTCTGCGCTTCTACGATGCGGTGCGGAGCGGCCGTGTAGATGCAGCCTCGCTTCTCGCTGCACCCGCGCCGCTCGGGCCGACGGAGTTGAAGATAGCGCCTCTCGATATCGCGGCGATCGACATGGAATGGAAGGAGCCCCTGTCCGACAGGGCTCGTTAGAGCTGTGGCGAGATTGATTTGTTGAAACAGAAAGGAGTGAACGATGAAAACGATGCGCATGCTGATCGTCCTCTTTGCGGCGATGCTCATGATGGTGCCGCGCGCCCGGGCTCAGGAGAAGTCGAAACCCGCTGGCGAGGCGAAGCCAGTCATCCCGCTCAAAGTGCAGGTAATGCTGAGTGAGTACGAAGGAGAGAAAAAGATTAGCAGCTTGCCTTACACCATTTTCGTCAACGCCGATAACCCTGGTGGCCGTTCGACAAGTCTCCGCATGGGTCTCCGCATACCCATTCAGGTTGGAACTAAGGATTTTGCTTCTTCGATTCAGTATGTCGATGTGGGCACGAATATCGACTGCAGCGCATCGGCCGCTGAAGATGGTCGCTTCAAGTTGGCGCTGGCAATCGAGCGATCCTCCGTCTACGCCGTCGGGACGGAGAAGAAGACGCAGGAGTGGAGTCCCGGGGATGCCCGGCTCACCACGTCACCCATCCTGCGTCAGTTTAGGTTGCATTCTGACCTGCTGATCCGTGATGGACAGATGCTGCAGGGCGGGACGGCAACCGACCCGATCAGCGGCCAGGTCCTGAAGATGGACATCACCGTGAGTGTCCTGAAGTAAACGTTGAGGAGAAATCTCTCAACCATCGTGAGTGGCTCGGGAAAACGCCGCGGAGTCTGAAAGCAAAAAAGCGTGCCCGCCATGGCGGGCACGCTTTTTCCTGCGAAGAATCTGTTAGCTTACGGGCACCTGAACGGGCTGACTTCGAGGCAAGGGTTGTTTTGCGTGGGTTCGGAATTGGCCAGGGCTAGCGCAATGGCTGTCACCGCCCCGGCCAAGATCACGGACACGACCACGACTTTGCCAACCGTCCAAGAATTGGTTCCCGCGACGGGCGGCCCACCCGGATCCCGGGATTCGGGCGAGGAGAGTCTGAATTCGGCGGCCTCGCCTTCGCGCAGCGTCAGAGTTCCCGAGTCGTGCGCGGTGAGGATTTCAAGCTTGCCTTTATCCGCGGCGATGATCGCCGATTGCGGGCTGCGCACGTGGATGATGCCGACGGCAGGCTGTCCATTGGCCGCGCGGATGGTGGCGTCGGCCAGCAGCGCTTCGACCGGCGAGTCCTGCCCGGTGCGAAATGCGGCGGCGCCACGGTCAATTGTCAATTGGATCTTGCCACCGGACCTTCCCAGGCGCACCTGGCTGTTCTCGGAGACCTGCACCTGTGAGCCGCCGGCAAAGGCAATCCTGGCGCTGCCTCGCGCGCCGACCTCGATTGTGTCGCCATCGAAGATCGTGGATCCGGGCACCAGACCGGTGCCGCGGACTGTGGCTGACTGGCTGCCGGTAACATTCCCGACGACGTTGACGTCACCGAAAGCGGGGAACGCAAGCAACATTATGACCACTACGGCCATCGCTCGTGTTGCAACCATAAGTCGATCCCCCTTAAACCGCTGCAAGCTCAATGGTTTGCAGTGGCTGTTTATTGTTAGGGCACATCCTAGCAAAACAAAAACGAATGTCAAGCAAATACCGGTCCTAGCAGGGCCAGTACCCGAGGGGCCGGAGGGGCCGGTTTGGCGGGAGAGAAGGCTCAGGTCGGGGGGTGTAGCAGCGCGCCGAGAGCGGGCTCGAGTTCTGGATGCAAGAAGCGGTAGCTCAAGGTTTGTAGCTCTTGTGGGATCAGCCGCGAGCTTCCGAGCAGCAGCGCGTCGGCCATCTCACCCAGAGCAAGGCGCAAGACAAACGCAGGTGCGGGGAAAATCGTCGGCCGGTGCAGCACCCGACCTAAAACCGCCGTGAATTCGCTGTTGCGTACAGGGTTCGGCGTCACGGCGTTTACGGCGCCGCGCACCCCGACGTTCTCCAGCGCGTAACGGATCATGCCAACGGCTTCCCCCAGCGTCAGCCACGACATCCACTGTTGGCCGGAGCCCAGCCGCCCGCCGAGCCCCAAGCGAAAGGGGAGCAGCATGCGCGCCAGCGCGCCGCCGTCTCGGGCCAGGATCAAGCCGAAGCGCAGCATGACTGCGCGCGCGCCGAACTGCTCGGCGCGGGCGGCTTCCGCTTCCCAGTCGCGCGCGAGCGCAGCCAGAAAGTCATGCCCCGGAGCACTCTGTTCGGTCAGTTGCTCCTCGCCTCGATCGCCGTAGTAGCCCATTGCGGAAGCCGAAATAAACACTCGCGGTGGCCGCGCGAGTTTTGCAAGCCCGCTGACCAGGTGGCGCGTGACGTCCACGCGGCTGCTGCGCAGCAGGCGCTTGCGCGCTGCGGTCCAGCGCCCTTCGCCGATCGAGGCGCCGGCCAGATGAATGACCGCGTCGGCGCTTTCCGCCGCCGCCGAGTCAAAGGTACCGCCAAGCGGGTCCCAGCGGACCGATTGGCCCGGCCCGCTCGCGGAGAGGGCCGCGTTGCGGGGCTCTGTGCTTTCTGGGCGCTGCAGCCGGCAAATGGCGTGGCCGTCGCGACTGAGGGCTGCGACCACCGAGGTTCCGATCATTCCCGTCGAGCCGGAAACCAAGATTTTCATCATCGCCTCCGCGGGACGAAGTCCGACCGGTGCGATCCCATTCTGGCGTCATTCACCCTACGGCGGCGGCCGCCCGAGGTCAAGAAGTAGCTCGAGCTCCGAAGGTAGCGCTTCCTTCACAGGAGATGAAACGCGCGACAGCTAGCGCCAGTTCAAATTCAGTACGTGTGGGGGAGTGAATAGTCCGCACCACGCGCATTGCGCGCGAAAAGTGGGAGTGCTACCCTCGCTGATTCTTCTGTGGTAAGTCGAGCATCCTGTACCGGCTCCGGAAACGGTCTGGAGCAGGACTGAGTTTGTCGTAAGGTGACAATGAAGCGCGTGTTTTCACGACGCGGTGGTGAGCGCCCGAAAAGCTGGCGGGGAGTGGCGTATCTCTCGGCAGCGCTGGTGTTGATTTCCGCTCCCGGCGCGAGCGACGCGCAGACCCCGGTTCAGGTCGGCTCTCGGTCCAAGGCCCCGGACAACATAAAGATTCGCGGCTTTTCGGCGTCGCGCACCGCGGCCGAGCGCGAATTCGAGCAGAAGCTGCAGCACATTCCCAGCGCTGAGAGCGCTGAACGTACCCTTCGGGTCCTGACATCGGCGCCGCACATGGCTGGCACCGAAGGCAGCCGCCGCGTGGCCGAATTCATCCGCGACCAGCTGCGCAACTTCGGCTTCGAGGCCGGCTTGGTGAGCTACCGTGTCTGGTTGCCGCAGCCCGTCGAAGTGAAACTCGAACTCGTACAGCCGGAGACCCGGGCCCTGGCTACGCCCGAAGAGCCCTTCGAAGGGGATAAGGACACCTCCGACAAACGCGCCGTGCCGGGCTTCAACAGCTATTCACCCTCGGGCGAAGTGACCGCGACGGTTGTCTATGCCAACTACGCGACCCAGGAAGACTTTCGCCGCCTGGCCGAACTGGGCATCAGCGTCGAAGGAAAGATTGTGCTGGCGCGGTACGGGCGGGGTTTTCGCGGTGTGAAGGCAAAGTTGGCCGAGGAGAACAAGGCGGCCGGTCTCATTCTTTACTCGGATCCGGCCGACGACGGCTACGTCGCAGGCGACGCCTATCCGCGCGGACCCTGGCGACCGATGAGCGGCATTCAGCGCGGCTCCATCCTGTACACGTTTATCTCACCGGGTGACCCGCTCACCCCGGGCGTGGCCGCCACTGAATCGGCGCAGCGCATTGATCCCCGCGACGCAAGGAACCTGCCGCACATCCCGACCATGCCCGTTTCGCCGCGCGACGCCGCCGAGATCCTCCAACGCCTGGGCGGCCCGCAGGTGCCGCGCGAATGGCAGGGTGGGCTCCCACTGACCTATCACGTCGGCCCCGGGCAGGCGGTCCTGCACTTGAAGCTGGTGATGGACTACCAGCAGCGCCTCATCTACGACGTCGTGGCCAAGCTCCGCGGCCAGAACGATGATGAGTGGGTAGTCCTGGGCAATCACCACGATGCTTGGGTCTTTGGCGCCGTGGACCCCTCCAGCGGCACGACGGCGGTGCTCGAAACTGCGCGCGCTTTGGGTGCACTGGCGCAGGAAGGATGGAAACCGCGGCGCACGATTGTCATTGGGCACTGGGATGCCGA
>JBGPZW010000101.1:0-12344 GCA_041493955.1 Terriglobia bacterium
CGGCGGAAATCGGTCTGCTTGCGCTCGCAGACGACGTCAAAGGCGTCGCCGATGTGCAGGCTGAGCGATTCGTCCTTGGGCGTGTGCGTGATGCGGTCTTCGCCGACAAACTGCACGCCGCCCTTGGAGTCGGCCTGGTACACACGCACTGCACCGGCGGGCATGGGCATCCCGAGTCCCGCCTTCTCATCATTCTTGAACTTGAAATAGACCTGCACCTTGTCTTTCATGGGCGAGCCGGGGTGCTGCGCGTTGCGGTAGTAGAACTGCTGCCCCTCGACCACGAAGACCTTCTCCACGGGAACGCTGGTCGCGTTGAGCAAGCTGATCTGCTTACTCTCTTTGTCGAAGATCGAGGTGCGCCGGCCGAGCGTGTAAAGGTGATACTCGGAGAAGGCTTCCTGGGCCATCTGCGCTTTCCCCGAGGGCACGGCCAGGCTCCTGAGCGCGTCGGCATCGCGGCGATACTCCTCGGTCAGGCGGTGCACATCACCCGCAACCAATTGCAGCTTGGCGTTCTTGAACGCCGCACCGCTATTGTTCACCAGCGTGACCCAGCCATCCAGATCGGCGGACTTGTCGTCGCGGCTCACCGTCAGCACATAGTCGGCGTTCCAGGACATGTTCCCGGCCAGATAAGAGGCCTCCACCTTGTGTCGCCGCGTCCCGGCGTTCTCGAGTGACCAGAGCAGCGTCGGCCGGCTATATAGGTTCTCCGGGAGCTCGGCGAAGCGGTAGCTGTCCGCTGCCATGCCCGTGACGATCTCATTGCCGATCTTCCACACCGGCCCGCTGTTGAAGGCCAGCAGCGTGGCCTTCACCTCTTCCAACTTGGTCGTGCCGCTTTCCTGTCGGGCGCGCACCAGCGTGACCTCGCGGCCCACGTATTTTTGCAGCAGCTTCTGCGGCTCGAGCAGATCGTATTCATAGTTCTGCTCGATGACGCCGAGGCGCCCGGGCTCGGTGAGCGAGCGGAAGTGCACCGTGGCCGGGTTGATCGAAGCGGCGATATCCATAAAGCGCAGGCGGAATTCGCCCCTGGGCAGGTCGATCTGGCGGACGTCGCGCACCAGGGCGATATTGGAGTTATAGACGGTCACAGCCAAATCCACTTGATCGCTCGAGGTCGTGCCGGGCTGGTCCTCGACCCTTGGTGCGGCGGATTGGGCCGCCTGTGCCGTCGTGCGGTGAAAGAACAGAACCGGGGTGGCGAGCAGGGCTGTTGCCAGCAGGCCCGCCCCTGCAAACCTCTGAATATTTGCCAGTCGCATGATGATCCTCCCTCACCGGTTAGAACGGAGATTGTAGATTTCCTTGCAGGAAGTCTTAGCCCGCACGTTGGTCGAAAAGACAGGCGGAGCAATGATGCAGGAGCGCCAGACCGGAGCGGAGGACTTGGATCGGGTTTTAATTGGTTGAACTGCGCCAGGTCCGGCCGCCATCGGACGTCGCGTAGCGCTGCCGGTCGGCCGCCACGACAGTGGCATTCAAGGCATCCTGGGCCGTGACGCGGATCAAATCCGCCGTAGTCGGCGAAGCCGTTTTTTCCCAGTGCTCCCCGTCGGTTGTACGCAGAACCGTCCCTGCGCGGCCAACCGCCCAGCAAACGGTTTCCGACGGCGCCGAGCCGGCCACCAGATCCGCGGCCACGTTGCTGGCCAGCCCCAACCAGGTGCGGCCGGAGTCGCGGGAGCGCTCGATCTGGCCGGCGAAACCCACGCGCCAGAGCACCGACGCGCTGGGAGTTGTGATGAGCACTCGCGCCGGCGGGAAGACCATGCTCGAACGCAGTTGAGCCGCACCCGTCGGGCCACCCGCGACGGCCGATGCGCCGCCCTGAACCTTGGCCGCTTTTTGGGGAGCTTCCTCGGTTTTGCTGGCGGGCGGCGGAGGTGCCGGGGCAGGCATGGTGGCGACGCCCGCCGGCTTCTGAGTCAGCTTGCCGGCCTCGCCTTTATCCAATGCTTGCGTGACCTCGACCGTTTTTTGCGCCTCCGCCGCTCCGGGCTTGGCTGCCGCTGTACCTGCAATTTCTGCTTCCTTTTTCTGGATTTCCTGGGCCTGATCGGCCCGTTCTTTCCCACCCGAAATCGCAACGCTCGGAGCGGCCGCGATTCCGGCAGCTCCCGATCGCCGGACGCGTTTCTCGTCCGCGGGCTGCCGACGAGTGGTTTCAGCGGTGAGAATCCCCGGTTCGTGCCGGGGTTGTTCAGGGGCGGGCACGGTGCGCGGCTTCGCCGCGGGTGACTTTATTGGCGCTCCTGCGGCATCCTCCACCTTGCCTTGTGCGCGGCTTTCGATCGCTTCGGTCGGCGAAGGCAGCGGCGCGTTCTGTGTGATCTCCTTCGGTGCTTCGGCAGAAGTCTCAGAGGAAGTGACTCTGTCGGTTGGCGCAGATGCGATCTTGTTCTCCTCTTGTGGAGAGGGTGTCTGCGTCACGGGGAGGTGCGGCCGCAATCCAATCCACAGGGCCACCGCAGCAGCGGCAGCCAGGGCCGGCACGAGCCAGCGCACGCTCCAGAAACGCCGCTTAGTCTTGATGCGCTCCGGTGGTCCCAGAATCGCGGTAGGCGCGGCAGCAGCCGCTCTCGGGGCAGCGGGAGCGGATGGTGCGGCTGCGGCCATGTGCATTTCCGCCATGGCCGCCGGCCGGGCCGCCAATTCTTCCTCGCCGGCAGGCACGAGTTCGTCGTCGCCCACCGCGTGCAGCTCGCTCTCGCTCAACGCCAGCGCCGCCAGCATCTGCTGACAGCGCGCGCAAACGGAGAAGTGTGTATCAAGGCGGGTGACCTCGGCATCCTCCAGCGCGCGATCGTGGTAGGCCGCCAGCAACTCCGCGTCCGGGCACTCCACGCCGCCCGCCTCGGAATGCTGCCGCAGGCCGCGAGCGAGCAGCCGGGTCAGCGTCTTTTCTTGTTCCCGTTCGTTCATCGCCGCTCTTGTCCTAACTTAGAACGATTCGGGCTTCCATTCTTGCACGATTCCATCGCCGCCATTCGAAGCCTTATTTCTCCTCGGGCTTGGGATCGGAAGCCTCGGGAGAAAGAGCCCGGGTCAAGTCAAAAGGGTACCCTTCCAAAGCGTAAGTGAAGCACAGATCAATTTGCGCATCGCTGAGCAGCCTACCAGCCCGCAGGGCGCGGACGACTTGGTAACGCAATTCGCGCCGGGTCCGGTCCAGGTTGCGCGAGACACTGGATTCGTGCTCGCCCAGGATCCGGCCAATCTCTGCCAGGGTGTGCTCCTGCACATAATAATAGGCCAGGCGCAGCCGATCGCGCGGGGAAAGGCCCATAAAGGCCTCCAGCAGCGCCGCCTGCAGCATCGCCAGGTAGCGGGCCCGGTCCGGGTCCTGCGGAACGGGCGTGCCGTGGGCCCGCAGGGTTTCGGCTACATAGGCTTCGTCTTTTTCCTCGAGCGATTCGGTGCGGCGTCCGGCGCGGAGGGCGTCCACATGGCGCTGCGCCAGCACGGCGCGCAGCCAGGTGGAAAGCTTGCTCCGGCCGTGGAAGTAATCGAACAGAGAGCGCCGCGGCTCCCCGGCGGGTGCGAGCCCATAGAGTTCGGCGTAGATCGAATCGGCCAACTCGTGCGCCCGGGCCTCGTCGCCGGAGCGCAGGATGGCGCCTGCGGCGCGGTACAGTTCATGGCGGTATTTGGCGACGAAGTGCTCCCAGGCCTTTTCATTGCCGTCGCTGCAGGCGCAGGCCAGGGCCAGATCCTCGGCGTGCAGCGATCTCAGGTAGGCGGCCACTTGTGCGGCGGTAGGGTTTCCACTGTGCGTGTCTCCGCGGAAGTGACGCTCGACGCAGCGCAGCAGCGCCTGCGCGAAGCGCGTCTGGGTCACCCCCCAGCGCGAGGCTGCGCTCTTTGCCAGCAGCCATTCGACTGACTCCGCGTGCGTCAGGAGAAACTGCCGCAAGGGACTCGCGGGCCGCATGGCCGGGCGATTGACCGGGCTGTCTTGAGGCAACAAAGGGATTGTACCTTCTCTCTACACATGATAGCTCACCCGGACTGGAAGTTGCCCAGACGGTTCTCGAGGGCGGGCCAGTGCGTGCCCGGGGGCTCTGCTGCTCCATCTGACCTGGCGCGCTGCAGTTGAGGTAGGATGAGCGCGCCGTCCAACCGTGTACACCTGCCGCGAATGCGAAAAGCCGATCAACCAGGCCACCGAGATTTGCCCTTACTGCGGCGCCGATCTGACTGGGGCCGGTCCTGACCAACCTGATGAACCCGCGAGGAAACGCAGCCTCGCCTCGATTCTCCTGCGCTGGGTCATCCTGGTTGGGGCGCTTGGCGCCGCGCTGTGGGGCTTTCTCTGGTACGTTCTACCGGAACGCGGGGGTGATCCCGCTGCGCGCGCCGAATTGCAGGCGGTCGCAGCCCTGCGCGAGCTCCACGCCGAACTCAGCGACTTCGCCGCGGCGCAGCGCGGCGCCTTACCGGCCGCGCTCGAGACCCTGGGCGACCGCGCCCGCGGCCCGGCGCAGAAAGCGCTCAGTGGGGGCTACCGTCTGGAGTACACTCCCGGGCCGGTGAGCGGCGATGGCGCGGTGCACAACTACGTCCTGCTCGCGCGGCCCGGGAACTACGGCTACAGGAATTTCTACCTGGACGAAAGCGGTGTGATCCGCGCGACACGGGAGAACCGGACGGCCACCGCGCAGGATCCGCCGATCTGATAGCGGGAGGGCAGAGCGATGAGGAAACGGCTAATGATTCTGCTGGTGTGCGCCGGGTGCCTGGCCGGCGCCGCTCGCGCGCAACGCGCCGGCTTCGTGGTGGGCACAATCACTGCAGCGCCGGGCACGCGCGCTTCCGGCTTTCTCGAAGTGCCCAAGGGTATGGATGCCGGCACGCGTATTCCGGTCACGGTGATTCACGGCAGCAAGCCCGGCCCAGTGCTGGCGCTGGTCGCCGGCACGCACGGATACGAATACTCGCCCATCCTTGCCCTGCAGCGCTTTCCCGCGAAAGTGGATCCGCGGGAGCTGGCTGGTACGGTCATTGTCGTGCACATCGCGAACATGCCCTCGTTTCTCGCGCGAACCATCTACTACAGCCCGGTGGACGGCAAAAACCTGAACCGTGTTTATCCGGGTAAGCTCGACGGCACAGTTTCTGAGCGCATCGCCGCGATTCTAACGCGAGAAGTGATCGAGCGTGCGGATTACGTGGTGGATCTGCACTGCGGCGATGGCAACGAAGCCCTGCGGCCCTACTCCTATTGGGAAGCGGTGGGCACGCCGGAGGTAAATGAGAAGAGCAAGCAGATGGTGCTGGCCTTCGGCCTGGATCACATCGTCATTGAAACGGAGCGCCCGACTGACCCCGCCCGGTCCGTTTATACCTCCAACACGGCCATCCTTCGCGGTAAACCAGCCATCTCGACTGAGACAGGTCTGCTAGGCCGCGTGGACACCGACGGCGCGGATCTAGCCGAAGCCGGCGCGTTCAATCTCCTGCGCCACTTGCACATGCTGCCCGGCGAGCCGCAGCGCGTCGAGCATCCCATTTGGATCGACCGCAGCGAAGTCCTGCGCAGCCCTGCGACAGGCATTTTCCACGCCCGCGTCCAGCCGGACCAGAGCGTCGCCCGCGGCACCTTGCTGGGTGTGCTGACCGATTTTTTCGGCAACACCCTGCAAGAGATTCGCGCGCCTCTTTCCGGGATCGTGCTCTACATCGTGGGCACCCCGCCGGTCAGTCAGGGCGAACCGCTGGGGATGATCGGCCACCTCAAGCCCGAATAGCGGCGCGCGCCTCGCCGGACCCGGCCCCCAGGGCTGGCCGTTTACCTCCTCTCGCTAGTCGGTGTTATACTTTTCCGGGCAGGCGTGCAGTCGGCGCGGCGACGGTGTCCGCGCTCGATTGCTGGGTGCGATCCGGCCAATTGTTCAGCGGAGAGGTGCTGGAGTGGCCGAACAGGGCTGCCTGCTAAGCAGTTACACCCCAAAAGGGTGTCGGGGGTTCGAATCCCCCCCTCTCCGCCACATTTTGCTGCGGCTCAGGCTGGATCTCGAGGAAATGTATTCCTGCAGGTTCCTGTGCCGCGCGCCGGGGCGTGGCGCGGTGGCGGGGCCTTGGATTCTCCTTCGCCGCCATTTGTCAGCGGATAAGTGAGGCGGCCCTTGCGTTTCCGGCCGGGCGTGAAGAGCTGAGCGATGACGGATCCCCTGGCAAGAATCAAGACGAAACTCCAGGAGGAAATTCATCGGCTCGAACGCGAGCTCAACCTCGAACTTCCCAAGGAGTTGATGAAGGCGCGGGCGCACGGCGACCTGTCGGAAAATGCGGAATTCAAGTTCGCCAAGGAGCGCCAGGGATACCTCTCGGCGCGGCTGGGGCAACTGAAGAAGCGCCTGGGAGACATCGGCATGCTGAACCTGAGCAACATGCCGACCGACCGCGCGGGTTACGGCTCGCGCGTCCGGCTGCTTGACTTGAAAAACTCGGTAGAAGTGGAGTACACGCTGGTGACGTCGGAGGAAGCCGACGCCGCGCAAGGGCTGATCTCGACCACTTCGCCGATCGGGAAGGCGCTGCTCGGTCACCGCGTGGGCGACGAGATCGAAGTACACACCCCGGCGGGGAAAAAAGAGTTCGAGCTGGTTCGCCTGAGAACCATTCACGAAGAAGCGTAGGGGCGTGGCTGGGTACGCCCGATGGCTTTCGAGAGGTTGCAAGCTTGGGTGTTGTCGGTGTGATTGGCATCCTGCTTTTTTTCGCCGGGGCACACCTGCTCTGGCAGGCCCGCACAGAAGTTCTCTACTGGCTGCAGGTTTTCCTCCGGATCCTGCGCCGGGAGGTGACGCGCCGCGGCGGGTTGAGCGAAGTTGCCGCCCGTCTTTCCCCGGCAGAAGTGCCTGGCACCGTGGCAGGCGCATCGCCGCGGAACCTGGGCACGCTGGTCATGCTGGGCGGTTTCGCATTGATGTTTCTGGGCCCGCTGCTGATTCTACTGGATCTGGTTCTTTAGGCTGACCTTGCCGGCGCCGTTGACCTCATCACTGCCAATGAAACCCTCCCTGATCGTTCACGGCGGTGCGTGGGCCATACCCGATGAATTTGTCGAGGGTTGCCGCGCCGGCTGCCGGCGCGCGCTCGAAGCGGGCTGGAAGATTCTCTCGCGCGGCGGCGCGGCGCTGGACGCCGTGGAAGCCGCCATCGTTGTCCTCGAAGACGATCCGGTCTTCGATGCCGGACTCGGCTCGCACCTGAACCTCGAGGGCCGCGTCGAGCTTGACGCCATCGTCATGGACGGGGCGAACCTCAAGGCCGGCGCGGTGGCCGTGGTCGGGCGCGTGCGCAACCCGATTCGCCTCGCGCGCAAAGTGCTGGAATCTTGCGAGCACATGATGCTGGTCGGCGCGGGCGCCGAGCAGTTTGCCGTCGAACAGGGGCTTTCACTTTGCGACCCGCAGGAACTGGTGGTCGAGCGCGAGCGTGCTGCTTGGCGGCGCTGCAGCAAAGGGGCTCACTCCTGGGAGCACCACCTCGGCCACGAAGGCGGCACCGTCGGCGCCGTAGCGCTGGACGAACAGGGCAGCCTGATCGCGGGGACTTCGACCGGCGGCACCTGCTGCAAGCGGCCGGGTCGCGTGGGGGATTCGCCGCTGGTGGGCTGCGGTTGCTACGCGGACAGCCTGGCCGGGGGCGTTTCCTGCACCGGCTGGGGCGAGGCCATTATGAAAATCGTGATGGCAAAAACGGCGGCGGAGCATCTGCGGCACGCCGCCTCCGCCGACCCGGCGCAGCAGGCGGTGGCCCCGCAGGCGGCCGCTAACGCTTGCGTGCGGTTGCTGGCCGAGCGCGTGCAGGGCCGCGGTGGGCTGATTCTCCTCGATCGCGACGGCCGCCCCGGCGTAGCTTTCAATACCTCGAGAATGGCTTACGCCTACATGTCGTCTGATCTCTCTGTCGTCGCTGCGCCGTAGGGGGCAGTCCTGCCCCGGCGGAGCCTGCCCTGAGCGAAGCGAAGGGTTGCCGCCGCCGGTTCCTTCATCGTTTCCGCCTAGCAAGCGACCAATCGGGAGGTCGGGAATGGCGCCGCAATCCGATTGCCGAGCTGCGCACTTCCGCGCTGGCACCCGGGTCTTGCCGTGCCCGGGTCCGAGCACCAGTGAGTGTGGCTGCGTTGGCCGCCCTTCATTGTCTGCCTCCAGTTACTGAATTCCCTCCACGTCGCCCCCAGGGAGAACCCTTCCGCAGACTTGACATCTGCGCTGGCATAGATTGCAAAGCTCGCCAGAAATCTTGCTCTCCGGCTCGCTTTGCCTTGGTGCTCTATCCATGCGCATACGAGCAACTCGTTTAGAATGCGCAGTTGCGAAAAATGTCCCTCTAAACGCCGTGGAATCCGCACTTGCAAAATCGTTGGGCTTAAAGTCTCCTGGAATGAACACTCCCGAGAAAACAGGGGGTCCCCCCCCAACCTAGAGAGGTACTATGAACGTCTCCACTTCCAGTCGGCCATTGCAATTGCCTGGGCGTGCGGGCCCGTGCTAGCATCCGAGTTTTCGCGGGCGCCGCTCCGCGCGCCTGTGGAACTCCTTCCTTCTAGGGGACGCACATGAAAGCATACGGCAGCCACTGGGTTCGCAACGTGGGCATTGTCGGCCACGGCGACACCGGAAAGACGCAACTGGTGTCGTCGTTGCTCTTTACCGCCGGCATGACCAACCGGCTGGGAAAAGTTGCGGAAGGCAGCACGGTCACCGACTGGGACGATGAAGAAATCGCGCGCAAGATCAGCATTCAGACCGGCCTGGCCTTTGCCGAATGGGCCGCGCCCGGCCAGACGGAAAAGACCAAGATCAATTTCCTCGATACCCCGGGCTACAGCACCTTTGTAAATGAGACGAAAGCCTCGCTGATCGCCGCCGATAGCGCGCTGATCCTGGTGGACGCGGTCGCCGGCGTCCAGGTCATCACCGAAAAGGTCTGGGACTACTGCACCGAGTACGACATTCCCTGCGCTTTCGTCATCAACTGGATGGACCGCGAGCTGGCCAGCTTCGAGCGCGCTCTCGCTTCGATTGAGCAGGTTTTCGGCCGGGGTGTGGTGCCGCTGCAACTTCCCATCGGCGCGGAGAAGGGTTTCCGCGGCGTAGTGAACCTCATTTCCATGGAGGCCCACGTCTATCAGTCCGGCGGGGACGGCAAGGCCAGGATCGAAGAGATTCCGGCGGAGCTCGCGGACGCTGCCAAAGAGGCGCACGAGAAACTCGTGGAGAAGGTGGCCGAGGGCGACGACAAGCTCATGGAGGAGTTTTTCGAGAAGGGCACGCTGCCGGTCGAAGACCTCACCACGGGCCTGCGCGGAGCGATTCAGAGCAAGCGCATTCATCCGGTGCTGCTCAGTTCGGCGCTGCTTAATATCGGCAGCCAGACGATTCTCAATGCCCTGGTGGAGCTCTTCCCCGATCCCGCCGCGCGGGGCAAGGCCGCCGGCTATACCCAGCCGGATCGCAAGGGTGAATCGGCGGAGCGCAAGATTGCAGACAGCGAGCCCGTGGCGATTTTCGTCTTCAAGACGCTCGCCGACCCGTTTGCCGGGCGCATCAACTACTTCAAGGTGATGTCAGGCGTGCTCAAGAACGATACCACGCTGCAGAACTTCAACCGCTCGACGCCCGAGCGCCTGCAGCACGTCCAGGTTATGCAGGGAAAAACAGCCACGGCCGTGGCCGAGTTGCACGCCGGTGACATCGGCGCCGTGGCCAAGCTGAAGGAAACACTCACCGGCGACACGCTGGGCGACAAAGCCGCGCTCATCTTCTATCCCCCCGCGCGCATGGCTGAGCCTTCCATCACTTTCGCCATCGAGCCCAAGACCCGCGCGGACGAGGACCGCATCGGCCAAGCCATCCACAAGATTCTCGAAGAGGACCTCGCGCTGCGTTTCTCGCGCGATCCGCAGACCAAGGAGTTCCTGCTTTCGGGCTCCGGCCAGCAGCACATCGAAGTCGTGGTGGCCAAGCTCCACAAGCGTTACCACGTGGACCTCACCCTCAAGCCGCCCAAGGTGCCCTACCGCGAGACCATCCGCGGCAAGGCCGACGCCGAAGGCAAACACAAGAAGCAGACCGGCGGCCACGGCCAGTTCGGCGTCTGCCGCATCAAGATGGAGCCGCTTCCCCGCGGCGCCGGATTCGAGTTTGTGGACGACGTTTTCGGCGGCGCCATCCCCAAGAATTACATCCCCTCGGTGGAGAGGGGCATTCGCGACGCCTCCGGCCGCGGCTACCTGGCCGGCTTCCCCGTGGTCGATTTCCGCGCCATCCTCTACGACGGCAAGTATCACGACGTGGACTCGTCGGACATGGCCTTCAAGATTGCCGGCTCGCTCGCTTTCAAGGAGGCCATGAAGCAGGCCCGGCCTGCCCTTCTCGAGCCGATCATGCAGGTGGAGGTCTATGCGCCGGACCAGTACTCGGGCGACATCATGGGCAACCTCAGCTCGCGCCGCGGGCGCATCAGCGGCAGCGAGGCGCGGGGCTCGAACGTGGTGGTGAAGGCTCAGGTGCCGCTGGCCGAAATGCTCAGCTACGCCACCGACCTGACCTCCATGACGCAGGGCCGCGCCAGCTACACCATGGAGTTCTCCCACTACGATTTCGTGCCCGGAGAAACCGCCGAGAAGATTATTGCCGCAGCCAAAGCGGCGCGGGAGGGCGTGCCGGTCGAGGAAGAAGCGTAGGCTCGGCGCGGGGCACTCCAATTTGGCTGTTGTGCTGCGCGCGGGTTGCGCGAGAATCGCTCTCCTATGCCTAAGAAACGTACCAGCCAGTGGGCCGACGCCACACGCGCCATTCACAGCGGTGAGTCGAAGCATGGCATCGGCGCACCGGTCAGCACGCCGATTGTCCGCGCCTCGACCTTCACATTTTCCAGCACGGGGGAGATGAAGCGTTGGGCCGAGGGCAAGAGTAAGGCCTACATCTACACGCGCTACGGCAACCCCACGCTGGCCGTCGCCGAAGCGCGGCTCGCGGAGCTGGAAGGCGGTGAGGCAGCCATCGTCACCGCGTCGGGCATGGCCGCGATCTCCAGCGCCCTGCTGGCCGTGGTCCAGACCGGTGGTGAGATCATCGCCACCCGCCAGCTCTACGGCGGTTCCTATCGCCTCATGCGCGACATCCTGCCGCGGTTTGGCATCCGCGTCCATCACCTGGAGGTGGATCTCCAGGGCGTCGAGCGCCTGGTGAACTCCCGCACACGCGCGCTCTACATCGAGACGCCCACCAACCCCACCCTGCGGCTGGTGGACCTGCGCAAGGCCATCGGCCTGGCGCGGCGCTACAAGCTCGTCTCCCTGATCGACAACACTTTTGCGTCGCCGATTCTGCAGAAGCCGCTCGCGCTGGGTTTCGACATCGTGCTGCACAGCGCCACCAAATACTTGGGCGGCCACTCCGACCTGATTGCCGGCGCCGCCGTGGGCAGCCACAAGTGGATCGACCGGGTCCGGCAGATGGTCATCTACCTCGGCTGCTCGATGGACCCGGATGCGGCCTATCTGCTTTTGCGGGGCATCAAGACGCTCGAGGTGCGCGTCCGCCGGCAATGCGAGACCGCCATGGCCGTAGCGCGGTATCTCGCGCGGCACCCCAAGGTGGCGCGCGTACACTACCCGGGCCTGCCCACCCACCCCGACCACCGGCTGGCCCGGCGGCAGATGCGGGGCTTCGGTTCCATGCTGGCGTTTGACCTGCGCGGGGGCCTACCTGCTGCGCGGCGTTTCTGCGACCGCGCGCGTGTCTTTCTTCTCGCCGCAAGCCTGGGTGGGGTCGAATCCCTGGTGGTGCTGCCGATTTACACCTCGCACTTCAAGATGAGCCGTCAGGAGCTGGCCGCCGCCGGCGTTCAACCCGGCACGGTGCGCGTCTCCGTCGGACTCGAGGACCCGAGAGACCTGATCGAAGACCTGAGGCAGGCGCTCGCCTAGCCCCCGCTGTTTCAACTCAGAGAACCGGATTCTCCTCTTTGATTGACCCGGGGCGGGGACGCCCCTAGGATGGAGCCGCGGCTCCGTTGAGAGCCACCCATGGCGTCGAAACGGGAAACGGGTGCGAGTGCCGGTGAACATGACGCTGCAGAGAAAATGGAAGTCCTGTCTTTTCGCCCTGGCGACCACCGTTACGTTGGGGATAGCCGGGTGCGAGGAAACGGCCAAGCGTCCTGTGCGGGCTCGCCCGCCGGAGATGACTCCTCCCGTCGCGCAAGTGACGTTGGGAACTCTGCCGATCCAGAGCCGGCACGCCCAGGCAGCCTTTCTGGTCCCGCCGCCTCCGAGCGGCGTCCAGTTCCTGAAAGCGCAGGTAGAAGCGGCTTTCCAG
>JBGPZW010000011.1:0-38429 GCA_041493955.1 Terriglobia bacterium
CGCCCGGAACTGCACCTTGGGGTTGGTCTTCGCCAACACCTTCGTGATCGCCGCGGTCAGCGTGGTCTTCCCGTGGTCGATGTGCCCGATCGTCCCGATGTTCACGTGCGGCTTGCTGCGTTCAAATTTTTCCTTCGCCATCGCTTGCTCCGCTCCTCAGTCGATCTAGATAAAGCTAAGGCTTGAACTCCAACTCGGCACCGTCGGCAAAATCCGCACCGTTGCCAAGTTCTGTCTCGATCTGCTTACTAGCCAATTCCCGTACTTGGTCCTGCGAAAGCTTCCCCACGAAAGGGGAGGCCCAAACAGTGACCTTGATTTTCCCATCCAGTCGGAATTGATAGCCCACCACTGCAGCCATCCCGCCGCTCGCAGCAGCACGAGCAGCGTTCCCGATGAATTCAATTCTGTGCTTTGCTTCTACCATTTTCCTACTACCTCACCGCTCGCCCGGTGGCCTTGGCGACCACCTCCTCGGCAATCGAGGCGGGCGCTTCGGCGTAATGCGAAAAGTGCATGGTGAAGCTGGCGCGGCCCTGTGTGCGGCTGCGCAGATCGGTGGCATAGCCGAACATCTCGGCCAGCGGCACCTGCGCGCGAATGATCTGGCTGCCCGCGCGCGACTCCGCGCCCTGGATCTGTGCGCGCCGCGAGTTCAGATCGCCGTACACGGGCGCCATGGACTCCTCGGAAACCACCACTTCGATGCGCATGATGGGCTCGAGCAGCACCGGGCTCGCCTTGTGACAGGCTTCCTTGAAGGCCATCGAGCCGGCGATCTTGAACGCCATCTCCGAGCTATCCACGTCGTGGTAGCTTCCGTCCACCAGCACCACGGCGACGTCCACCATTTCGTAGCCGGCGAGCACGCCGGTCTCCATGGCTTCGCGGATCCCCGCGTCAATCGGCGGGATGAACTCCCTGGGGATAGCGCCGCCGATAATCTTGTCGATGAACAGCATGCGGTGTTCTTTGTCGAAGCGCCACTTGCCGCCCGACCCGGCGACCTGCTTGGCCAGTGCGTCCAGCTCGTCGGTGGACATCTCGTGCATGTCTTCGTGGCCGGAGTTGGGCAGCGGGTGCACTTCGATCTTGCAGTGGCCGTACTGGCCCCGGCCGCCGGTCTGGCGGATGTACTTGCCCTCGGCGCCGGACTTCCTGCGAATCGTCTCGCGATAGGCCACCTGCGGCCGGCCCACGCTGGCCTCCACGTTGAACTCGCGCATCATGCGGTCCACGATGATTTCCAGGTGCAGCTCGCCCATGCCGGAAATCAGCGTCTGGCCGGTGTCCGGGTCGGTGTGCACGCGGAAGGTGGGGTCTTCCTGGGTCAGTTTGCCGAGCGCGCTTCCAAGTTTGTCTTGATCGGCTTTGGTCTTGGGCTCGATGGCTACGGAGATGACCGGCGCGGGGAATTCGATAGCCTCGAGGATGACCGGCTTCTGTTCATCGCAGAGGGTATCGCCGGTGGTGACGCTCTTCAGGCCCACGCAGGCGGCAATGTCGCCGGCATAGATGGCGTCGATTTCCTCACGCTTGTTAGCGTGCATGCGCAGCAGGCGCCCGATGCGCTCGCGGGTGCGCTTGGTGGAGTTATAGATGTAGCTGCCCGACTGCAGGACGCCGGAGTAGGCGCGGATATAGGTCAGGTGCCCGACGAACGGGTCGGACATGATCTTGAACGCGAGGGCGGCAAACGGCTGGTCGTCGCTGGCGCGGCGCAGGACAGCGTCCGAGCCGTCGAGCGAGGCTCCTTCGACCGGCGGCACATCGAGCGGCGAAGGCAGGAAATCCACCACCGCGTCGAGCAGCGGCTGGATGCCCTTGTTCTTGAATGCCGAGCCTGCCAGGACCGGCACGAGCTTCAGCGCGATGGTGGAGCGGCGAATCGAGGTGCGCAGCTCTTCCGGCGTCAGCGTATGCTCCTGCACGTACTTGCTCAGCACGGCATCATCGTGCTCGGCGATGTACTCGACCACCTTCTCGCGGTGCTCGATGTAGAAAGCTTGGTTGATCGCCGAGGCCTTGAGCGCCGCGGCCACGTCCGGGCGGGAGTCCACGAAGGTCTGGTCCCACAGCTTTTCGACCCCAAAGATTTCAAACTCGGCCCCGAGCGTCTCTTCCTTCCAGATGATGGCTTTCTGTGCGATGAAGTCGATACAGCCGATGAAGGAGTCTTCCTTGCCGAGCGGAAATTGGAGTGGAACGGGGTGGGCGCCGAGTCGCTGGCGCATCGAGCGGATGCAGTGGTCAAAGTCCGCGCCGATGCGGTCCATCTTGTTCACAAAGGCGATGCGCGGGACGCGGTACTTGTCCGCCTGGCGCCACACCGTTTCCGACTGCGGCTGTACGCCGGCGACGGCGTCGAAAATCGCCACCGCGCCATCGAGCACGCGCAGCGACCGCTCCACCTCCACGGTGAAGTCCACATGGCCGGGCGTGTCGATGATGTTGACGCGATACATCTTGTCGAAGCGCTTCCAGGACGTAGTGGTGGCCGCCGAGGTGATGGTGATGCCGCGCTCGCGCTCCTGCTCCATCCAGTCCATGGCGGTGTTGCCGTCATCCACCTCGCCGATCTTGTAGGTCACACCCGTGTAGAACAGGATGCGCTCGGTGGACGTGGTCTTCCCGGCGTCGATGTGCGCCATGATCCCGATGTTGCGCGTATCTTCGAGTTGGAACGGTCGTGCCATTTTGCCTGTTTCCGTGCGCTACCAGCGGTAATGCGCAAACGCCTTGTTGGCCTCCGCCATGCGGTGCACGTCTTCCTTCTTTTTCATCGCCCCGCCGCGGCTGTTGGCGGCGTCCATGAGCTCGTCGGCCAGCTTATTCACCATGGTCTTGCCCGCGCGGCTGCGGGCGTAGAGGATCAGCCAACGGATCGCCAGCGACTGGCGCCGGAACGGGTTGACCTCGACCGGTACCTGATAGTTCGCGCCGCCCACGCGTCGCGTCTTCACTTCCAGCACCGGCTTGACGTTCTCCACGGCCTTCTTGAAAATCTTCAGCGCGTCGTCATTGGTCTTCTGGGCGATCTGCTCCATCGCCAAGTAGAAGATGCTCTGCGCGGTGGAGCGCTTGCCGTCCCACATCATCGAGCTGATGAATTTCTGCACCAGGTCGCTGCCGTACACCGAATCCGGCGGCACTTCCCGGCGGCTGACCCATCCCTTACGCGGCATCGCAATCGCTCCTGTTTCGCGGCTTACTTCTGCACGGCCTTGGGCCGCTTGGCGCCATACTTCGAGCGCCCCTGCTTGCGGTTCTCGACCCCGGCGGTGTCGAGCGTCCCGCGGATGATGTGATAGCGCACGCCCGGCAGATCCTTCACGCGGCCGCCGCGGACGAGCACGATCGAGTGCTCCTGCAGGTTGTGACCGACGCCGGGAATATACGTGGTCACCTCAATGCTGTTGGTCAGCCGCGCGCGCGCCACCTTGCGCAGCGCCGAGTTGGGTTTCTTCGGCGTCTGGGTATAGACGCGGATGCAGACGCCGCGCTTCTCCGGACAACCCTGCAGCGCCGGCGACTTCGTCTTCGCGCGGATTTGCTCGCGTCCATGTCGTACCAACTGCGCAAACGTGGGCACGGTTTTCCCTCGACCAAACAAGATTTCACTTCGCTCCCCGCGCCGGCAAACACACAAGCGCCGGGTGCCGTAGGTTTCTAAACAGAAAGGGCCAGCAGCGACTTCGGAGGAACCGCCAAGAACTCCACACCGATTCCAGCCCCGGCGTACACTGGACTGGCCACAGCGGAGAGGCTCACTCGGCTTTGCGGGGCTGGCGCCCCATTCCGGCCGCTCTCCTCACCCCGTTCCGTCCTTCTCTGTTCCGGGGCAGGAGACCTTCCCTTTCACCAGCAGGGCCTAAATCCCCCTGACAAATCAATAAGTATAGGGAAGGAACCCCTTTGTGTCAAACAAAAATCTGGCGTGAGCAGTGGAAAACAATTCGCCCCACCTTCGCCCGGGCGCAGGCAAGATCCAGCGGGCGCAAGAGGGCCTTCCGGGGGAGGTGGCCAATTCAACAGGAGGGACTTACTCCCGGTGCCTTACCTATTTGTTTACAATACGTTAGAGACAGAACCGAATCTGGCTTTACGCCCGGCACGATCTACCCTACACTCAACTGCGTCAGCCGTGAGGGAGAGCTTGGTGCCAAGACTTCCGGCCAGCGCTGTGCTCGGAGCTGCCCTCTTGCTGGCAGCTTCGGCCTACCCACAACAGGTTGAGAAGAAGCCTGCCGACGCATCTGCCGCGTCTACCGCGCCGGCCGCGCCCGACTACTCCCAAGAGCCCTTCGTCATCGAGCAGTACCACGTCCGCGCACGGTTCGAGAACGACGGCACTGGCCGCCGCGAAACGCTGGTGCGCTTCCGGGTACAGAGCGAGGCTGGAGTACAGCAGCTCGGCCAGTTGGTATTCGGTTACAACTCCTCCAACGAACGGATGGAGATCGGTTCGGTCGAAGTGCGGAAGTCCGACGGAACCACCATCTCCGCCCCGCCCGATGCGGTGCAGGATATGACCGGACCCGTGGCGCGCGAGGCGCCGATGTATACCGACCTGCGGCAGAAACACGTGACCGTGCCCGGACTGCGCCCGGGCGAGACGCTCACCTATCACGTCACGGCGCAGCTTCACACCCCGCTGGCCCCCGGACAATTCTGGCTGGAGCACGACTTTCTGAAAGACGCGATCGTCCTCGACGAGACACTCGAAGTCAATGTTCCCCGCGACCGCGCCGTCAAACTCAAGACGCACCCCGGCACCGACCCCACCGTCACAGAGGAAAACGATCGCAAGATCTACCGATGGAAAAGCTCCCGGTTAAAACGAGAGGAGGAAGGCCAGGAGGAGGCGAAACCCAGAAAGAAGCCACCGAAGAAGCCCGAGGGACCCGCCGTGCAGCTCACCACGTTCCAGAGCTGGGAGGAAGTGGGTGGCTGGTATGCAGGGCTCGAACGCGAGCGCGCCACACCCACTGATCTAGTCCGCGCAAAGGCCCAAGAACTGGTCCGCGGACGCGCGAGCGACATCGAGAGGATCGAAGCGCTCTATGAGTTTGTGGCCAGCAACTTCCGCTATGTGAGTCTTTCGTTTGGCTTGGGCCGCTACCAGCCACATGCTGCCGCCGACGTTCTGGCTAACCAGTACGGCGACTGCAAGGACAAACACACGCTGCTCGAAGCGCTCGCGGAGGCCATCGGGCTGCGCGCATACCCGGTGCTGATCCATTCCCGGCGCAAGATTGATCCGGAGATACCCTCACCGGCGCAGTTCGACCACGTGATCACCGCTGTTCCTCTCGGCAAAGACTGGATCTGGCTCGACACGACGACCGAGGTCGCGCCCTTCCGGCTGCTCTCCTCGAATCTGCGGAGAAAGCAGGCCCTGCTGATTCCCTTGGCCGCGCCGCCGACGGCGGCAAAGGTCGCGGCGGATGAGGCGGCGAGGCTGGTCGAAACCCCGGCCGATCTGCCCTTCCCTGCGACGCAACGCGTGGACGTGGACGCGCAGGTGAGCGAACTCGGCAAGCTATCCGCACAGGTGCGGTATACCCTACGCGGCGACACCGAGTTGCTGTTGCGCTTGGGCTTCCGCCGCACGCCGCAAAGCCAGTGGAAGCAGCTCGGGCAACTGCTGGCGGTTTCCGATGGCTTCCGCGGCGAGGTCAGCGAGGTCAAGACCTCTGATCCCGCGGCGACGCGCGAACCGTTTCACGTCGAATACCGCATTGCGCAACCCAACTACCTGGACTGGTCAACGAAGAAATCACAACTCGCGCTTCCCCTGCCGGCGGTGGGCTTGCCCGAAGCATCTGGAGGCGACGACGAAGCAGACACGGAACCGCTGGACCTGGGGACGCCGCTCGAAATCACAACTCGGGTCGTGATGGAACTGCCCGTAAAATACGCCGCGCGCGCCCCGGTGGCGGTCGCCGTGATACGTGACTACGCCGAGTACCGCTCCAGCTACAAAGTCGAAGGGAACAAAATCACCGCCGAGCGGGTCCTGCGCTTCAAGGTGCGCGAGATTCCCGCCGCGCGCACCCGCGATTACCAGGCATTTACGCGCGCCATCCGCGCCGACGAGCAACAGGAGTTCGCGCTCGAAGGCACGCGCGCTGCCGGGCCGAAGATTCCGGAGGGCGTTAAAGCCGACGAGTTGTACGAGGCCGGCGTGGCCGCGTACAACAAAGGCAGTTTCCAGACCGCGATTGACCTTTTGAAGCGCGTCGTGGAGATGGAACCGAAGCATAGATCGGCGTGGAACAACCTCGGGCAGGCCTACCTTTCACTCCACCAACTCGACGACGCCCTCCAGGCCTTCCGCAAGCAGATCGAAGCGAATCCGTACGACGAGTACGCGTACAACAATATGGGACTGGCTCTGTGGCAACAGCAGAAGTACGACGAGGCAAGTGAAGCGTTTCACAAACAAATCGAAGTGAACCCGCTGGACCGCTGGGCCCACGCGAACCTCGGGCTGCTGTACCGCGACACGCATCGGTACGCCGACGCTGTGCCCGAACTGGAAAAAGCTGTCAGCCTGACCCCTGAAGACCCTGCGCTTCACCTGGGTCTCGGCGAAGCCTATCTGCAGCTCGGCCAGGAGGAAAAGGCGCTGACCGCCTTTGACAAAGCGCTGGAAATTGCCCCTGCGCCGCCGGTCTGGAATGACATCGCCTACCAGTTCGCGCTGAAGAAGGTGCACCTGGATCGCG
This sequence comes from Terriglobia bacterium, assembly GCA_041493955.1. GTDB lineage: Bacteria > Acidobacteriota > Terriglobia > Acidiferrales > UBA7541 > QHYU01. The sequence continues at coordinate 6,732 of JBGPZW010000011.1, forward strand.
CGCAGCAGTACGCCGAATCGGCTGTGGCTACCACCGCTGCCCAGCTCCGCAACCTCGCGCTCGACCGGCTTACTCCGAACGAGCTGGCGCACGTGGTCGGTCTGGCCGGTTACTGGGACACGCTCGGCTGGGTGCATTTCCAGAAAGGCGAGATCGACGCGGCCGAAAGATATGTCCGCGCTTCCTGGCTGCTCGGACAGCGTGGCGAGGTCGGCGACCACCTCGCCCAGATTTACGAGAGACGCGGGAGGAAAGCTGACGCGATTCGCACCTATGCCCAAGCCCTGGCGGCAACCCGGCCCGTGCCCGAAACCCGCGGCCGGCTGGCGCAATTGGTCGGGGGCGACGAAAAGGTCCCACCGCTGCGCGCAAGGGCGGCGATGGAACTCTCCGCCATGCGCACCCTCGACCCCGGAGCCTTGCTCCTGGAGACCATGACCGGCGAGTTCTTTGTCCTGCTGGCGCCCGGGCCGCCGGACGCTTCCGGGATTACCGCTAAGGTTGAAGGAGTCCGATTCGCCAGCGGGAGTGAGAAGCTGCGGCAGTTCGAGGGCGCGCTCCGAGCCCTGCATTTTCCGGACATCTTTCCTGACGATACACCCACCAAGATCGTGCGCCGCGGCATCCTTTCGTGCTCCACGGCCACCCGCGGGTGCGTCTTTGTCCTCATCACGCCGGACCTGGTCACCTCGATCGATTGAAGGGCGGACGCGAGCCAGCTTCGCTTCTGACCGGGCCAGCCTTTCTCAGCTCCTCTGAGGATCTGCAAAGAAAAAGGAACAGATCTCCTTTGCGGTGCGTGGTGCTTCGCTGGGATGCCGAACGGCTCCGGGGAGGCCGCTGCTGCCAGGCCGCGTGCAAGAGTCCCTACTTGTGTTCGAGGATTTCCTTTTCCTTGGCGGCGGAGATGTCTTCGAGTTTCTTGGTTTCTGAGTGGGTGAGTTTCTCGAGCTCTTCGAGCGTGCGCTTGCGGTCGTCCTCGCTAATCTTCTTTTCCTTCTCGAGTCTCTCCACGGCTTCCTTGATGTCCCGGCGGATGTTGCGCACCGCGGTGCGGTGATTCTCGAGCACCTTGTGCAGGTGCTTGACCAGGTCCCTGCGGCGCTCCTCAGTGAGCGGCGGGATGGGCACGCGAATCAACTTGCCGTCGGACGACGGGTTGAGTCCCAGGTCGGAGGTGCGGATCGCTTTGTCGATCGGAGCCACGGCGCCGGGGTCCCAAGGCGAAATGATAATCAGGGTCGGTTCGGGAACCGAGAGTGTGCCCAGCTGGTTGAGCGGCATGGGAGTGCCGTGGTAATCGACGCGGAGGTGATCGAGCAGGGCGACGTTGGCGCGGCCCGTGCGCAGCGACGACAGCTCCTTGCGAAAATCCTCCACGGCTTTTTCCATCCGCAGCTTGGCCTGCGCCATCGCGTCTTTCGTGTTCGCTAGGGTGGTCATGGGGTGTCGCGTCTCCGTGCGAATTCAGCCCCCGCGAGTACAGGGGGTAAGGTGGATGTTCACGCCCCCAGTATGGCGGGGCGGGCCGCGCACTCGTTGCAAACTACGCCGGGCTGACGGTGGACCCGACTTTCTCGCCGAGCACCACCCGCTTGATATTCCCGGGCACATTTAGGTTGAAGATGATGATGGGCATCTTGTTGTCCATGCACAGCGAAATCGCCGTGGAGTCCATCACCGAGAGGCCCTTTTGGATCACGTCCAGATAGCTGATGCGCTCGAACATTCGCGCACCGGGAACTTTCTCCGGGTCGGCGTCATAAACGCCGTCCACGCGCGTGGCTTTCAGGATCACCTGGGCCTTGATCTCCATGGCGCGCAGCGCCGCGGCGGTGTCGGTGGAAAAGTACGGGTTGCCGGTGCCGCCGGCGAAGATCACGATGCGCCCCTTCTCCAGATGGCGCGTGGCGCGCCGGCGAATGAACGGCTCGGCCACCTGGTGCATCTCGATGGCGCTCATCAGCCGGGTGAAGCAGCCCTGCTTTTCGAGCGCGTCCTGCAGGGCCATGCCGTTGATGACCGTGGCCAGCATGCCCATGTAGTCACCCGTGGCGCGGTCGATGGCCAGCGACTTCTGCCGCGTGCCGCGGAAGATGTTTCCGCCGCCCACCATGATGGCCACCTGCACGCCCAGAGCAGCGACCTCTTTGACCTCGCGCGCAATGCTTTCGACCGTATCGGCGTGGATGCCGAAACCCTGCGGGCCCTGCAGGGACTCGCCGGAAAGTTTCAGCACGATGCGCTGATAGGCGAGGGTGTGCTTGCCCGCCTCGTTCTGGTTTGCCAGGTTCGCTGTGCTCATGGGCTGCCTGCCGCCTTCCCCGGCCGCTCCCGGCGGGCATTCTAGCAGAGAATGATGCCGGTCGCACGGCAGCCCGGCGGAAGGAAGGGGGAGAAAAACCGGAATGGAGAGGCGCCATGTGCGCCAGCCTGCCTAGACCGGGGGTGGAAGCTCACTGCGCAGACGCTCCGGCGACCCCCGAGCCGCCGGCTTCGCCGACCTTCAGCCGGACGAAGCGGCGCACCGAAATGTTCTCGCCGAGCTTGGCGATCCTTTGGTTGATGAGCTCCCGGATGGTGACCGACTCATCCTTGATGAAGTGCTGCTCGTAGAGGCAGTTCTCCTCATAAAACTTCTCCATCTTGCCGGTGACGATCTTTTCGATCACTTGCTCCGGCTTGCCGGTGGCGCGGGCCTGCTCGCGATAGATTTCCCGCTCGCGATCGAGAATCTCAGGCGTGACCTCCTCGCGCCGCACATAGCGCGGGTCGAGCGCGGCCACGTGCATGGCAATGTCATGACAAAGGCCCTGGAAGTCAGCCGTGCGCGCGACGAAGTCGGACTCGCAATTCACCTCGACAATCACGCCGATCTTTCCGCCGGCGTGAATGTAGTGGCCCACCAAGCCTTCGGTGGCCTCGCGCTGCGCCTTTTTCTGCGCTGCGGCCTGGCCCTTTTTCCGCAGGACGTCGATGGCCTTCTCCATGTCGCCGCCGGCTTCCTGCAGCGCCGCGCGGCAATCGCTGAAGCCGGCGCCGGTGCGCTCGCGCAGCTCCTTGACCAGTTGGGCTGGAATGTTCACTTGTTCGGGCTTTGTGCTCATCGAATCTACGGATTCCTTTTATAAGGATTTGGTCCCGGGCGCAAGGTGCCAGCAGGCTCGTCGCACCGCTGGGCATGAAAATGGCCCCGCGCCACTTCCCCGGGGACGCCCCAGGTTGGTACAGGGCCAGTTCCTTCACTGGGACCTTCGGGAGCCTTTGCAAACATCGGGCGTTACGGCCCCATTTTCTCGGGGCTGGTTTCCCTTGCGGGCTCCGTTACTTCTGCCCTTCGCCCTCGTTGGGCACGGGCTGCTCGGCGTCGGCGGCAGGCTCAGCGGTCTGTTCGGTCGCCACTTCGGCGCCGGGCTCGATGAAATCGCCTTCCTGCTTCTCGTAGGATTCGTAGGCGCTGGTGTCCACGTACTCGACCACGTCAGCGACTTCCGCGCCCTCTGCGGTTTTCTGTTCGGCGATCTGGGTCTGCTCATACGCGTGGCGACCTTCGATCACCGCGTCAGCGATCTTCGAGGTGAACAGGCGGATGGCGCGCAGCGCGTCATCGTTGCCGGGAATCACCCAGTCCACCACATCGGGGTTGCTGTTGGTATCCACGATGGAGACCACCTTGACCCCCATGCGTCGCGCCTCGCGCACGGCAATCTCCTCGGCGTTGGAATCAATCACAAACATCGCGTCGGGTAACGCGGTCATGTTCTCCACGCCTTCCAGGTTCTGGTGCAAGTGCTTGCGCTCGCGCTCCAGCCGTGCCGCTTCCTTCTTGGAGAGCTGCGCCATGCGGCCGTCTTCGACCATGGCATTGAGCGACTTCAGCCGTTTGATGGATTTCTGCAGCGTGGCCCAGTTGGTCAGCGTACCGCCCAGCCAGCGGTGATTGACGAAAAACATCCCGCAGCGGCGCGCCTCCTCGGCGATGGCTTCCTGCGCCTGGCGCTTGGTGCCGACATACAGGATGGTGCGTCCCTGGGTAGCCAGCTCGCTGACGTACTTGCTGGCCTCGCGGAACATCTTCAAGGTCTTCTGCAGGTCAATGATGTGGATGCCGTTGCGTTCACCGAAGATGTACTCCTTCATCTTCGGGTTCCAGCGTCGCGTCTGGTGGCCGAAATGGACCCCGGCCTCCAGCAACTCCTTCATCGTAATTTCTACTGCCAACGTGCCTCCTTTTTTGAACGGATGCTTGCGCCCCGTCGTGCGTCACGCCGCGGCGGGTGAGCATCCTTTTGCCGGCTCCTTGCCGGCCGTGAATTTGGTCCGACGAATCGGACCCAAAAACCACCAGCTAGCGCTTGCTGAACTGGAAGCGCTTCCGGGCGCCCTTCTGCCCGTACTTCTTGCGTTCCTTCATGCGCGAATCACGCGTCAGGAAGCCGTGCTTGCGCAGGCCCGTGCGCAGCTCGGCGTTGAACCGCGCCAGCGCCCGGGAGAGCCCCATGCGCACCGCGCCCGCCTGCCCGCCCGCGCCGCCACCTTTGACCGTGGCGGTGACATCGATCTGGTTCAGGGTCTCGGTGAATTTCAGCGGTGCGATGGCCGCGTTCTTCCAGGCCACGTTATGGAAGTAATCTTCCACCGCCCGGCCGTTGACCTCGTATTTGCCCGAGCCCAGCTTGACGAACACGCGCGCCACCGCTTCCTTGCGGCGGCCGGTACCGTAGAACTGCTGTCTGCTGACGCCCTCGAGGGGCTGTGCACTGGAACTCAACTTCCCTCCTCAACCATCCACACGACGCCGCGCCTTACCCGCGGCGGGCTACAAGAAAAGGTCAGCCGTTGGGCTAGAACGCCAGCGGCAGCGGTTTCTGACCGGCATGTCGCTCGAGGCCTTTGGCGTCCAGGTAAACGCGCAGCTTACGGGCGCGGCGGGCGCGCAGTTTGTTCTTGGGCAGCATGCCCAGGATGGCCTCGCGCACAATCCAGTCCGCGCGATTCGCCCGGAGACGCTTGATGGGGACTTCCTTCAAGCCGCCGGGGTACCCGCTGTGATGGTAGTAGATCTTTTGCTCGAGCTTGTTGCCGGTCAGGCGAATCTGCCCGGCGTTGATCACCACGACGTGATCGCCGGAGTCCAGAAACGGAGTAAAGCTCGGCTTGTCCTTGCCGATCAGCACCCGCGCCACCCGCGTGGCCAGGCGCCCCAACACCTGCCCGGCCGCGTCCACCACATACCAGGTATCGCCGTGCTTCAGCCGTTCGGCCTCGAGGCCCTTGGGTACGTACGTCCGCATGCGCTCAGTCACACCTTTCCGTATAAAGACAAACGTCAACGATAGAGGATGCGCTCGCTTTTGTCAACGCAGGGATGAGGCAGTCTTGCGCGCGCCGCCGGGACGATTTCAGCGGCTGGGCCCGGTTTCGACCACCACTACCAGCCGCCGCGGCCCGTGCGCACCCATCACCAGGATCTTCTCGATGTCCGCGGTGCGGCTTGACCCCGTGATGAGGCCCAGGAATGAGTTGTGAGCTACGGCACCGCTTTCTTGCACCCTGGCCAGCGCTGTTTCCAGGTCGGGCACGAGTTGGTCCAGGTTGGCCAGAACAATGTGGCACGGAGCGACCACGGAGGCCCCGCGACCCCCGCAACTCGCCGAGACGAGGATCGAGCCGGTCGCCGCTACCAGCGTCTCCGCCAGCGTGAGGGTGGCCTGGGAGGATTCGCGGGGCCCCCCTTCGCTCGACCACCGCAGGTTCCGGCCATTCTGCCAATTCTGTGACATGCGGCGCAGGCCCGGCGCGTCCTGCAGAAAGATTTCCCCTGGCGGAAGCGAGGCCAGCACGCCTTCGATGGCCGCCCAGCTTCCCGCGGTCTCCGAGGTCACAATGCATTCGGTGTAGTTGCCGGCGCATTCGGCCCGGAAGCGCTCCAACAGATCGCCCACAGGCGGAAAGATCTGTCCACCAGCCTGTGCGCCGGGCGCCGGCTGCCGGTGCGCAGGCGAGGCGACGGCTGCACGGACCCGTTCCAAGATTCGTTCGCGGCTCGGGTTGTCAGCGAGCGCCATTCTGTTTCCTCCACAGAGTGCGGAACGACGCGCTGGGAATCGGCGGCGCCGCACGGGTTCGCGTCCACGTCCGCAGGGGGTCGAGCACGGAACCTTCCAAGCCCAGCGCATGGACCGCGCGCAGCAGCGTGCGTGCGGCCCACCCGGCCAGCGCGTAGCGCCTGGCATCGAGCAGCGTCCAGCGCCAGAGTTTGAACGCCAGGCGCTCACCGAAGGCCCGCGGCGCGGCGCGCACCGCGTTGCGCCGGTTGTGCAGCAGGTGATGATGCAGCTCGATCTTCACCGGACACACGCTGGTGCACGCGCCGCACAGCGGGGACGCGTAGGAGAGATGCTGGAACTCCGCCAGGCCTCGCAGATGCGGCGTCAGCACGCTGCCGATCGGCCCCTGGTAGGTGGTGCCGTAGGTGTGCCCGCCGACATTGCGGAAGACCGGGCAGGCGTTCAGGCAGGCACCGCAACGGATGCAGTAGAGGACGTCGCGCTGTTCGAGGTCGGCGAGCAGCTCGCTGCGGCCGTTGTCCAGCAGGACGACGTGGAACTCCTGCGGCCCGTCGGGCTCGCTCGGCCCGCGCGGGCCTCCCACCAGGGTGTTATAGGTGGTGATGCCCTGGCCCGTGCCTGCTGTAGCCAGCACCGGCCACAGCACGGCGAGATCCTGCAAGCGCGGAATCACCTTCTCGACGCCGGCGACCGCAACGTGGATGCGGGGCAGGCTGGTGCAGAGCCGCGCATTGCCCTCGTTGGTGGTGATGGCGATCATGCCCGCGTCGGCCACCAGAAAATTCGCCCCGCTGATGCCCATCTCGGCGGAAAAAAACGCCCGGCGCAGAGCGCGCCGCGCCGCGGCAACCAGCTCGGGCGGGTCGTCGCCCTCCACGTCTCCGAGTTTTTCGCGGAACAGCGCGGCAATCTGCTCGCGCGTCAGGTGCATCGCCGGCGTGACGATGTGATACGGCGGCTCATTCCGCAACTGCACGATGAATTCGCCCAGGTCGGTCTCAAACACCTCGATGCCGAGCTTCTCCAGCGCGGGGTTGAGGAAAATCTCTTCGGTGACCATGGACTTGGATTTCACCACGCAGCGGACTCCCCGGTCGGCCGCCAGGCTGGTGATGTAGTTACACGCCTCCTCGGCGTTGGTGGCCCAGAAAACGCGCCCGCCGCGCTCCTGCACACGCTGCTCGAATTGCAGCAGATAGCGGTCCAGGTGGTTGACCGCCTCCCATTTCACCTCGTGGCAGCGCTGCCGCGCAGCTTCCCAATCGGCAATTCGCGCGCGGCCCTTGGCGAAGGCCGCGTCGTACTGGTCGATCCCCCGGCGGATGATCTGCCGGTGCGTGAGGTCGGCGGCTTTTTCCGCCGCGCGGCGGAGGAAATCCTGCGCCGGGGTTCCGTTCATGGGGCCCCCTGCGCCAGGATGCTGGCGATGTGGATGGCGCGGACGCCGGACTTGCGCCGGCGGAGGATGCCCTCGATGTGCAGCAGGCAACTGGAGTCGGCTGAGGTCACATACTCGGCGCGCGTCGCGTCAATGTTCTGCGCCTTGGTCTCGCCCATAGCCGAGGAGATCATCGCGAACTTCACGGAGAACATTCCGCCAAAGCCGCAACACTCTTCCGCGTAGGGCATTTCCAGCAGTTCCAGATCGCCCACGCGCCGCAGCAGCTCTCGCGGCTCCTCCTTGAGGCGCAATTCGCGCAGCGCATGGCAGGAGTCGTGGTAAGTCACCCGGTGAGGAAAGCGGGCGCCCACATCCGCCACCTTCGCCACCTTGACCAGGAACTCGGAGAACTCGAACACGCGCCCGCGGAGTGCCTCGGCCTCCACGCGCAGCGGGCTGGCGGCCAGCAACTCGGGATAAAAAGCGCGCACCATGGCCGTGCAGGAGCCCGAGGGACAGACAATGACCTCGGCGCCGGCGAAGACGCGGACAAAGTGCTCCGCCAGCGGCACCGCCTCCTGCCAGTACCCGGTGTTGAACGCTGGCTGCCCGCAACAGGTTTGCTGCGGCCGGAATTCCACTTCGCAGCCGATGCGCCGGAGGACACGGGCCATGTCCAGACCAATCTGCGGGCCCAACTGGTCCACAAAACAGGGAACGAAAAGGGCCACTCGGCGTGACATCTGCCTGCCCTTATAGACTCAAATCTGCGCGCGTGCAACCACGAGCGTGCCAGACGGCAGAGCCGGGCCGACAAGCAAGACGCCGCGGTCCGCTTCTTGGTCAGATAGTCAGAAAAGAACGGGAGAGGAACCCACGAGCCGAGGAGGAGCGGAGTTCCCCGTGAGTGAATGGGGGAAGCAAGGCGAGAGGGCGCGGGCGCCCGCGCAGTACTCAGCGTCGGCCGGTCTCCGACACCGCGGCGCGGCCCGCAGCCACCTGCCTGCGCAGACGGCCAGGCTAGCTGGTCGTTGTGGGGGTCTTCTGCCCGTGCGGGGTCACGACGTGCGTGGCCGAAGCGGCGCGGGTGAAAGCCGGGCGATCCAGGTTCGATTCCTTTTCGTGGGTGCGATCGATCTCGATCGAACCTTTGAAATAGGCGCCATCCTCGATCATGATCCGGGCGGTGGTCAGGTCGCCCACCACCGAACCGTCCTTCTTGATTTCGATGCGGTCGCGGGCGCGCAAATTGCCCTTCACGCTCCCATACACGACCACCTCGCGGGCCACCACATCGGCGGTCACCTTGGCGCTGGCCCCTACGGTGAGCTTGCGGTCCTCCAGCTGCACCAGGCCTTCCACGCTGCCATCAATGTGCAGGTCCTCGTTCCCGGTAATCTCGCCCTTCACTTGCAGGCTTGCACCCAACCGCGCCGTGGAGCGGTCAGTCGTACTCGTTAGCGGACGGATCGCATCGGTACTCATCGGAGCTCCTTCCCAAGATGTCGGAACTTTCTTCGGCGGAATCGTTCCCTGGGGCTGGGTCCCCGGTGGAACGGAATCAGCCGGTTGCGGCGTTTCATCTTTCTTATTCCCCCACATGGCCCCTCCTCCGGACAGACACACCCACCAGAGAGTTTCTGGCGTAGGACTGGGGTGCGGAACAATCTAGCCCTATGCTGCAAGATGAGGCAAGCGCAAAATTTAGGGGGTGTTCCGATCTGCAATGCGGTTCCCCGGTAACGGTCTTCTGGCGCCAGCGGACACGAATCAGTTACCGGTTTTCAGATGTCGATCGTCAGCTCCTTGCCATCGCCGCCCAAGTCTCATATCTGAAATTTGGGATTCTGCCAGTCAGGGGAGCACTAGGCGTGACATGCCACGAGTGCAGGCAGACTCATTCCTCTCCTGCGCATGACATTCGTGGCAAAGCTCCAATGAATTCCCTTCTCAGCCGATGGTCGATTGGTTCAGGTCCGCAACAGGCAGAGTAAATCCGGGGGCGTAGATTTGCATATCGCGTACTAAGAACTGACAACTGGTAGCTGATAGCTGGAAACTGACGGCTGGGCTCTCAATACTTGCGCAGGACGCCGATTACCCGCCCCTGGATCTTCACATCGGCTGCCGGAACGATGATGGGTTGCATCTCGCCGTTGGCCGGCTGGAGGCGGATCTTGCCGCCCGACTCGCGGTAGAAGCGCTTGAGCGTGGCTTCCTCCCCGCCGACCAGCGCGACGACCGTCTCCCCGGGGTTGGCAACCTGGGTCTGTTCGACGACGATGAAGTCGCCGTCCATGATGTGGTCGTCCACCATGGAATTGCCCTTCACCTGCAGCACAAAAACATTGCTGCCGCGGGCGAAATCGCCGAGCGAAATCGTCTCGCGGTCTTCGACGGCCTCGAGCGGCTGGCCGGCGGCGATGCGGCCCGCCAGCGGCAGCTCCACCTGGTGGCGCTCGATCACCTGCTCGCGCACGGGCTTGGGCAACTGCATCACCTCGATCGAACGGCTCTGGTTGTAGCCGCGCCGGATGAAGCCCTTACGCTCGAGCGTGGTGATGTGCTTGTGCACGGTGGCCAGCGAGGTGAGCTTGAGCGAACGCGCGATCTCCTCGAAGCTCGGCGAATAGCCGTGCTTGTTGAGGAAGTTCACCAGAAAATCGAGGACCTCTTTCTGCCGCTTCGTGAGTGTCATGGCGCTCCTCGAACCTGCCTCATAGCATAGCCTAGGCGAAGCAAAAGCGAAAGTCAAGCGAAATGCTCCCGCGGGGTTCTTCTCCGGAATTAGTACTTTTTCCTGCGCGCCAGGATGTGGCCTGGTGAGTCCGATTCTCTCAAATATATTGATGTACAATCCGGCCCGAATCGAAGGAGCGCCCGATGAACCGATCCACTGGGGTCACCGCGACCGCCGTGCTGGCAATCGTCGGCAGCGCTTTTTGCATTCTCTTTTCGCTTCTCGTCATTGCAGCCGCATTCCTCATCCCCAGCGACCCACCGCAACCTCCTTTTTTCAAGTTCGCTTTGCCCTTCACGGCCGCCTTGTTCATTGGGGGTTCAGCGCTGGGGATTGCGACAGCCATAGGTTTGCTCCGCCTGCGGCGCTGGGCCAGAATTTCGTTGCTCGTTTTCAGCGGGCTTCTGGTCTTCTTCGCGGGGATCTCAGTGCCCTTAATCTTCGCTGTGCCCATTCACGTGCAGGATAATCTCCCCGCCGAAGCCATCCGGACGACACGAATTGTCTTCTCAGTTTTCTATCTGCTTCTCGTTGCGGTCGGCTGCTGGTGGTTGTACCTGTTCAACACGCGCGCCGTGAAAGAACAGTTTCTCGGCGGGGGCACATCGGGCCCGGCTCCCCAAGGTCCTCAGAAGCCCCTCAGTATCGTCATCATCGCCTGGATCATGTTGATTGGGGGCTGCCTGCTGCTGCCTTTCTCGCTGCTCAAGATGCCCACAGTCATTCTAGGGTTCATCTTGACGGGTTGGATTGCACGCCTGGTATATCTGGCATATGGCGTGGCACAAGTCCTTCTGGGCCTTGGTCTGTTGAAACTGAAACCGCTGAGCCGGACGCTGGCTGTGTACTTCTTATTTTTCGGCCTTCTCAATACTGCGGCGCAAATGCTCCTGCCCGGGCGGGAGGCGCGCTTTGCGGCGCTGATGAAACTCAATCCCCTGGGTTTGCCGGCGACGAATGTTCCTCCGCCCGCTTCAGCCTATTGGTTCGGGTTGGTCTTCGGCACGCTCAGCTCGCTCGTGTTGGTCTGGTTCTTGATCCGCGGAAAAGATGCCTTCCTCGCCGCCGGGCAGACGCAGAGCGCCCCCTGAGCGCCGCTTTTGCGCTCCGCCGCGACGCAAATCAAGCTTGCCTCGTACTGGCCCGCGCGTCCTGGGAGTCCTAGCGGTTCTGGTCTGTGAGTGCCCGAGACCTGTGTTTCAGACGTTGAAAGCGGCTGATTCTCCGCACGGCAAACCGCGGCGAATATGGTATGATTTGGAATTGCGACAGGTGCAGCCCCGCGCCCTGCCAGATGTCGTTCTCCGAAACGTTCAGGAGAAGCCGCAGGCGGGTTCATGTCATCTTGTGTTTTCTGGTTGCTCGGCGGACCATCGAAAAACTCATCCACGCCTGCGCCGCAATTCTGGCTGGCGCGTTCTCGATGCAGTTTCGATGCATCCGGCCAGTTGGAGTATCATCTTCTCCGGCGACGGCAAACACCGGCCGCCCCGGCTCAATACAGGTGATCTGAAGGACTCATGGGAACCATAACGACAGATGTCAGCAAGCGCAAGCGTGAGGTAATTGAGAAAGCCGTCATCCGCTTCTGCGGCGATTCCGGCGACGGCATGCAGATCGCCGGAAACCAATTCACCAACACTGTGGCTCTCTACGGGAACGACCTGGCCACGTTTCCCGACTATCCGGCGGAGATCCGCGCCCCGGCGGGCACGATTCCGGGCGTGAGCGGATTCCAGATTGCTTTTGCCTCCACCGATGTGTACACCCCCGGCGATGCGGTGGACGCCCTGGTGGCCATGAACCCCGCGGCCTTGAAGGTGAATCTTGCGGACCTGAAGCCGAACGGCATCCTGGTCGTGAACCTCGACGACTTCAAAGAGACCGATCTGCGCAAAGCCCAGTTGACCTCCAGCCCCCTCGAGGATCATTCCCTTGACGCGTTTCGCCTGTTCCCGGTCGAGCTCTCCAAGCTGACCCGCGTAGCGCTTCAGGAGCTGGGTCTCGACGCCAAAACCACGGACCGTTGCAAGAATTTCTTCGCGCTGGGCATGTGCTACTGGCTCTACAACCGCTCCATGGATGCCACCTTCCGCTGGCTCGACGAAAAGTTCCAGGGCAAACCGCTGCTGGCCGAGGCCAACAAGAGGGCCATGCGCGCCGGTTACAGCTATTGCGAGGCCACCGAGGCCTTCCAGGTCAGCTACGAAATTCCTCCGGCGCGGCTCACGCCGGGCGTCTATCGCAACATCAGCGGAAACACCGCGCTGGCCCTGGGCTTCGTCACCGCTTCACAAAAGGCCGGCGTTTCGCTGTTTCTCGGCTCCTATCCCATCACTCCGGCCTCCGACATCCTGCACGAACTTTCCGCCTTCAAAAACTTCGGCGTCATCACCTTTCAGGCTGAAGACGAGATCGCCGCGGTGACCTCAGCGATTGGGGCCTCCTACGCCGGCGCCCTGGCGATTACCACCACCTCCGGCCCCGGCATGTCGCTGAAGACCGAGGCCCTCGGCCTGGCCGTCGCCGTCGAGCTGCCGCTGGTGGTCTGCGATATCCAGCGCGGAGGGCCTTCCACGGGGCTTCCGACCAAGACCGAGCAGGCCGACCTGCTCCAGGCCCTTTATGGACGCAGCTCCGAGGCTCCCATCCCGGTGCTGGCCGCGTCCACTCCCGGCGACTGTTTCTGGGTTGCTCTCGAAGCCAGCCGCATCGCCATCAAGTACATGCTTCCGGTCATCATTCTCTCCGATGGTTACCTGGCCAACGGCTCCGAGCCCTGGCGCATTCCGGCAATGGAAGATCTGCCGGAGATCCCGGTACGCCATGAGAACAACCCCGACGGCTTCATGCCTTACCGCCGCGACCCGCAGACCCTGGCGCGACCCTGGGCCATCCCCGGCACCCCGGGTCTCGAACATCGCATCGGCGGACTCGAGAAGCAGGACGTCACCGGCAATGTGAACTACGAGCCTCTCAACCACGAGCGCATGGTCCACCTGCGCGCCGCCAAGGTCGCGGCGGTGGCCCAGGAGATTCCCGACGTGACTCCCGCTGGCGACCCTGATGGAGACCTGCTGATCGTGGCCTGGGGCTCCACCTATGGTTCGGTTACCGCGGCCCTGATTGCCCAGCGGGCGCTGGGCGGCCGGATCGGACACGTTCACCTGCGCTACCTGAACCCGCTGCCGAAGAACCTGGGGCAAGTGCTGAAGCGTTACAAGAAAATCCTCGTGCCGGAGATGAACATGGGGCAGCTCGTCATGGTGCTCCGCGCGAAATACCTGGTGGACGCCCAGGGCTTCAACAAGATTCAGGGCCGGCCGTTCAAGCAGTCGGAAATCGAGGCCAAGATCGAAGAGATGCTGGCCTCCTGCAACGAGCAATCGGCAGGAGCAAGGCGATGACCACCGCAGCGCTTCCTACTTACACCAAGAAGGATTTTCAGACCGATCAGGACATTCGCTGGTGTCCCGGCTGCGGTGACTACGCCATCCTCTCCGCCGTGCAGTCCATTTTTCCCGAACTCGGCATTCTGCGCGAGAAATTCGTGATTGTTTCGGGCATCGGCTGCTCCAGCCGGTTCCCCTACTACATGAACACCTATGGCTTCCACTCCATTCACGGCCGCGCCCCGGCGGTTGCCTCCGGCATCAAGATCACCCGGCCGGATCTGCACGTCTGGGTGGTCACGGGCGATGGAGACGCCCTGTCGATCGGCGGCAACCACACTATCCACATGCTCCGCCGGAATGTTGGCGTCAAAGTCCTGCTCTTCAACAATCGCATCTACGGCTTGACCAAAGGGCAGTATTCGCCCACTTCCGAGTTCGGCAAGAAAGCCAAGTCCACGCCCTTTGGCTCGCTCGACCGCCCCTTCTACCCGCTTTCCCTGGCCATCGGCGCCGAAGCCACCTTCGTGGCCCGCTCCGTGGACATCTTCCAGCAGCATCTGAAGGAAACTCTAAAAAAGGCCGCGGCCCACCAGGGTTCCGCCTTTGTCGAGATTCTCCAGAACTGCAACATCTTCAACGATGGCGCCTGGGAAAATCTGACCGAAAAAGACGCCCGCAGTGAGCGCGTCATCCAACTCGAGCACGGCCAGCCGCTCATCTTCGGCAAGAACCATGAGAAAGGGATTCGCATGAAGGGTTTCGATCTCGAGGTCGTGACCCTCGGCAATGGCGTCACCGAGAAGGATCTGCTCGTCCACGACGAACAGAACCCCAACCCCGCCTACGCCTTCCTGCTCTCACAGATGGAGTTGCAAGACGGCTTCCCTACACCCATTGGCGTCCTCCGCGCCATTCAGGCGCCGCGCTACGAAGACCTGGTCGCCTCCCAGATCCAAACCGTGACCGCCAAACGCGGCCGCGGCGACCTTGGCGCCCTGCTCCTGGCTGGCGACACCTGGACCGTCAAGTAGCCTGTAATAGCCTGTAGCCCACGTCGATGTAGCCCAGGTCTTCGACCTGGGGAGTTTCTCTGCATCCGCCCCGCCTCCAATGTAGGTCTTTAGACCTGGGGAGTTTCTAAACCGTCTTGATGTCCTGAGCCCCACCGCTCACAGAGGATGTCTTGAGCGCCGCGCCTCTTGGATGTCATTCCGAGTCCCGGCCTGGCCGGGACGAGGAATCCCTCCGCTCTGCCTCGTACCCTCGCGCCGCGCCCTGTACCGCCGGCGCTCGTCCCGAGCAGTGTCGAGGGATCCCACCGGCGGATTTCCTGGGCAGTCAGCAAGGTTCGGACGGCAAAGCACTTACCAATCAAAGCTAAATGCAAGGACGTAATTGCCCTCGGGAAATCTGAGTTGGGGCCACCAGACCTCCACCTCGCCACTCGAGGTGGCATCTTGGCGAAAAAGGAACAGCGTCAGAGCGTCTCGGGGTGCGAGCGCATCCTCACCCCCAGCCAGAATGCCTTGCGTCTCACGACGAGGTTGAGTGAGGTTACGGCCGCGCCGAATGACTAAATACGCCCTGCTTCCATGCGTCTTCTTCCGCATTTCCAGCGCGGCACGAATGCTCTCATGATTCCAGAGCTGGGCACCATGCTTCGGGTCGTGCTCGCACTTTTCAAGGAGCTCAAGGACACGGTCGATCGTAACAGTCTTGTAGATATCGTCATCTTCAATCGAGCCGAGTTCCGAGTCCAGCCATGAGGTGTTCTTCTTCGCGACTGCTGTCCGAAGGGGATAGATTGGGTTGTAGCTGGCACCTGCGACGTAGAAGCCGAGCGAATTCGGATCGAGTACGTTCCGTCGCGTCGGTTGCCATGCACCCGAGATGTAGATTCCCTCGAAACAACCGTCCGGGTACGTCTGAAGCAAGTCGCGCAGGGCGGTCTCCATTTGATGAATCGATGTGAAGTGATCTGCCAGCCGTTGCGGCAGGAACAGGCGAGTGACCCCCAAGTCACTCTGCCGGTATCCGTACATACGAGCGTGCTGAAGAACCGTATCCGCATTGGGTATTTTGGGATTCCGGCCGTAGTAGCTGACCAGCAGGTTCTTGATCGTAACGCCCCGTCCGAGCTTGTTCCCACCTACGAAGAGATTAAAAACCGAATCGAGTGTGATTTCGTCGTTCGAGCTCGCGTTCACAAGTTTGATGTTGGCGCCTTTGATATAAAACTCAACTTGCTTAACAATTTCTTCGAAAGGAGCAAGGTCAGTTTCCGTCGTCGCAAGATCGTCGTATGCTCCGTGGAGTCCCTTCATCATCGCCTGATACTTCGATGAGGACAGCTTCCCGAAGGCGTTGATGGTCTCTTCTTTGAACGAGTCGACAAGGGTCACGATAAAAGCGTGGTCGCGCTTGCTCATGCTTACGTGGCATAGGAACGCAAAATTCTCAGTCGGCCGTTTGATAACCTCAGCGCTCGCTGCAACAAGGAACGTATAGAGAGCTTTCCTTAGTCCCGGGGGCAGCACACCCGTGGGATTGGGCTGGTTCGAGGTTCGGAGCTGGTTGACCTCGGCGAGGTCGACGATCCGCAGCAAATTACCCCTGCCACTGCCGAAGAAAGCGTCGCCACCAACATACCCTTCCCCAGGCTCGCTGATAACGGAGAATGAAGGACGATATCGATGGTCCGGCCGCTGCAGGAAGAGTGCTTGCGGTGTAGCCGTGACCTGTAAATACGTGTTCACCGGGAAATAGTTCCGGAAGTCGGTGATCACGCGGTTTATTCTGCTGACTTGCCCGGTACCCTTGCTCGTAAACGTATTCAAGCTGGCTTGATCTGCCTCGTCATCGATGATCAGGACGGAAAGACCTGTCGCACGCGCATTCCTGAACGCGTCCAGAAGACTCTGGAGCATACTCCCATTCTTAGAGCACACAACGACAAAGGGTGTCGTCCGAAGTTGGCGGGCGAATCTTGGGGTATCCCTCCAATCACGCTTTCCGAGGACGCTCAAGCCACGTAATCCGGCACGGACGCGGTCGAGCGTCTGATCGTATAACGGGTCGTTGTCGGTTGTCAGGACCAGAATGCATTGGAAGCCGTTATCTGCGGCCATCGCCGCCGCCACGGTCATTATGCTCGTCTTCCCGCTCTGGATAAGGCCGTAGAGGAGGCCATCAGAAAACTCCGGAGGCGGGCCCGCAATGGGGTCCACGCATAGTTGGATGATCTTGTTCGCCTTCTGGAGCGCGGCGATGATGCCATTCGGCCCGAGGTCGCTTTGGAGAACTCTCAGGATCTCTCTGGTATGGCGTCCGTCCGTGATTACGGATCGCAGCGCAGCTGGATTACTGCCCATTCGCTTCAAGTCCCCTAAACAAAATCCCGGGCCACTGGTTCAGTGCTACCTTCCTTTCTAGCGTACCCAACGGCCCACTAACTGAATAGCACCCACTGAATCTCCGCTTCGCGGCTATCCAGCCGGGAGCACTCCCCAGCAACTCTTCCACGATCTCCCAGCGCACCGCGCAGACGCCGTCACCTCCACATACGAATCCAACAACACACTTCTCGTATAGTCCGACGGCCCTTTCGAGACGCGCGATGTCGTCGGCACTCAGCGTAAACCGCCACGGCGACTGTGCCTTTGTGGAGTATTTCATGTACGCGAGCTTGTTGCCGTTTACGAGATAACCGTATTCACATTTCGAGATCCCTTGGCATCGCGAATCTTCGATAATTCGAACCACGGCCGCCCCATGGTAGAACTCGGATTTTTCCATCATTGAGATAGTCTCACGGCCTCAAATCGTGGAGCTCAGTAGTGGCGCGCCACATCCCTGAACCACAATCACCTGCGTTTTCCCACCTCTATACAGTACCACATCGTTAAAAGTGTGCGGACGGCAGCGTAAAACGTCGCCCCCCTCATAAACATCGGCGAACACTGGAGTAGAATTGGAAGCGCCAATGACCGATACCTTCTCCAAGACCAAGCGCAGCAGCC
The DNA here is from genome assembly GCA_041493955.1 of Terriglobia bacterium. Taxonomy (GTDB): domain Bacteria; phylum Acidobacteriota; class Terriglobia; order Acidiferrales; family UBA7541; genus QHYU01. The sequence continues at coordinate 24,338 of JBGPZW010000011.1, forward strand.
TCATGGCCCGCATACGCGGCGTGAACACCAGGCCCGAGACGTTCTTGCGCTCCTTCCTATCCGAACAGGGTTTCCGCTTTCGCTTGCATGTGAGGTCCCTGCCCGGCAAGCCCGACATCGTCATTCCGAATTGCCGTACCGCAATTTTCGTCAATGGTTGTTTTTGGCACCACCACGCGCGCTGCAAGAGAGCGAGCTTCCCTGCAACCAGGGTTAGCTTCTGGCGAACCAAGATACTTGGAAACGTGAACAGAGATCGCCGCAACAAGCAAGCCTTGCGCAGATTGGGTTGGAGGGTAATCACTGTTTGGCAGTGTCGGCTTGCGCCAAAGAAGGTCGAGAGACAACTCGCATCGCTACTTGCACGCCTACGATTAAGAACCCCATGAGCAATAGCACCTGAATTCCAGCAGGATGGCCTGGCCCGGACATATCCACGCTAAGCTATACTGGTCAAATAATTGACCTATACTTACTCTAGCACGAACTTGGACACCGATGTTAGACTACAGATATGATTTCGCGTCGACGCGCGAAAGTGGACAGCCTCAAACGGTGCGAACTCACTGCTGTTGATCTTTTCTCCGGCTGTGGTGGACTTACAACGGGACTGAAGAAGGCAGGGTTTCGCGTGGTCGGCGCTGTAGAGTGCGATCCGCTCGCGGTCCATACCTACAGTAAGAACCACCCCGAAGTTCACATATGGCAAACCAATATTCAGCGGCTCACGGTTACCGAGTTGGTCCAAACGCTTGCCCTTCGTCGGGGCAAGTTGGATTTGTTGGCTGGCTGCCCGCCCTGCCAAGCATTTTCGACAATGCGAACGCTCAATCGAAGCCGCCGAGTCCACGATCCGAAACAAAAGGACTTGCTCTGCGAATTCCTCCGGTTCGTGCGGGTTCTCAGGCCAAAAGCGGTGATGGTGGAGAATGTTCCCGGGCTTGCGAACGATCGCCGGTGGCGGCAGCTGACAGCCGCGCTTCGCAAGCTTGAGTACAGTTGCGAGTACAAAATCTTGAATACCGCGGATTACGGCGTACCCCAACGTCGCCGCCGGCTGCTTCTACTCGGCAGCCGGAGAGGTCCTTTGCCATTCGCGCGCGCCCTCCACCGCCACCGAACTGTGCGAGAAACGATTGGGTCCCTCAGACCCGCTGGTGTGAGTGGGGACCCACTACATGATCTCCCGGAGAAGCGACATCCCGAGATCTTGCAACTGATTAAGAAGATTCCGAGGAATGGCGGCAGCAGGACCGACTTGCCCAAAAGACTTCAATTAAGGTGCCACGAGAGGTGTGACGGGTTCAGAGACGTGTACGGGCGAATGTCGTGGGATGACGTAGCTCCGACTATTACAAGCGGCTGCGTGAATCCTTCTAAGGGCCGTTTCCTCCATCCCGCGCGACACCGCACGATTACCCTCCGAGAGGCGGCTTTACTCCAGAGTTTCCCTCGCAGGTATTTCATCTCCCTGGAAGAGGGGAAGTGTCGAGCGGCGGAGCTGATTGGGAATGCCCTGCCACCTGAGTTCATCAGGCGGCATGCGAGTCGGATTCTGTCCGAGCTCAGTGCGAGGTCGCGAACGCAAGCCGCGAAGCGTGATTGACCTTCGCGGTATAATAGATTGCAAAGCTCGCTTGGTGCGTCCCGGACGTGGTTGCGGGGACCGCCAAGAGCTTCGCAGTCCCGCTCCTGCTTTCACCAGAGGGGTTGACCCATGTCCCCGCACGCCATCACAGGGACGAGCCGACCAAAACGGTGTGCTGAACAAGGCCGCGGCTGCTGGCTGGTCGATGTGCACAGGCTACAAGCCTGTGCCACAAACCAACAAGCCGCGCGGCGCACCAGTAGCACAGGCTTACAGCCTGTGTGCGCCTATTTCCGCACCCTCCTTGGTCCGCGTGCCTTTCCGACAAGGTCTTTGAAATGCGCATATACGAAAAACGTGTTCGCAACTCCTTTAGAATCCGCACTTAGCCTATTTCTGGGCCTTAAGTACTGTAGAATCTGCACCTACGAAAAAAATGGGGGGGGTACCCCCTCCCTGTCGTCCCCCCCTACCGCTGGCAGGTTAAGACTCGCCCCTAGAATTGATTATTCGCACAGGCTTGTGGCGTTGGCGTCTCGCCGGCGAATTCCTCCAGCCAACTCTGAATTGTTGAGGAAAAGCGCCAGCGAGCCGCTGGGGTTACTGGCTCGAGGCGGGAGCGCGGGTCTCGCCAGCGCGAGCGTGCAAGACGCCCGGCTCGGGCAGCAGCACGAGCCAGCGCGCGCGCGTGGTGACGAAGTCATCCCAGTCGCGCTTGGCAACCGGCTCCGCCGGCGGCAGTTGCAAGTGCTCGAAATTCCGATACGCGCCGTGCTGCAAGATGCGGAAATCGAGGTGCGGGCCGGTCGCGAGCCCCGTCATGCCCACCAAGCCGATGCGCTGGCCCTGCTCGACGCGCTGCCCGCTGTGCACCAGCATGCGCGAGAGGTGCATGTACATCGTTTCGTAGCCGTTGGAGTGCAGGAGGTGAATCAGGTTGCCGGCGCCGCCCTTGCGCCCAGCAAACATGACGCGGCCGTTGCCGATGGCCTGCACCGGCGTGCCGACCGGCGCGCCGTAGTCAATCCCCAGGTGCGGGCGATGCGTTTTCAGGATGGGATGAAACCGGCTGCGGCTGAAGTGTGAAGTGATGGGCGCGGCAAACTTCAGCGGCGAGCGCAGGAACGCTTTCTGCAGCGACTTCCCGTCCGGCGCATAGTAGGCCGGGTTGCCCGTGGGGTCGCGGAAGAGCACCGCCTGGTAGGGATGGCCGTCGTTGTTGTACTCGGCCGCGAGGATGCGTCCGTACGCGGCGGTCCGGCCGTCCAGGTACTTTTTCTTCTCGACCACGACGCGGAAGGTGTCGCCCTCGCGCGGGTCGGTGTAGAAATCCAGATCCCAGCCAAAAATCTCCGCGAGACGCATGGCGAGTTCCGGAGTTTCGCCCGCGTCGGTCACCGCGTTGAAGAGCGAATCGCGGATCTCGCCGATCACGCCGGCGATCTCGGTCTGCGAGGGAATGGTGCGAACCTCGGCGTGGAAGCCGTGGTCGCCGGGAAAAACCCAGAGCATGCGATCCGTGTCAATCTGGTAGCGCACCGCTCGCAGCTCGCCCATCACCGAGCGGCCCACGCCGAGATGGTTTCCGGCGCGCACGTGCCGCAGGTCATAGACCGTTTGCGCGGAGCCCACTACACCGGCCGCCGACTGCGCGTCCAACCCCATGCGTTGCAGCGATTCGCTGAACGGCACTCCCGCGGCCACCTTGCGGTCCAAGTAGAGCACGACGTCTTTCCGGATGCGCTCCGCTTCCTGGTGAGCGAGCGCGGCCTGCCGGATGAACTCCTGCTCTGCCCGGTAACGCTTCAACAGGATCAAGCCCAGGCAGGATGCGCCGGCAAGTCCTACGGCCAGATAAACCACAAGACGACGATTCACCGTTCCCCCAAAAATCCCGAGGCGCAGCGCGGAGATTTCCCGGCACGCGCCCTTCCCCCTACACGCCAGCCTCGGCCGGGCCGGAGCCCGTCGAGGGGCAGGAAGGATAAACCAACTCACTCCTTTTTGCCCAACTGTTCTGCGGCTGTCAAAACAAGATTCGCCGGGAAGTGCCAGCCGAGCAACCCGGGTTTACCGGCTCGGAGAGACCCTGACCGGCTTGAGACCAAAGGTTGCCCGGATTGCCGGATTTGGGAAGTGCCGCTTCACATCCTCCCGGCGTCCCTCCGGCAACCCACGGATTCTGCGGGAAATGGCGGGAGGCTGCTTTGGACTGCGGCGTGCACGGAACGCTACTATTCCGGCGTTCGTCCCTTCCCTGCGGAGGGCAAACGCGCCCAACCCCAAGCCTCGCGACTCGGGACCGCAGCGGACACCGCGGATGCCAGAGACGGAGGAAACTCCAATGGAAGGTGGTCTGTCCATCCCGCCGAACCGCCCCAACCGCCGTTTTGACCAGATTTGCGCCGAGTGTCGCCGTCCCTTCCGCCCGCGCCTGCTCGGCGACGGCGCCGAAGAGCTCTGCGACGACTGCTACACGGCCCAGTTTGAGCCCCGGCGCCTGCGTCATTGGCAAAAACAGAACGGTCGTCTGCACCCACACCCCCCGAAATAGCCGCCTTCGACCTGACCCGGAACGGCTGCCGCCGCCCGAGACCGGGCCCGTGTGCGCCGATTGGTCGCCGGGGTACAAATCGGCAGACGCAGCAGGGCACACGCTGGGCGAAGCGGTGAATATCAACTGGAAAGAGGAACGATTAAGGTCTGGGGCTTGGGCTGGGGGTGTTGGTAAACAGCGCCGCGGCCGGGATTGCGGCAGGGTCCACGGTGCGAATCTGTGCGAAGAAGTTGCGCTCGTGCAGGATGCGGTACATCCGGCCGGCAATCTCAGCGGCCTTCGGACCCTTGACGCTCCGCGTATTCCCGCGCAGCAGGACCGCGAGGGCGATCCGCGGGTGAGCCTGATCGGCGTAGGAAACAAACCAGCCCAGCCGCGAGTTCTGATCCGAGCAGGTGCCGGTCTTGCCCAGCGGCTGCTCTTCCAGATTCCCCGAGCTCGAGCGCGCCGTGCCGTAGAGTACCGCCGCCAGCATGCCTTCGCGAAGCTCAGGAAGTAGCGCCTCGATGCTCAGCTTGCGCTTGATGCGTGGAATGAAGTTCTGCCGCTCCTCTTCGCTGCGCGGATACTGCAGGTAGTACATCGTGCCGCCGTTGGCGATCATCGAGGCCAGCGAAACCAATTGCAGCGGCGTGATGTGGATGCCTTCGCCGAAGCTGGACATCCGCGCCACCCCGCCGCGCTGCGGCGGCGCCGACGGGAACGCCCCGGGATTCTCCTCGGGGATGCTGAAGCCCGCCAGCTCGCCCAAACCCAGCAGGCGCGCGTAGCGCGAAACGGTGTCAAAACCCATCCGCCGGCCCAACTCCTCGAAGAAAGCGTTATTCGAGTGCGCCATCGCTTCGGTCAGGTTCATGTAGCGGCGGCGTGCCACCGGGACCATGGTGTCGCGCGTGATGACGCTTTCCTCGAGCGCGGCCAGCGCAATCGTCGGTTTGATCGTGGAGCAGGGGATGAATCCTTCGGAAAAAGCGAGCTTCTGATTGACGATGGAAAGGACGCGGCCGTTGTTGGGGTCCATGGCCACCACCGAGCCGTTGTACCGCCCCAGCGCCTCGACGGCAGCCTGGCGCACGACGGGGTCATCAAACTGGGCCATGTCGTCGCTAGTAGAGTCCGCGTAGGTCGGCACGCCATAGCGATAGCGCGTTACCCTGTGTTTCCGGGTGGTGGACTTGGCCGAAGCTGCGGAGGAGGCCCGCGCTGAAGTTCTCTTGACGGACGTGCGCCTCGTCGCAGCCTTGCTCTTCGCTGGGGAGCGTTTCGTTGCTGTTTTGGCAGACCCGGCAAACGCCGAGACGCCGCTCAGCAGCAGCACGGCGAGGGTTAAAGCAGCGGATTGCAGGAAGCTCGGACGACGCAGCATTTCAATCGCGTGACGCGACAGCGACCCTTTCTGTTTGCCCGTCTTCAGATGGCCCACGACGGTAAACCCATTCTAGAGAGACTACTTGTCCTAACGCAACAACAATACCGCGCTGGTGTCTTGCACGTTAGTTTCCTTTTGGCGGCACGCAGTACTAGGCAGAAAACACACAACTAACAGCGTTTAGGCCCGGCCCGATGTGCACACTTCTGCACCTTCTGAGCCGGTATGATACACACTTGGCGCGGGGCTTAACGCCCAGTCTTGCCCCTCCCCGCCGCGGCGGCTGCGGCCTGCACGGCGGGTTTTTCCACCGGGGCAGCACTGGGGTCTGCGGCACCGGGCTGGGCCAGCCCAAGTTGCTTGCGCAGGGCGGCTTCGATTTTATCGCGGATGTCGGTGTTTTCCTTGAGGAACAGCCGCGCGTTCTCTCGTCCCTGGCCCAGGCGCTCTCCAGCAAAGCTGATCCAGGTGCCCGATTTCTCCAGCACGCCCTTCTCGACGCCCAGGTCCAGCAGGTCAGCCTCGCGTGAGACACCCTCGCCATAGAGAATGTCGAACTCGGCCTCGCGGAACGGTGCAGCCACCTTGTTCTTCACCACCTTGGCGCGGGTGCGCGAGCCCACCACGCGGTCGCCTTCCTTGATGGCCTGGATGCGGCGGATGTCCAGGCGAATCGAAGCATAAAACTTCAGCGCCCGGCCGCCCGTGGTGGTCTCCGGGTTGCCGAACATCACGCCGATCTTTTCGCGGATCTGGTTGATGAAGACCAGGCAGGTCCGCGACTTGGAGACGATCCCGGTCAGCTTGCGCAGCGCCTGGGACATCAGCCGCGCCTGCAGGCCCATCTGCGGATCGCCCATTTCGCCTTCCAGCTCGGCCTTGGGCACCAGCGCCGCCACCGAGTCCACCACGACTATGTCCACGGCGCCCGAGCGGATCAGCGTCTCGGCGATTTCCAGCGCCTGCTCGCCGTTGTCCGGCTGCGACACGAGCAGGTTGTCCACGTCCACGCCCAGCTTGCGCGAATACTTGGGGTCCAGGGCGTGCTCGGCGTCGATGAACGCCGCCTGCCCGCCCATCTTCTGCGCCTCGGCGATCACATGCAGCGCCAGGGTCGTTTTCCCGCCCGCTTCCGGGCCGTAGACCTCCACCACACGGCCACGCGGGAAGCCACCCACGCCCAGCGCGGCGTCAATCGAAAGCGTGCCAGTGGGGATCACGCTGACCGGCACCAGGATGTCCCGGCTCCCCAGCCGCATGATCGAGCCCTTGCCGTACTGCTTCTCGATCTGCATGATGGCCGACTCCAGCATTTTGCTCTTTTCATCCGTCATGGTCCCACCTCAGAAGGGAGATTCTCGGTGCCGGGGACGCCAGCCCGGCGCGCGCAGTTTACCAGAGAGTGCCTGCCCCCGCGCGGCTGTTTAACAAAACATGTTGGCACAGGGGCGAAGAAAAAGCAAAGACTACTTGACCCCTGGCCCCAGCACCCACGCGGTGCACCCGAAAACGCCGCTAGGACGGCGGCGCTGCGCTGGCCTCGCGGTCCCACTGCCGTGGACGCAACAGGCTGCGCTACGCCCCGGCGTAGGTGTAGAAGCCGCGGCCCGACTTGCGGCCCAACCAGCCTGCGGCAACCATCTTCCGCAGCAGCGGGCAAGGACGGTATTTGCTGTCCGCGAAGCCGGCGTAGATCACATCCATGATGTCGAGACAGACGTCCAAGCCAATCAGATCGGCCAACTCTAGCGGCCCCATCGGGTGGTTCATGCCCATTTTCACCACCGCATCAACGGCCGAAGCGTCAGCCACGCCCTCCAGAACACAATAAGCCGCTTCGTTGATCATGGGCATCAGGACACGGTTGGCGACGAAGCCGGGCGCGTCGTTCACCGCCACTGGCTTCTTCTCGAGCTTTTCGCACAGCGCCATGGTTGTGGCGAACGTCTCCGCGCTGGTCTGCAGCGCGCGGATCACCTCGACAAGCACCATCACCGGTACCGGGTTCATGAAGTGCATCCCGATGAAGCGGTCGGGACGTGTGGTCACAGCGGCCAGCGCGGTGACAGAAATCGAAGAGGTATTGCTCGCCAGGATGACCTCGGGCCGCAGCAGCTTGTCCACTTCCTTGAGCACCGCAACCTTCAGGTCCATTCGCTCGGGCACAGCTTCGACGACAAAGTCCGCGCGGGCCAGCGCAGCCACGTCGGTGGTGGGCTGGATGCGGCCGAGAATTTTCGGTTTGTCCGCCTCCGCCACTTTGCCTTTTTTGACTTCGCGATCGAGGTTTTTCGAGATTGTCTCTATGCCGCGGTCCAGAAACCGCTTCTCCACGTCGCGTAAAATGACTGAGTAGCCGGCCTTGGCGAACACGTGCGCGATGCCGTTGCCCATCGTGCCCGCGCCCAGCACGGCCACGGTCTTGACAGTATCCACACTCACGGTTCCTCCAGGAGACGCAGCAGAAGCAAAGCCGCGCACCAGACGGTACGCGGCAAAGGAAACACAGGAGGCAGTTCACAGTCAACAGCCGACAGGCAAGGGTTCAGAGTCGACAGTCGATAGTCCGGTGAGCCACAGGGGCTTTACGTCGGCGCCTCGCCTTGGGCAATTTCGCGCACGACTTCCCGCGCACGAGCCAGCGTTTCCTGCGCAACGAGAATACGAATCCGCGTTGAATCGTCGCCATCATTTTCACGCCGGGTCGCGATCCCGTTCTCTCGCAACGCCTCTGTCAGGAATTGCGCAAGATCCGCATCTTCGCCTGACCAGACCTCGGCAGTGACCTCTTTGGCGCTCGGGACTTCAGGAGTCGCGACGTCGGCCGCCTCCGCGGCATTTTCCGAGTGGCCTTCAGGAGCCTCCTGTTGCGAAGTATCGTCCTCCTTCTCAAGGATCGCTGCCAGCACGCGCTGCGCTGAGGGCAGATCGCTCTGCGACACGCGAATCTCGTAGGACTGCGCGAAACTAGGCGTCTTGGGAAAGGGCCGAGCATACGCCGCTCGGGGATCGTGGATGGGATAGTCGTAGAAGGTGATTCCCTCGCCTTGCAGAGCGCTCAGAATCGCGGTGAGCCTTGCCGGGTCGTCTTCCTGGCATAGGACGACGGAGTCTGCTCCCGCATCGTCGGTCTCCGGCGGAGGTGGGTCCGGCTCGGGAGGAAGAAAAGTGACGAGGTCCACGTCGCAGTCGGGGCAGCGATAGAAGCCTTCGCGATATTCGGCTTTGCAAAGCGGGCAAAACATGCGCGTGGCAAGTAGGGCGCAGCCCGCCGTGGCGGGCGCCCCTACACGGTAAACCGCTTCAAGAATCGAAAGCGCCCTAGCGCTCGACGGCGAGCGCCACGGCGTTGCCGCCGCCCAAGCAGAGCGCGGCGATCCCGCGCTTCAGGTTGCGCCGCTGCATCTCGTAGAGCAACGTCACGAGGATGCGCGCGCCCGAGGCGCCAATGGGATGCCCCAGCGCCACCGCACCGCCATTCACGTTGACTTTCGCCGGGTCGAGCCGCAGCTCGCGCATCACGGCCAGGGCCTGCACGGAGAAGGCTTCATTGAGCTCGATCAGGTCCACATCGCGGTCGCGGTCCCAGCCGGTTTTCTTCAGCAGCTTTTCCACCGCCTCGACCGGAGCCATCATGATCCACTTCGGCTCGATGCCCGAGACGGCCTGCGCCACGATCCGCGCCATCGGCGTCTTGCCCAGGCGCGCGGCGTTGCGTTCGCTTGTGACCACCAGCGCCGCCGCACCATCGTTGGTGCCGGGCGCGTTGCCCGCGGTCACCGTGCCGTCCTTCTTGAACACCGGCCGCAGCTTGGACAGCGCCTCGACGGTGGTGTCCTCGCGCGGCGATTCGTCGTACTTGATCACGAGCGGCTCGCCCTTCTTCTGCGGCACTTCGATCGGGAGGATCTGCGCTTCAAAGTAGCACGTCTTCCGCGCGCGCACGGCCTTCTGATGGCTCTCGAAGGCAAACTGGTCCTGCTCCTGCCGCGAGATCTTGTACTTCTCCGCCACCAGTTCGCCGGTCATGCCCATGTGGAAATCCTCGAAGGCGTCCCACAGGCCGTCCTTGATCATCGAGTCCACGATTTCGCCGTTGCCCAGCCGGTAGCCGGTGCGCGCCTGCGGCAGCAGGTAGGGGCAATTGGACATGGACTCCATTCCGCCGCCCACGGCGATTTCCGTCTCGCCGAGCTGGATGCCCTGCGCAGCAAGTGCCACTGCCTTCAAGCCCGAGCCGCAGACCTTATTGATCGTCATGGCCGCGACGCGGGGATGCAAGCCGCCGCGCAGGCCCGCTTGGCGTGCCGGGTTCTGTCCCAGGCCGGCCGAAACGACGTTGCCCATGATGATTTCGTCCACCTGCTGCGGTTCAATGCCCGCGCGGCGCACCGCCTCGGCCACGGCCTTCGCGCCGAGTTCAGTGGCGGAGAACGACGACAGGCCCCCTTGAAACTTCCCGATGGGTGTGCGCACCGCACTCAAAATGACTGGCTGTTCCATGGCGGCTTCTCCTAGCGGAAATTCACTGGTTTGCGGCTCTGTTTCCGAACCCGCGCTCCCCCCCGCTGTCCAAAACCGAGTATAGGCCCGCCCCTTTACACGGTCAATTTGTGTAGGGGGTGAGAGATAAGACCCCCCTTCGCTCTGCACCCCCCGCCACACGGCCTCACGCGCGCGGAGGGGCCTGCGTTGCGCCGGGGCATCCGGGCGGCCGCGCGTTGGCCACGCGAGTGGGGACGTTGCGCCGCCGTGGGCGGTCTCGGGGCCGAGATCGCGCGGGAGGCGGGTCATCGCTTTCCGACCAATTTTCACTTGACAGACGTAGCAGTGCGAGTAATATGCGGCTGCTGTCTTTGTCATTGGCTTAATTCCCTAGTTGGGCCCTTCTCAACGTGAGCCGACCCTCGCACGGCTAGCGAGAATTCGCCCGTCCCCGAAGAAGAACTCAAAGGAACAAGTGCACAGCCTGAAGGAGGGCGTCATGAGATTCAAGCCTCTCTGGATTCCGTTCTTGTTCGCGGTTCTCGCCAGCTCGCTGCTTGTGGGGCTCGGACCCCGGCGGCAAGAGGCGGCCCGCGGTAAGATGCCGATAACTGCGCGCCTGTCTTTGTCCCCAAGCTACGGGAAACTGCCGCTCAGCTTCGAGGTCAATCAAGGCCAGACCGACAGACGGGTGAGGTTCCTCTCCCGCGGTCATGGTTACACCCTGTTTTTGACGCCCACCGAGGCTGTAGTGGCCTTGAGCAAATCCCCACCGCTGGCCGAACCGTCCGGTCCGAGCCGGGCACACTTTTTCGAGCGAGAAAAAACCATCACCACGGCCCTGCGGATAAAGCTGGTGGGCAGCAATCCCCACGCGCGGCTTGCAGGAATGGAGGAACTGCCCGGCAAGAGCAACTACTTCATCGGCAACAACCCGAATAAGTGGCGCACCAATGTGCCCAACTACGGCAGGGTGAAGGTTTACGATGACTATCCGGGCGTGGACCTGATGTACTACGGCAACCAGCGGCAACTGGAAGAAGACTTCGTGGTTGCTCCGGGCGCGGACCCGCGGGCGATCACGATGGAGATTACCGGCGCAGAGAGGGTGTCGATTGACGCCCAGGGCGAGCTAGTGCTGGCGAGCGCGGCAGGCGAAGTTCGCTGGCGAAAGCCGCTGATGTACCAGGAGGTTGCTGGGGAGCGGCGCGAAATCGCAGGAGGATACACCCTGGAGCGCACGAACCGCGTGGGATTCCGGGTGGCCAGTTACGATGCGAACCGGCCACTGATTGTTGACCCGGTCCTGGTGTACTCGACCTACTTGGGCGGGAGCGGGAGAGATGAAATTAGTGGGATCGCCGTAGACGCGTCAGGAAGTGCTTACGTGACGGGCCTTACGGATTCGGCGAATTTTCCCACGACTTCTGGAGCTTTTCAGACGACTTTTGCCGGGTCAGGCAGTTTCGCCTTTCTTTGCTGCGATGCCTATGTCTCCAAGTTGAATCCCAGCGGCTCAGGGCTTATCTACTCCACGTATCTCGGCGGTAGCGGCCCCGACAGCGGGCAGGGCATCGCGGTTGACACTTCCGGCAATGCCTATGTCGCAGGCCATACTGAGTCAACCGATTTCCCGACCACGTCCGGCGCCTTCCAACGCACTTTCGGCGGGAGCGGCTTCTACGCTGGTGCGATTTTTGGGGATGGCTTCGTAACCAAACTGAATCCGACCGGATCCGGATTGGTCTACTCCACTTACCTCGGGGGCAATGGGTTTGACGAGGCTCAGGGCATCGCGATCGATCCCAGCGGCAACGCATACATCGTGGGCGGTACCCGCTCCACCAACTTCCCCACTTCGGCGGCGTTGCAGAGCACCTTGACCGGGTATGTTTCGGCGTTCATCACGAAGCTGAACGCCAGTGGCTCTGGGCTCTTGTATTCCACTTATTTCAATGGGAATTCGAGTTACGCCACAGGAATCGCTGCGGACGCTTCCGGTAATGCCTATGTGGCTGGAACGGCCGAATGCAGCGGCAGCTTGCCGATTACCGCAGGCGCCTACCAGACCACCTGCGGCGGCGGCGGCGACGACATCTTCGTCGCGAAGCTCGACCCTACCGGCGGGCTGCTGTACTCCACGTACCTCGGCGGCAGCAGTAACGACGAACAAGGTACGATCGCGGTAGACTCTTCCGGTAATGCCTACGTGACAGGAAGAACGGCCTCAACAGACTTTCCCGTGACAGCCGGCGCATTCCAGACCGGCTACGGCGGCTCGACGGATACTTTCGTCAGCAAGTTGAATGCGAGTGGCAATGCTCTCGTGTACTCGACGTATATCGGTGGTAGCGGAGGTGACTTCGGCCTGGCTATCGCGCTAGACGCATCGGGCGAAGCCTACGTAGCCGGCCAGACAGGTTCGACAAATTTTCCGACCGCAAATCCAGTACAGCCTGTCTCTGGAGGCCCGTCGGACGGCTTTTTGACGAAGCTCAATGCCGCCGGCTCAGCCATGCTGTACTCCACTTATTTGGGTGGCGGCGGAAATAACGATGGCGCACTCGGTGTGGCAGTGGACGCTTCTGGCAACGCCTACGTAGCGGGATTAACTAATTCTATGAATTTCCCAATGACTGCAGGCACCTTACAGGCAAGTTTCGGAGGTGGGCAATCCGACGGCTTCGTGGCCAAAATCGCCACTGAGACGATCCCGCCCGCCATTACGGTCTCGGCCAGTCCATCGAGCCTCTGGCCGCCGAACGGGAAGATGGTCCCGGTGACCATCTCAGGTTCGATCACGGATACTGTTGACGGCGTGAATGCGGCCACCGCAGCGTTCGCGGTGACCGATGAGTACGGGAGTGTTCAACCGAGCGGTAGCATCACCCTTGGTTCTGGCGGAAGCTACTCGTTCACAATTTCGTTGCAGGCCTCGCGGCAAGGGTCGGACAAAGACGGGCGGCAATACACGATTGTGGTGAGCGCACAGGATAGCGCCGGCAACCTGGGCTCCGCTTCCACGGTTGTGACGGTCCCGCACGACCAGGGGCATTAGCACCGGATGAAGCAGGGGCGCAGCGCCAGCGCCCCTGCTCCTTGCGCAGGCCGGTGGCGGAGCCTTTCCAGCCTTGGCATTTCCCCCATCGCCTCTTGCACCAGTGCGAGCGCATGATGCCATCCCGGTAGTTCACGACGGAGTTACGCAATGCGTTGCATTTCGTTCGGGTGAACTGGAATGCTGAGGCAAAGCAGTACCCTCTAGGACCCTTTTTGAAAATCTGGCCTTACATACAGAAGAGCCCGCCGACCTTTGACCGCTGAGCTACGAGCATGCCTGTCGGAGCATCCCTGCTTCACTCATCCGGTGACACGCCAACGAGTCGTGCAAGCGTCAACCAGTGCCGTGGGTGCGGGCGGCGCCGGCCAGCACGGATATCTGTGGCATAAGGCTCTGAGATGCCGAGGGCGGATGAAATGGCCGGGACCGTGACTCTTGCCAGGCGAGGGAGGGTGCCATGTGCGTCTGCCAGCCTCGGCCCGTCGCTGCCGTTCCAAGCCCTTCGACGAGCTGAGGGTAAACTCCGCGAGGAATCCCTCCGGAGGGATTCCTCGCCCCGGCACAATCCGCCGGGGCTCGGAATGACAAGGTCTGTGTAGCGGCCGCACTTAGAGTGTCGCAACCGGCGGGCGCAAGCGCAGCGGTACAGAAACCAAGACCACCCGCAGGTTGTGTATCGGGGTCCTTCAGGGCGCCATCTGTCAGCAAGCGACACGGGGCGGATTGCAGAGGGATTCCTCGCTCCGCTCCGAATGACATGCTCAAGATGGCGGGTTTCCCGACACGAACCGTCGGGGCGCAAAAACCACCCCGACTGAAAGCGTCGGGGTAAACTCCAGCGCGCCGCTACACACGCTGCGGGAAATCAGCTACGATGCTGCAGCGTGACGAATCTCCTGCAAGTGCCGCGCCCCGCGGATCCCTTCGAGCTGCTCAATCCCGAGCAGCGCGCCGCGGTGCGCCACGGCGACGGCCCGCTGCTGGTGGTGGCCGGCGCGGGCTCGGGCAAGACGCGCGTGATCACCGAGCGCA
>JBGPZW010000119.1:0-11109 GCA_041493955.1 Terriglobia bacterium
CGACGCCAGGAAGTCGGCGACCAGCTCCGGCGTGGCCGCTGCGCGCCGCGCCACCCAGAGCGCCAGCACGCACGGCTGGCCGGTCATCTCGCGCCACTGGTGCGCGACGTCGTAGAGGAAGAGCGTCTCCACGCCGGGAACCGGCTGCTCGCTCGGGTCGCCGCCGCAGCAAGACTCGGCGTTGGGCTGCTTGCTCATCAGCGCATCCGCCTTGATCGCGACGCGCAGCGCCGGGTCGCCGATCACCAGCGCCGCATCGGCCTCAGACAGCATCGCTGGCGGGTCGGGCGGCATTTCGATGAATTCCGGCTGGATGCCCCAGTGGCCCGCGCACAACAATCTCACCAGCGCCACCGAGCTGCGCGAACTGTGGTCGAGCGCGATACGGCGGGCCATCTCAATGGGCTTCTTAGCCACCACTAAGATGCTGCGGACTTCGCCTTTGGCGGCCACAGCCATCCCCGGCAGCGCCACAACATCGTTCATACGCTGGTATTCAATCGCGGGGATGATGGCGACGTCCGCTTCACCACGGTGCAGGGTGTCGGCGCAGAGCGAGGGCACCGTAAAAGAAAGGTCGTAGCGGCCCGCCAGTGGGCCGTCGGTGAAGCCCCACACCAGCGGCGCCGTATTCAGGTATTCGACAACGGAGATGCGCAGCTTAGCCAAGTCTCCCCCACCCGGAGATGAACCTTGAATATAGCACAATGCTTTTGCCAGACGCGCCGCAGGAAGCCTCCGGGCGCGGCCAAGCCTGTGCGGGCGAGGAGTATTTTCCTGGCCTGGCGTGACGCTTCCGGCTGACTGACTTGACAGGTTTGCTAACATCCGCGTAGGGTCTGTCCCGGAATGGACCTGGACGCTTCCCTCTATTGGCTGGCCCTGACGGTGACTCCCGGCCTTGGTGCGCGGCTCACCAGCAAGTTGCTGCGCCACTTCGGTTCGCCCGAAGCGGTTTTCCGCGCGCGGCTGACCGAACTCGAGGCCTGCCGGTTGCCGACTCCGGTCGCGCAGGCGGTTGCTTCACAGTCGCCGCTCAAGGCCGCGGAAAAGGAACTGGCCGAAGTCAAGAAACTCGGCTGTCGGCTGATCAACTGGGACGAGACCGAATATCCGAAGCGGCTGCTCGAAATCTACGATCCGCCGCCGCTGCTCTACGTCAAGGGCAACCCCGCCGTGCTGGGCCGGCACTCGATGGCCATGGTGGGCACGCGACGCCCAACGCCTTACGGGAATCAAATGGCCGAGCGATTGGCGCGCGATCTGGCCCTGCGCGGCCTGGTGATCGTCAGCGGCCTGGCGCGCGGCATCGACAGCTCGGCGCACAAGGGAGCCTGCGCAGCACCCGGCGGGATGACCGTGGCGGTGCTGGGAACCGGGATTGACGTGATCTATCCGAAGGAAAACAGGAAACTCTTCGCGCAGGTCGAGGAGCGCGGCGCGCTGATCACCGAGTTCCCGCTGGGGAGTTATCCGGCGCCGGAAAATTTCCCGATCCGCAACCGGATCGTGGCGGGCCTGCCGCTCGGAGTTGTGGTTGTGGAGGGAGCGCAGTATTCTGGTTCGCTGATCACCGCGCGGCTGGCGATGGAGTTCAATCGCGAGGTGTATGGCGTGCCGGGCAACGTCACGCAACCCACGAGCTTCGCGCCGAATCAGTTGATCAAGCAGGGCGCCAAGCTGGCGATGAGCTGGGAAGACGTCGTCGAGGAGCTGCCCACCGAAGTCCGGGCCGAGCTGTTTCCGGTCGAGCCGACGACGGTCGAGGAGCGCACCTCGTTATTTGAAGCCTCGCTCTCGCCGGTTGAAAAAACGCTTTACGCCTTGCTGAGCACCGATGAGCCCCGGCACGTGGACGAGCTGGTGGAGAAATCCGAGCTCAGCTCTTCGGCGGTGCTGGCGACGCTGTTTGAGCTGGAAATGAAGGGCATCGTGCGGCAGATGCCCGGCAAGCAGTTCGTCAAGGTGCTGCTCTGAGTTAGCGGAAAGGACACAGGACCCGCCGGCGTTCGACACCGCGCTGGCCAACTGGGTTTAAAAAGGGGACATGGGAAGATCGCTGGTCATCGTCGAATCGCCGGCCAAGGCGAAAACGATCAACAAGTATCTGGGACGCAACTACAGCGTCAAGGCATCGCTCGGCCACGTCAAGGACCTGCCGAAGAAGGTGCTCGGCATCGACGTGGACAACGAGTTTGAGCCCACCTACGAAGTGATCCCCGGCAAGACCAAGGTGGTGGCGGAGCTGAAGAAGGCCGGCAAGGAAGCCGACGCCATCTACCTGGCCGCCGACCCCGACCGCGAGGGCGAAGCCATCTGCGCGCACTTAGCCGAGGTGCTGGGCACCAACAAGACCGAGCGCAAGAAGATCTTCCGCGTACTGTTCAACGAGATCACGCCGAAAGCCATCAAGGCCGCTTTCGAGAAGCCCGGGAAGGTGGATACAAACCTGGTGGACGCGCAGCAGGCGCGCCGCGTGCTCGACCGGCTGGTGGGCTATAAGATTTCACCGCTGCTCTGGGACAAGGTCCGCCGCGGGCTTTCCGCCGGGCGCGTGCAGACCGTGGCGCTGCGGCTGATCGCCGAGCGAGAGCGCGAGATCCGCGCCTTCGTGCCCAAGGAATACTGGACCATCCACGCCGTGCTCGAGGCCGGCGAGCCGCCGGTCTTCGAGGCCAAGCTCTCCAAGTACAAGGGCGAGGACATTGAAGTCCCGAATGAGGCTGAGGCGCAGCGCGTGGTCGCCGAGGTCGAGCGCGCCCGCTGGCAGGTGGCCAGCGTGGTGCAGAAGGAGAAGCGCCGCTACGCGCCGCCGCCCTTCACGACTTCCAAGCTCCAGCAGGCCGGCTACAACCGCCTGCGCTTCACCGCCAAGCGCACCATGATGCTGGCGCAGCGGCTCTACGAGGGCGTCGAGCTGGGCGAAGAAGGCTCGGTCGGCCTGATCACCTACATGCGCACCGATTCGGTCAAGGTGTCCAATGACGCGCTGGACCAGGTGCGCGAGTTGATTGGCACCAGCTTCGGCGCCAACTATCTCCCCGAGAAACCCAACTTTTACAAGTCGAAGAAGGACGCGCAGGAGGCGCACGAGGCCATCCGGCCCGCCGACGCGGCACGCACGCCCGACTCGGTTCGCAAGTACCTCGAGGACGATCTCTTTAAGCTCTACCAGCTCATCTGGCAGCGCTTTGTGGCCTCGCAGATGGTGCCCGCGGTGTTCGACCAGACCACCATCGACATCGCCGCGGGCGACTACACCTTCCGGGCCAACGGCTCGGTGCTGAAATTCGACGGCTACCTGGCAGTGTACCAGGTGGTGAAGGAAGACGAAGAAAAAGACGAAGACGCCGAGGGCGAAGGCCGCACGCTGCCTCGCGTGGCCGAAGGGGAAGCGCTGCGCCTGGAGAACCTGCGCCCCGAACAGCACTTCACCGAGCCGCCCCCACGCTACACCGAAGCCACGCTGGTCAAGGAGCTCGAAGAGAAGGGCATCGGCCGGCCCTCCACCTACGCCACGATTATTTCCACCATCGTCGAGCGCGAATACGTGAGCAAGGATCAGGGCCGCTTTACCCCGACCATGCTCGGCGAGAAGGTCAGTGAGCTGCTGGTCAAAAGCTTCGAGGATATTTTCGACGTCGGCTTCACCGCACGCATGGAAGAGGAGCTTGACGAAATCGAAGAGGGCAAGCTGCCCTGGCGACAGTCGGTCAAGAACTTCTACGAGCGCTTTGAAGAAGACCTGGAGCAAGCCAAGGGCGAAATGGAGTCCTACAAGGCCGGCATCCCCACCGACCAGAAATGTGAAAAGTGCGGCGAGGGCATCCTGCTCGAGCGCATCAGCCGCCACGGCTTCTTCCTGGGCTGCTCGCGCTACCCCGAATGTGACTTCATCCGCGACCTCGCGCCGGAAGCCGGCAGCGAGGAGGTGGAGAGCGAAGCCAAGACTGAATACTGCGACAACTGCGGCAAGGAGATGGTCATCAAGCGCGGCCGCTTCGGGCCGTTCCTGGCCTGTACCGGCTACCCGGAATGCAAGACCACCCGGCGGCTGGTGCACGGCACCCGCAAAGCTCGCAAGCCCGATGAGCCGCTCGACGAAAAGTGTCCGGAATGCGGCGCGCAACTCGTGCGTCGCCATGGCCGCTACGGCGAGTTCGTCGGCTGCTCGGCCTACCCCAAGTGCAAATTCATCCGCGCGAAGACCCTCGGCATCCATTGCCCGAAGTGCGGTAGCGGGGAGCTGGTCGAGCGCATGGCGCGCAAAGGCCGCCGCCGCGTCTTCTACGGCTGCAACAAATATCCCGAGTGCGACTTCACCACGCCGCACAAGCCCATCGCCGAGCCCTGCCCGAAGTGCCGCGCGGAGTTCATCGTGGAGAAGCGCGGCAAGCTGGGCGCCGCCCGCGCCTGCCTCAGGGAAGGCTGCGACTGGGAAGTGGAGCTTCCCGAAGCGCAGCCCGCCGAGGCCGCTGCACTGTCCGCCAAGTCCTGATTCAGAAGCACGGGTGGCGGGCTTCCCGACAGAAAGCGCCGGGGCGCACGAACCGTGCCAGCCCGCCGCTACACTTCCCCTGGCCTCGTCAGCGGCCTATAATGCTGGCATCCATGGCGGGTGAATCCATCAAGGTTACGATCGAGAAATTCCTTCACCACCTGCATTACGAGCGCTACGTCTCCCCGAGTACGCTGCGGAACTATCGCTGTGACCTCGAGCAGTTTCTCGCTTACCTGACCCCGCCCGGCGGCAAGCCGCCGGCGCTTGGGCGGGTGGACCACCGCGTGATCCGCGAGTTCCTCGGCCACCTGCACGACCAGCGCCTGGAGAAAAGCTCGATCGCGCGGAAGCTGGCCGCGCTGCGCTCATTCTTCAAGTTCAGTGTGCGCGAAGGCATCGTGACGCAGAACCCCGCGCGGCTGGTGGCCACGCCTAAACTACCCAAGCGCGTCCCGGCCGTCCTCAGCGCCGAGGACATGAACGCCTTTCTCGACCGCATCGCGGTCCTGGAGCCCGGCGCGCAGCCGCCCGGCACGCCAAGCAGGCCGGCTGGCGAAGCGCCCCCGCGTCGTCCCGGCGCCGACGAGGACGAAGCCTGGCTGCTGCTCCGGCGGGACCGCGCCATCCTCGAGATGCTCTACGCCGCCGGCCTGCGCGTCAGCGAGCTGACGGGGCTGGACGTCGGCGACATCGACCGCAACGAGCTGATGCTGCGCGTCCGAGGCAAAGGCCGCAGGGAGCGCATTGTGCCGTATGGCTCCAAGGCGGAAACGGCGCTCGCGGCGTACTGGCCGGTGCGCGCTGAACTGCTACGCAAGGCCTGTGCGCGCGCCGAGCCTCAGGCCGTCTTTTTGAACTTTGCCGGCCGCCGCCTAACGGCGCGCTCGGTCGGACGCATCGTCAAGAAATACGTGCGCCTGGTGAACGTCAACTGGGACCTGCACCCGCACTCGCTGCGCCACGCCTTCGCCACTCACCTGTTGAGCGACGGCGCCGACCTGCGCGCCATACAGGAACTTCTCGGTCACCGCTCTCTTTCAACGACGCAGAAATACACCCACTCCTCCATCCGGCAGTTGATGGAGGTGTACGACAAGGCCCACCCCCGCGCTTGAGGCCACCCGGTTTCCTTGCCGGGCGCGCGATTTGCGAGCCGGCGCGCCGCTGCTGTATTCTCGATGCTATTGGCTTGGGCGGAGGCGAAACCTCTTTGATCCGATTCCTCGGTCTCGCGAGTGCGCTGGTGTGGGCACCTCTTGCCGGCCTAGCAGTGCCGGTCGCAGCGCAGGATAACTACGAGATCCAGGTCTATGGCGCTGAAACCGTCGCCCCGCGCCATACCCTGCTGGAGTTCCACACCAACTTCACCCTCGACGGCTCCAGGAAAATAGAGAACGGACTGCTGCCCACGCACCACGCCTGGCACGAAACTATTGAAATCACCCACGGCTTCAATGAATGGTTCGAGACCGGCTTCTATCTATTCACCTCGGCGCGCCCCGGCGATGGCCTGCAGTGGGTGGGCAACCACATCCGGCCCCGCGTCCGCGTCCCGGAACGCTGGCACTGGCCGGTTGGCGTCAGCGTCTCCAATGAGATTGGCTACCAGCGCCGCAAATTCTCCACCGACACCTGGACCTGGGAGATTCGCCCGATCATCGACCAGAAGCGCGCGCGATGGTACTGGTCGTTCAATCCCACTTTCGCTCGCGCCCTCAAGGGGGAAAATGCCGGCCGCGGCTTCGCGTTCTCCCCGAATTTCAAGGTGAGCTACGACGTCACGCCGAAGGTGGCGGCCGGGTTTGAATACTACGGCGCGCTTGGCCCGGTCGGCGGCTTCGACCTCTTGCAGGACCAGCAACAGCAGCTCTTCCCCTCGATAGACCTGAATCTCTCGCCGAAGTGGGAGATCAATATCGGACTCGGCGTGGGGATGACGCGCAGCACCGACCATCTGATCGCGAAAGTGATCGTGGGCTACCGGTTCAACTTCTAGCTGGCTTTGCGGCCGGGAACGGTCACCGCTCCCAGGGGCGTGGTGTCGCGCTTGCGAAACAGGAAGCCAATATGGCGGGCACTGCATTTCTGGCAGCGGAAGGGCCGCAGCAGCACCAGCGGCAGAATCAGAAACTCGATCACGGTCCGCCGCTTCGAGCGCAGCACTTCGCTGCTGCCGCAGAATGGGCAGCGGCGCGGGCCGCGGGCCAGAGTAACGGGAACAGGCACAGCGCAGGGCCTCCCGAACACCCCTACAAGCTAATTTTAACCCGAGGCCGCCGTGGATTTCGTAAAATTTCTGTTCGCGCCTGGTAACCTCTGCCAACGCCCGCGCGTTGACCGATTTGTGGAATACCCCTATAATGATTGTTTCCGAAGGGCATCGGGAGGCTGCATGTACGCCGTCATCCGCAGTGGAGCGAAGCAATACCGCGTGACCCCGGGCGATACCATCAAGATCGAGCGCTTGCCCGGCAAGGTCGGTGGCAAGATCACCTTCGACCAAGTTCTAGCCGTGCGCACCGACGAGGAGGAACTCCTCACCGGCGAAGAGGCCGCGAAGGCCAAGGTCACGGGCAAGATTGTCGAGCAGGGCCGCCATCCGAAGCTCACCGTGATGAAGTTCCGCAGGACCAAGCAGTACAAGATCATCCGCGGCCACCGGCAGGACTACACGGCCGTGGAGGTCAGCGACATCCAACTCTGACGGGCTGGCAGAAGCTCTAAAGGAATCATCCATGGCACACAAAAAAGGCGGCGGCTCCTCTACCAACGGCCGCGATTCCCAGGGACAGCGGTTGGGCATCAAGCGCTTCGCGGGGCAGCTTGTGCACGCGGGCACCATCCTGGCGCGCCAGCGCGGCACGCGCCACAAGCCCGGCCTGAACGTCGGCCGGGGCAAGGACGACACGCTGTTTGCCCGCATCACCGGCATCGTCCGCTTCGAGAACAAGGGCCGCGACGGCCGCTACATCAGCGTCCTGCCCGTGACACAGGCTCAGGCCTCTTCGCCCGAGCCCTCGCCCGCAGCCGCGAACTGAGCCCCAGCGCTTTCCGGGCGGTCCGGCTTGCTGCCGGGCCGCCCTTTCTATTTTTGCGGGGCTATTCCGGGCCGGCGCAGCTCATCGGGCCTCCGGGGAAAAACCGCTGGTAGGCGCGCCGGTCGTGCGCTGGAAGAATAGTCAGCGACGGCACGAGTTCGTGAAGCTGGCCCAGCTTGGCGACGACTTCGTTGGCGCGCGGGGGATCAAAATCGGTTCGCCGCAGGATGAGTGTCTTGCCCACGCGCTCTTCAAAGCCTTGCGAATCGTCCACGGCATCTCCAACGTGGAAAAGCCTCCGTCGGGATGAGAGATTCACGAAAACGCCGATGCTCCCCGGCGTGTGCCCCGACAGGGGAACGATGACGACTGAGCTGTCGCCAAAAAGGTCGGCGCTCTCGTCGAACGTCTCGTAGGGCCGGCGCTCGAAGACCAGAGGCGAGGTTCGCCCGTCGAGCAGGCGTTTTGCGTGCGCCGGCATCACGAAAAAACTCTGCTGGCCGACGGGCGTCCCCACGAAGTCCATCTCCTGCGGCGGCATCAGCACGGGCACGCGCGGCAAATCCATGAGGCCGCCGGCGTGGTCCAGGTGCGCGTGCGAGAGCACAACCCAGCGCAGCGCAGCCGGGTCGGCGCCGGCCCGTCGTAGCAGGTCAGGCAGCAACGCGCGCGGCTTGAGTGACCCGGGAAGCGCTTCGAGCCACAGGCGCGCCCCGAACGGATAGCCGCGAATCTCCTCTTCAAAGTGGCTGGAGTTGCCCGTGTCGATCAGGACGTCGCCTGCCGGGTGGCGCACGAGTAAAGCGGACGCGGTCGCCGCGAAGGGCGTGTGCAATCCCGCAGCGCCGCTCTCCACCCAGCACACAGTGAAGCGCGGAAGGGCGGAAAACGCCGGCGCGGCACGCGGGTGCGGCGGCGCGGGCGCGATGCTTGGCCGGTAGCCCACGAGGAGGTAGGCGGTCATGCCCAAAGCGGCCAGTAGGGCAAGCAGGACGAAGCCGATTCGCTTGACCGATTGCCGCAGCCAACTCACGGATAGGTTCCCTCGGACGCCTTTGTACTTTCGCGCGGCGCTATCGTATCCTTCTTTCGCAGGGCACACCGGTGTTTGTTGACGAAGCTAGAATCTACGTGAAGGCCGGGGACGGCGGCAACGGATGTGTCGCTTTCCGCCGGGAGAAGTTCGTGCCGCGGGGCGGGCCTTCGGGCGGTGATGGCGGCGCGGGCGGCAGCATCTTCCTCGAGGCGAATCCGCATGACAACACCCTGCTGCGCTACCGATTCAACCGCGAATTCCGCGCCGAACGCGGGCGTCATGGCGAGGGCTCGAACTGCACAGGCCATTCGGGTGCCGACATGATCCTTACGGCGCCAGTGGGCACGGTGGTGTGGGACGACCAAAGCCGCGAGCAGATGGCCGATCTGACCACCGCCGGGCAGCGCGTCTTGATCGCGCAGGGCGGGCGCGGCGGGCGCGGCAACCAACATTTCGCCAAGCCTTGGCACCAGGCCCCGCGCGAGGCGGAAGATGGATCACCCGGTGAAGAGCGCCACCTGCGACTGGAGCTCAAGCTGCTCGCCGACGTAGGCTTGGTCGGCTTCCCGAATGTCGGAAAATCCACGCTCATCTCGCGCATCTCGGCGGCGCGGCCGAAGATTGCCGATTACCCCTTCACTACGCTCGAGCCGGGACTGGGAGTGGTTTCGGCCGACGGCGCGCCGGGGAAACACGTGGGGCGCACTTTTGTCGTCGCGGACCTGCCCGGGCTGATCGAAGGCGCGCATCTGGGCGTGGGCCTGGGCACGCGCTTCCTGCGCCACGTGGAGCGCACGCGCCTCCTGACGCACTTGATCGACACCAGCGATGCCTCCGAGCGCGACCCGCTGCGCGATTTCGAGATCATCGAGGGGGAACTCAACTCCTTCAGCGCCGCGCTGGCGGCAAAACCCATGCTGGTGGTCGCCACCAAGCTCGACGCCACCACCGACCGGAAGCGTCTCGAGGTGCTGCGCGCGTTCTGCGCCGGCAAGCACCTGGATTTCTACGCCATCTCTGCGGTCACCGGCGAAGGTGTCCCGCAGTTAGTTCGCGCGATGGCGGATGCGCTTGACCGGCTGGCTCCGGCCGCGGCGGAAATCCTGCCGGCGCTCGATCAGGCCGGCGAAAATGCGCCGCGGGCCGCCAAGTTGACGGAGGAGCCTTGAGTTCACCCCACCCCTCAAAACCCCCTTCGCGCGTCAACGGCCGGGCTCGCCGGATTGCGCTGTTCGGCGGCTCGTTTGATCCCGTCCACCTTGGCCACCTGGCCGTGGCCCGCGCGGCGCAGCGGCGATTCCATCTCGACGAGGTGCATTTCATCCCCTCGGGCCGCCCGCCGCACAAGCACCGGCAGCAGCTCGCTCCCTTTCCGCACCGCTTCGCCATGGTTGCGCTGGCCTGCGCCGAGCACGCACACTTTGTGCCATCGCTGGCCGAAGCCGGCCCCGACTGGGGCGGCGGCGAGATTTTCTATTCCATTGATACCGTGCGCCACTTCCGGCACGTGTATCACCACCACGGCGACCGCCTCTACTTCATCCTGGGCGCTGATTCGTTCTTGGAGATCCCCACGTGGCGGGAGTACGAAGCGCTGCTCAACTCCTGCGACTTCATCGTCGCCAGCCGCCCGGGCTTCCGCAGCGACGCGCTGCGCCTGGTGATTCCGCCGGAGTTGCTCGG
Source organism: Terriglobia bacterium (assembly GCA_041493955.1). Taxonomy (GTDB): domain Bacteria; phylum Acidobacteriota; class Terriglobia; order Acidiferrales; family UBA7541; genus QHYU01. The sequence continues at coordinate 10,259 of JBGPZW010000119.1, forward strand.
ACGCGCTCCGGCGGCCGGTCCGCACGAAGTCCCGCTGCGGCGAACCTCCGTGCACCTGCTCGATACCGTTTCCAGCGAAGTTTCGGCCACCGAGGTTCGCCGGCGGCTGCACCGCCGCCAATCCGTCCACGGTCTTGTGCCCGCACGCGTGGAGGAATACATTGGGAAGCAGGCCCTGTACCGGTGGTGAGCACTCATTCGCTGCGTCCTGAGGTTCGCTGGGCCGTCGAGGCAGCCCAGAACAAAAAGGCCACCGACGTGACCCTGCTCGACCTGAGCCCGCTCGGCGCCTTCACCGACTGCTTTCTCCTGTGTACCGGGTTCAGCACTCCCCACGTGCAGGCCATCAGCGACGAAATCGAACAGGGGCTCGCGCGCCGAGGCGCACGCGTGGAGCACCGCGAAGGCTACGAGCGGGCCGAATGGGTGCTGCTCGACTACGGCGGCTTCATTGTGCACGTTTTCAATGAACGCGCGCGCACCTTCTACGACCTCGAGCGGCTGTGGCGCGCCGCCCGGCGCATGCGAATTTCCGAGCCGGGATCTTCTGACGCCGGGCCCGGCACGCGCGCCGGCGACATCGTTTCGGGAACGGCGGAGTGATGATGCCAGAGCGCATTCCCTGGGTGGCCTGCGATGCCGCCTCGCAGCGCGTGCTGGGACTCGCGCGCAAAGTCGCGGAGACCTCCACGACCCTGCTGATCACCGGAGAAAGCGGCACCGGCAAAGATCAACTCGCGCGCCTGATTCACGAGCTGAGCCCGCGCCGCGATGCGCCCTACCTTAAAATTGACTGCGCCAGCCTGCCGCAGGAACTCGTCGAATCGGAACTGTTCGGCCACGAGCGCGGC
>JBGPZW010000063.1:0-18438 GCA_041493955.1 Terriglobia bacterium
ACATTGAAGCTGCGCCGCGGCCTGCGCTTCTCCGACGGGCATCCGCTCGACGCCGACGACGTTTTATTCAGCTTCGAGGTGTACCTCGATGAAAAGGTGCACGCCTCGCAGCGCGATCTACTGATCGTCGGCGGCAAGCCTCTCACCGTGCGCAAACTTGACGCCGAGACGCTGGTCTTCGATCTGGCGCAGCCCTACGGGGTAGCGGAGCGGCTTTTCGATGGCTTCGCCATACTGCCGCGACACCTGCTCCAACAGGCCCACCGCGAAGGCAAGCTGGCGCAGGCCTGGTCGCTGACCACGCCGCCGGCGCAGTTGGCCGGCCTGGGGCCTTTTCGCCTGAAGGAGTACGTGCCGGGCCAGCGCTTGGTGCTGGAGCGCAACCCGTACTACTGGAAAGCAGACCGCCAGGGGAATCGGCTGCCCTACCTCGACGAAGTCGCGTTTCTCTTCGTGCCCAGTGAAGATGCGCAGGCCATCCGTTTCCAAGCGGGCGATACGGACCTGATCTGGCGGCTCAACGCCGAAAACTTCGCCGTGCTGGCCCGCCAGCAGCAGGCCCGGGTCTACACCATGTCGGACCTGGGCCCGGGCCTCGAGTACAACTTCCTGTTCTTCAACCTCAACGACCTCGGCGGCAAGCTTCCGCAAATCGCGCGCAAGCAGAAGTGGTTCCAGCAGGTTGCTTTCCGCCAGGCCATTTCGGCGGCCGTGGACCGCGACGGCATCGTGCGTCTGGTCTATCAGGGTCGCGCCGTGCCGCTGTGGGGCCAGCTGACGCCGGGCAACAAGCTCTGGAGCAACGACCGGCTGCCGCGGCCGCCGCGCTCGCTCGACCGCGCGCGCCAGCTCCTGCGTGGCGCGGGCTTCTCGTGGAAAAGAGACGGCACGCTGGTGGATTCCGAAGGCGAAGCGGTGGACTTCTCCATAGTCAGCAGCGCCTCAAACGCCGAGCGCATGAAAATGGCCACCATCCTTCAGGACGACTTCAAACAGCTCGGGATGCAGGTGCATATCGTGCCGCTCGAATTTCGGGCACTGCTCGAACGGCTCTTCCAGAACCATGACTACGAAGCCTGCATCCTCGGCCTGCTCAGCCCCGACGTGGATCCAAACGTGGACATCAACGTCTGGCTCTCCCGGGGCGGCCAGCATCTCTGGAACCCCGGCCAGGCGAAGCCCGCGACGCCTTGGGAGGCGGAGATCGATGGCCTGCTCGAGCGGCAACTCACTGCAAAAAGATTCGAGGAGCGCAAGCGCTTGTACGACCGGGTGCAGCAGATCGTGGCCGAAAACCAGCCTATGGTCTTTCTGGCTAGTCCTCATCTCCTGGTGGGCGCCAAGAACGGCCTGGGGAATTTCCGTCCCGCCGTCCTCGATCACTACGCGCTTTGGAACGTGGAGGAACTCTTCTGGCGCGATCGCCCGGCGCGTTGAGATCCAGGAAACACTCGCTCCCGGCCCCATTGTCGCCGCGGTAGGCCCGTGCGATTCTGGCGATCAGAATGCCCGACTCCTCCCCAACAGAGTTTCAGGAAGAGTTACTCGGGCAACTCGCGGGCCTTGAACCGGAGACCGCGCGGCGCGAGTTTCTTCGTCAGCATCCCCAACTCCAGCACCAGGCCGTGGTCCTGCGCCTTACCGATGAGGTGGTGAAGGCGGCGCGGGAAGACATTGAGCGCGCCGAGCGGTTGGCGCAGGTGGCCAGCTGGCTCGCCGAAATCCTGGAAGATGACTTGTGCCGCGCTCGCAGCGCGCGCGCCATGGGGCACCTGCTGGGTCTGCGGGGAAAGTACCAGGAGGCCCTGGACAGCTACCAGAAGGCCTTGAACCTGTTCCGCTGGCTGGGGCAGGAAATCGAAGCGGGTATCACCCTGAGCAGCTCGCTCCAGCCGCTCATCTATCTCGGCCGCTATCCGGAGGCGTTCGAGCGGGCGGAAACGGCGCGCGAGGTGTTCAAACGCCAGGGCGACCGCCTCCGCCTAGCGCGCCTGGATGCCAACCTGGCCAACATCCTGCACCGCCAAGACCGCTTCGAGGAAGCCCTGGTGCTCTACCGGCGCGCGCAACAGGCGCTGGAAAGCTTCGGCGAGCACCGTGACGTCGCCATCGTGCTCAGCAACATGGCCGTGTGCAGCATCAGTCTCAACGATTTCTCCGGTGCGCTCGAGGCCTATCAGACAGCGCGCGCCTACTGCGAGACACGCAACATGCTGCTGCTCGTCGCCCAGGCCGATTACAATATCGCTTATCTCTATTACCTGCGCGGCGAATATCCGCGTGCCATCGAGCTTTACCGCGCCACGCGCCTCTTCTGCGACCGCGTGGGCGACGCGTATCACCGCGCCCTGTGCGACCTTGACCAGGCGGAGATGTACCTGGAGTTGAACCTGGCCGGAGAGGGTGGGGAACTCGCCCAGCAGGCCTTCGCCAGCTTCGAAACCTTGAGCATGGGCTACGAGGCCGCCAAGGCCCTGGCCTTCCTCGGCATCGCCGCCAACCAGGAGCGCAAGCCCTTCCGCGCGCTGGAACTATTTGCGAAGGCGCGCGAGCGCTTCACCCGCGAGCAGAACTCGGTCTGGCCAGCGCTGCTGGATCTCTATCAGGCGCTGGTGCTCTACCACGAAGGCCGCGCCTACGAAGCCCGACGCAGCGGCGATGCCGCGCGCCAGTTCTTCTCCCATTCCTCGCTGGCGGGCAAAGCCGCGCTGGCTGAACTGCTGCGCTCCGCCCTGCACCTGGCTGCCGGCGAAAAGACCATGGCGCGGTACTGGTGTGACACAGCCTCGGCGCGAATTGAACGCACCAATACCTCGGGGCTGCGGTACCTGGCCCAGTTCACCCTCGGGCAAATTCTGGAGGCCCAGAACGACCTGCCCGCCGCTCACCAGTCCTATCGCCGGGCTCTCGACGGCCTGGAGAGCCTGCCCGGCCAGCGGCATGCCGAAGATTTGAAGATCCCGTTTCTCAAGAACAAGCTCTCGCTCTACGAAGCGTTCGTGGCCACAGATATGGAGCTCCCGCCGGAACAACGCAACCCCGAAGCCGTCTTTGCGGTCATCGAGAAGTCCAAGTCCCGTCAAATCGCCGACCTCATCGCCTTCCGCGCCCATGCCCTGCGCGCTCCCTCAGGCACGCGCAGCGGGCTGGTCGAACAGGTCAAGAGCCTGCGGGAGGAACTCAACTGGTATTACCGGCAGATCGACCTCGAAGAACTGCGCCAGGCGCAGGGCTCTGCCGAAAACGTGGAGCGCCTGCGGCAGCGCACCCGTGAACAGGAAGCACAGCTCCTCCGATCGCTGGGCGAATTGCGGGGCACAGACGAAGAGTTCCTGTCCTTACAGAATGCGGGCACGATCCCGCTCGAAAGCATCCGCAAAGTCATCCCGGCGGACGCGGTGATGCTCGAGTATTTTCAGGCCCGGGAAGCGATTTACGCCTGCGTGCTGGACGCTGCGCGCCTGGAGATCGTACCCCTCACGCCCGCACCGCGAGTGCGAAACCTGATGCGCTTGCTGCAGGGTCAGTTTGCCAAATTCCGCCTGGGTGCCGAGTATGCGCGCGCTTTCGTGGAGCCCATGCGTGAGGCCAGCCTGTTGCACCTGCAGGAGCTCTACGCCGAGTTGATTGCGCCCCTGCGGGAACGGCTCGCGGCCCGCCACTTGATCGTCGTGCCCCACGGCGTGCTGCACTATCTCCCCTTCCACGCCTTCTTTGACGGCCGGAGGCATCTGGTGGACGACTTCGTGGTTTCCTATGCGTCGAGCGCCAGCCTGTTCTACCTCTGCGCCACCAAGAGGAGTGCGGTCGAGGATCGCGCCCTGGTCCTGGGGATTCCCGATCCCGGGGCGCCACAGGCTGGCGAAGAAGCCCGCGCGGTGGCCGCCGCTTTCCCCGAGGCGAAGTTCTTTCTCGGCGAGGAGGCCACCGAGGAGGCCCTGCGGACACACGGTCCGGGAAGCCGTTACGTCCACCTCTCAACCCACTGCGCATTTCGGCAGGACAATCCCCTCTTTTCCTCACTCCGGCTGGGAGACTCCCGGATGAGCCTGTTTGACCTCTACCACCTGCGCCTGCCCTGCAGGATGGTTACGCTCAGTGGTTGTGCACCGGGCCTGAACGCGGCTGGCAACGGGGAGGAATGGTCTGGCCTCGTGAGGGGGCTACTCTATGCCGGGGCGGAATCGGTATTGTGTCCCCTCTGGAATGTCCCTGAAGCCAGCACGGCTGAGTTCCTGGGAAATCTCTACCGCCAACTAAAGGCAAATGGGGATATCGCAGTGGCCATCCAACAAGCCAGCCTCGAGACGCGCCAAGCTTATCCCCACCCCTACCACTGGGGCGGCTTTGCCCTCAGCGGCAAAGCTTAGAGGGCCATACCCCAGCTGCCCAAGTTGGGTCAAAACGTAGCTAGAACTCACAGTACCTACCCTCATCCTACACCGGCGCAGCTTCCCTCGGCCCGGAGTACCACTCATCGCTCAACTCGTCGCCTCGGACTGCTCTTGGGACGTCATTCGGCATTGCGAACCCAACTGTCCATGAGCCCGCGGCAACTGCCTACGTCTAACTGTTTGAAAATAGATGCGTTATTCAGATGATTCGACTCTATTCCAACCGGCCACTGCCCGCTTCGTTCAATGCGTGACTGCCCCAGCGGTCGAGAACTCAAGTAATCGCGGAATGAGCTTCCTAGTACTCCCGTAAGGAGGGGCCTAGTAAGGCTAGCCCATTGTTCCGTTTCGGATTGAAACGCTATCCTCCTCGCGTGGCACAGAACCCTGGAGAGATCGTGGTGAGGCCCGTGAGTTCGATGAGACTGATTGCGAGGGAAATTGAAATGAGAAAGAGCATACTGATTTCGCTGGGCGTGCTGGTCCTGCTGGCAGCCCTTCTCCCTGCCCAGGCCGCCGCAGGCACCAATAGCTACATGCTGCGGTCGCCTAGCGCCGCCCAGGCGCAGGCCGCCTGCCAGCGCTACGGCTTGCAGATGGTCCGTAACTTGAATGGCAGGGACGTCTACCTGGTCAAAGCTTCCGACTCGCTTCCGCCGGATCAACTGAAGCAGTGGGTGAAAGGGGATTCGGACGTGAAGAACATTGAGTTAGATTCCACTGGCCAGTTCCAGGAGGATTCCCTCGCGGACACTCCGAACCTCCCGACGGCGGGGGTGAATACCAGCAACCGGAACAAGAGCTCGACCAAACTATATGGTTCCTTAGCCTGGGTTGGCTATGTGCAACAGCCCCTCCTCGGCATAGTCAATGCTTCGACCGTGCAGCAGCGCAACATCACGGGCGCTGGCATCGTAGCCATCATTGACACGGGCGTGGATCCACACCACCCTGTCCTGGCGCCTTATGTGATCCCCGGTTACGATTTTACACGGGACGTCGCCGGGTCTGCCTCGGAGCTGGCCGATCTCAATCAGTCTACGGCCGCCATCCTTGAACAGAACAACCTGGCCATGCTCCAGCAATCCACCGCGGCCATCCTGGAAGGCGCTCAGGTGGTCCATCTCAACCAGTCCACCGCGGCCATTCTCGAGCAGTCCACCGCGGCCATTCTGGAAGGTCAGCAACTGCCGGCGTACTTCGGCCATGGTACGATGGTCGCGGGACTGGTGCACCTGATAGCCCCCACCGCGCAGATCATGCCGCTTAAGGCTTTTAAGGCCGACGGCAGCTCCCGTACTTCGGACATTGTTCGCGCCATTCACTACGCGACAGACAACGGTGCGTCGGTCATCAACATGAGCTTCAGCCTGGCGGTGTTCTCCGACGAAGTGATGCGCGCGATCAACTATGCCTCTCGCAACGGCGTCGTATGTGTCGCTTCGGTAGGCAACGAAGGCCAACGCAAGCTGGTGTATCCGGCTGCGTTCGGCAATGTCGTGGGCGTCGGTTCCACCTCAATGTCCAACCAGCGTTCGGCGTTCTCCAATTTCGGCGTCGACCTAGTGGTCATTGCCGCGCCCGGCGAATCCCTGGTAACCACCTACCCCGGGGGGCACTACGCCGCCGTGTGGGGAACTTCTTTCAGCTCGGCCGTAGTCGCCGGCGGTGTAGCCCTGCTCCTCAACGCGGCTGGCGACAATACAGTTGCGAGCATACAGGAGGCCGATGCAGTGCGCGCCTTTTCCCAGGCCGTGGCGGTTTCCTGCCCGAGCTCTCAGGTCGCGCCGTGTGCAGCGGATGATCTTGGAGCTGGAAGACTGGATCTAAATGCCGCGGTGAGCTACATCAGACAAGTGAGGCTGCCCGAAGTCAAATAGGCGCGAGTGCTGCTTCTCGCATCCTTCAGAATAGCGGACACAACGTGAGCGCAACGGGAACATCACTGAGAGCGAGCCCTGGAGCCGCACGGCTCCAGGAGCCGCTGCGGGTCAAAGAGCTGGATGAACAGCTTCAGCAGATGCGCAGTGCGACCGTCTGCGCCCTGAACCAGATGCTGGACCTGAAGGACCTCAACACCGGCGTCCACAGCACGCGGCTGGCGGAATGGGCGATGCGCGTCGCCGAGCAGCTTGGCGTAAGCGAGCATCAGCTGCACGATATCGAGGTGGCCGCCATCCTGCACGACATCGGCAAGGTCGGCGTCCCCGATGCCATCCTGAACAAGCCGGGCAAACTTACTCCGGAAGAGCGCGCCGTCATCGAGAAACACTCGGAGTATGGCTGGGCCATCCTGCGGCTGATCCCCGGCTTCGAGCGCGCCAGCCTGCTCGTCCTGCACCACCACGAGCGCATGGACGGGAAGGGTTATCCCGCGGGGCTCAAGGGAGAAGAAATCCCGCTCGGCGCGCGCATCGTCAGCGTGGTGGATGCCTTTGACGCCATGGTTTCCGACCGGAGCTACCGCCAGGGCCTTCCGAGTGAAGAAGCCATCCGCCGCTTGCGGGCCGACAGCGGGACCCAATTCGACGCAACCATCGTCGAGCATTTCGTGCGCTTGGCCGCTCAGGAGCTTCCCGAAATCTCTCAGATTGCCGAACCGGCCTGTGCCGCGGCTCCCTCCGCCTGAGCTACCCTGTAGTCTCCGCGACCAAAGTCACCCCGGCCAGAACCTGTGTGGCTTCGCCCGTCCAGAAACGAAATCTGCGCTACGCCAGCCGGGAACTACCGTCACCGCGGGATCCGTGGCGAGCCCTGGCAGCTTTGCGAAAATGCCCAACAGTCTCACATCCCTCCGGGAGAAGGCGGGCGAAGAAGGCCTGCGCCCGCCTGAACCGGAAGGCGAGGACTAAATCGGGGATACGTGACCATTCGCTGTGGTGGTGCAGAAGGAATGCCCATCCAGCAGCGGATGCGGCTTGGCGTCCTCGTCGGTGATCAAGCTGGCCTGACCGATCAGCACGGCGCCACCCTGGCTGGTCACCTTGATGATGTCATCCACCCCTGGGGTACCTCCTCCCGCTAGGGTGATTTGAACGGTCGTGCCCACCTGGATGGCATAGTCCACGAAGTCCGTGTCGTGATAGGTGACGCGGACGAATCCGTTGGTTCCGCCCAGCCCGGAGTCGCCGCGGTTGGTCATGGTGATGTGCATGGTAAAGGCCTGGCGCTTGGCGTGGTGATGGCCCATGGACGCGCCGCATTGTACGCTCACGTCCTGCACAGTGGGCTCCTGATCCAGCAGCGCAAAGTCACTCTTCTCTTCGTCCGCGCGGGGGGCGGAAACGGGCAAAAGCCCCGCCAAGACCAACAACAGAACCCCCACCAAGACGATATTCATCTTTCTCATTGCTTTCTCCTTCGCATCGAGTCTGATTTGAGACCCTGAATCGGAGAATAAGTTGGGGGCACTCGCGGGGGTACAACCTACTCTTGGCTCCGAGAATAGCGGGTTCTGTTTGCTTTCTCTTGGGGGATTAACTCCCTGGTGTCGTGAAAATAAAGAGCCAGGCTGTTGGCTTGAGTTAACCAGACGGCCTCCTGGGCGAGCCAACTGTACGGGAGAGATCCACGCAGGAGAGACGATCCGGAGGATGGCCACCGATGCTGCTTCGACGCCCGCGCATCGTGCCCGCGCAAGGCTTTTGCGTGCTGCGGCGGCCGACACGTCCGCCGCGAGAGAAGGGAAGAGAAGAAAGCGAGCAGCCGCAGCTAGGCCCAGTTGCGGAAGAAAAGCGATTGGCGTGCAATGGGTTGCGTGCGGGCGGCCAGCCCCGCCATCTGCTCGTCGCTAAGCGGCGTGAAATCGCGGGCGAGCTGCACATTTTCCTCGAGCTGCGCGACCGTGTCGCACCCGATGATCACGGTGCTGACCGGCAACGAGAGCACGTAGTAGAGCGCCTCGCGCATAGTGAGGGCCCCGGATCGGGTCCCGCCCTCCCACGATTGTTGCTGCCCGGACGGCGCCCAGCTCGACAGGATGCGACCGCGTGCCGGCACCTTCATCCCGATGATGCTCATTTGTTTCTCGACGGCCATCGGGAGCAGGCGCTCGATGAAGCTGAGGTGGTGCCGGTCGGCGGCATTCAGCGCCAGCAGGATTGCGTCGAACGGGAAGCGACGAATAGCCTCGATGAGCACATCGGGGTCGGCGTGCCCGGTCACGCCCGGGAAGCGGACCATCTTCTGTTCGCGCGCCTCCTGGAGCGCCTTGACGGCGCCGTCGCGAGCGAAGATCTTCTCAACCTGGTCCTTGGTGGTGAGATTGTGCACTTGCCAGAGGTCGAGGTGGTCGGTATTCAAGAGGCGCAATGATTCTTCGAGCAGTCGCAGGGAACCGTCGCGGGAGCGATCGTGGGTCTTGGAGGCGAGAAAAGTTTCCGCGCGGCGGCGTTTCATCACCTGACCAATGTACTTCTGGCTCCAGCGCGCAGAACCGCCGTACGCGGGGGCCGTGTCGATGTAGTTGATGCCGAGATCCAGGGCACGCTCGACGATGCGCACCGCGTCCGCTTCCCTGCTCGGCTGCTCGATGGTGGCTTGGCCACCCAGGCTGAAGATGCCGACCCGGTAGCCGGTGCGGCCCAGGTTGCGGGTGGGCATGGCGGCTGACGTAACCGGATTCGACGGCAGCGGGGGGAAGGCGTGGGCCGCAGGAGCGATCAAACCGTGTGCCAGAAAACCGGCCGTGGCGGCGCCGCCCAGCTTGAAGAATTCCCGGCGATCAACGGAAAGTGATTTGGAGTTTTTCTTGTTCCTCATGACGGCCCTCGGGGGAAATCTTAGCCCTGAGTTCAGCCGGCGGCAACCCCTTGGATGCCGAACCCCCAGTGCGCAGCCAAAGGTCCCCTGGGACCGGGCCCCACTGCGGAATGGCCCAGCACGCGAAGGAGATGCCCGTCTTGCCGCTGGCCGCTTCGACGATGCTGTCGCCCGGACGGATTTCGCCGCGCGCGTAGGCCCGCTGGAGGATGTAAATCGCCATGCGGTCCTTGATGCTTCCGGTCATGTTGAGCTGTTCGGATTTGGCGTAGATCACGCGCTTCCTGCCCCGATAGAGGAACTCGACGGCAAGAGGTGGCGTGTTGCCGATCATTCGCGCCAGGCCTTTGAAGCGATTGGCAACTGTGGGAGGGATCACCTGGGTCTGTTCCATGTCGAACCTCGTCTGCGGCGCGGGCGGATCGGCTGGGCCGTCACGCGCATCCCAGCATACGCCGCAACGCAACACGGCCGGCCTATGATGCCTCGGCGTGTGAGGAGGGAGTAATTTCCGCCGTGCGATGATGCGGCCGCAGCAATCGCGAAAAAAGGCTTGTCGCAGAGCGCGGCGGACGCGGCCTGACTCAAGTCTCGCGTTTTGGATGAGTGGCCTGCTCCCTGCGATTTGCCGGTCCCCTCTTGGCCACGATATGCAGAAGGAACCCGGGGAGAAACTTCAGGACCAGCACGATCAGCTTGTAGCGCAACCCGGGGATCACGAAGAGTTTCCCGCGCTTCAGGCCGGCCAGGGAGTCGTCCACGACCTTTTCCGCCGGCATCCACCAGCTCCGGGACACGAAGCTGCGGTCGATCCCCATGGCGTGGTGGAATTCTGTGATCGTAAAACCGGGACACAGCGCCTGCACCCGTACATCGGAGCGCATGTATTGCAGCTCGACGTAGATCCCCTCGGTGAAACTATTCATCCAGGCCTTGGTGGAACAGTAGTTGACGTTTCCCGGCCCCTGGAGGAAACTGGCCACCGAGGAGACGTTTACGATGTAGCCCTTGTTTCTGGCGAGCATGCCGGGCAAGGCCGCGTGCGTCAGCCGCATGGTGGCCAACACGTGCAGCCGGTGCATGGCGTCCTGGCTTGCGACGTCGGCCTTGGGGAAGAGCGACATCGTGCCAAACCCGGCGTTGTTGACGAGAAACTCGAAATTGGGAGCGCCGGCGATGCGCTCCTCAACCAGCCGCAGCGCATCGTCCTGGCTGAGGTCCGCCGGGAGAGTTTCCACGAAAATTCCGGTGCTCTGCCGCAACTCTCCGGCGAGGCTCTCCAGCCGCTCTTTACGCCGCGCCACCAGCACGAGATCATAACCCTCGCGCGCGAGTCGCCTCGCAAAGACGGCTCCGAGGCCGCTCGAAGCGCCGGTGATCAGCGCGAGTGGTCTTCCGGTTTGATTCTGTTCCTGTTCCATCGGTCAAACCCTAACTGGGTTGTGCCGCCGGTCAACAGACTGGAAGCGCCTCCCTACAACCCGGCAAAAGGAGCTATTCATAACGGAGAGCCTCGATGGGGTCGAGTCGCGCCGCCCTCTGCGCCGGGTAGTAACCGAAAAAGATGCCCACGCCTAAGGAGAACAACACCGCGATGCCCACGGCAAGCGGGGAGATGGTTATCGGCCAGCCTAAGACGCTGGAAATGCCCAGGGAACCGAGGATGCCTCCGGGCACGCCGATGGCCCCTCCCAGCAGGCTGAGCACGACGGCCTCGGCCAGAAACTGCCGGTGGACGTCGCGCTCGGAGGCCCCGACGGCCATGCGCACGCCGATTTCACGCGTCCGCTCGGTCACCGAGACGAGCATGATGTTCATGATTCCGATACCGCCGACCAGCAGCGATACCGAGGCGATACTCGCCAGCATCAGCGTGAACGTCTGGCTCGCCTGCTCTTGCATCTTGAGGGTGTCCTCCGGACTCCGAATGTTAAAATCGTCAGGCTGGCCGGGAAAGATGTGGTGCCGCTCGCGCAGTAAGAGCATTACCTGATCCTGCGCCGGGCGCACCGCTTTCGGCGAAATGGCCGAGCACAGGATGTCGTCGAGCCAGTCGATGCCTTTCACCTTGTGCTGCGCGGTCGTGTAGGGGATGAGGATGAAGTCGTCCTGATCGGAACCGGTCGCTGAGAAGCCTTTTCCCTGCAGCACGCCGATGACCTTGAGGGGCAAATCGCGCACGCGGATGGTCTTGCCCAGCGGGTCTTCTTCGCCGAATAGATACCCGGCGACCGTCTGGCCGAGCAGGCACACGTTGGTCGAGCCATCGACCTCCTCTGACGAGAACGGGCCCCCTTGGGTCACCTGCCAGCGGCGGATGGGGAAATATTCCGGCGAGACGCCGCGATAGGTCGTGCTCCAATTCTGATTGCCGTACACCACCTGGATCCGCGCGTCCACTTGCGGCGAGCAGCGCTTGATGATCGGGACCTGTTGCAGAATGGCGTTCTGGTCCGCGACGGTGAGCGTCTTAGTGGCCCCGGTGCCCGTGCGCACGCCATTCACGTTGCGTCCACCAGCCTCAATCCACACGAAATTCTCGCCCAGCATCAGAAGCTGCTGCTGGATTTGGCGGGAACCGCCCTCGCCGATGGCCACCGTGCAAATCACGGCGCTGATGCCGATGGTGATGCCCAGCAGCGTCAGCGCGGTGCGCAGTTTGTTGCGCCCCAACGTTCGCAGGGCCACTCGCAGCACAGCCGAGAGATTCACAGGATCGGGCCGACTCCTTCTGTCCGGATCGCGCCTCCTGGCCGGACACAATGAATCATACCCCATCGTCCCTGCATAGTTTCAGCGGGGAAACGAGACATGGCGCGCCCTGGAGGACCATGTTAGAACTCTCGCCATCGGGCCGGGCGAAACCTTGCTGCTTGGTGCGGAGCGGGATCTTTCGTGGGCGCGATTTATCCGCCGCTTGAGATCTTGCGAAGATTTCGTTAGGTGCAGACGTAAAGGTGTGCTAGCATAATATTGCGTTTGTTGCTCTTGTAAAACCTTTAGATTCGTTAGAGGGGCTGCAAGTTCACACTTGCAGCCTCTTTTTGGTTTACGGCTGGAGGCGGTCGAGAAGCACCAAATAGCTCAAACAAAGAAGAGGAATATCCGTGAAAGAACAAGGAACAGTGAAGTGGTTCAATGCCAGCAAGGGCTTCGGGTTCATCCAGCGCCAGTCCGGCGAGGACGTTTTCGTGCACTTTTCCGCCATCCAGGCGGAGGGGTACAAATCGCTGAACGAAGGCCAGGCGGTTGAATTTGAAGTGACCAAGGGCCCCAAGGGCCTGCAGGCGTCGAACGTCACCAGCCTCTAGCCAGGCGAGGGCGAGCCGGGTGTTGCCAGCTCGCCCTTTTTTCAAGCGCATCGTCTCGAACGGAGGAGATTCATTGAGAGCTCTCCCTGAAGGTCAGTACATCAAGCACTTTCAGTATGGCTTGGGTGTGGTCACCGAGTCGGATGCGGAGCGCACCTCGATTGATTTCGATCTGCACGGCATGAAGAAATTTGTCACCAGCCTGATGGTCGTCGAACCCGCCGAAGGAACGCCTCCGAAGCGTTCGCGGTCCAAGCGCCGCAAGAAAGCAAACGTTGTGGCCACACCAGTTGGCGCCGCGGCAGGCGCCAGGTGAGCGAAGAGATCATCGTGCAGTTTGTCGGCTTTGAGGCCAAAGCCCAGGTCCGTGAGTACACCTTCTCCGTGCGGGAACAGGCGAGTGAGCCGCGCGAATTCACGCTGACCATTGCGAACGAAGCCTTTGACTCCCATCGCGCGCGGTTTCAGGACGCGCCGGACATCTGTTCCCTCAAGCTGCGTCGCGAGCTCGCCACGTCTGCGAATCATCCCCCCAAGACCCACTTCCGCATCACCGACGCAGAACTGGATGACTACCGCAGCGCCCACGCGTCCAAGGCCCTGCGAAACCTCTATATCCACAAGGCAGCTCAAGTCTCCTAAACCGGGGGCACGTCTGTTTCTGGATGGAAGGTCCGTCGCAGGTTGAAGTAGTGGCGCGCCCGGAGGGATTCGAGCCCCCGACCCTCTGCTTAGAAGAGTGAACAGAATGCATTTTGGTACGTGGCCTGCCTTGTTCTTCTGCGACTTACGTACACGGTCTTACACCGTATTCGGCCCATTCTGCTCCCAAGAGGATTTGCAGTGGATTCCGGCTCTTTGATTCTCGACAAATGAAAATGTCTGTAACACTGACCTTCTATCTGATGAAGCACAAGGTCAGAGTCTCACTGGTCCTGGCAAACGTTTTCAAGATCACCCTCGCCAACCTCGACTTCATAGGCCAAGTGAAGAACATATTTACTGGAAAGCTGATCCACTAGCTCTACCACCGCTGGCAAAAGAACGAAATCTGGGACTCCGAAATCGGTCGGGAATCAGAACCGAAAGCTGAAGCAGCTCGTGGCCGATCTCAGCGCCGACAAGCTGATGCTGCAGGACGTGCTCTCAAAAAAACTCTAAGGCCTGGCCGGTGGCGCGAGCTGGTGCGGCATCTGGAAGACAGCTACGGGGTGAGTGAGCGCCGGGGTTGCTGCGCGCTTCGGTTTCAGCGCTCTTCGCATCGCTACCGTTCGGTCGCTCCGGACCAGGCCGCCCTGCGTATGCGCATCAAGGAGATCGCGGCGGCGCGAGTACAATGCGAGTCGCCCGCACACGGCGCTGGGGCATGTGCCGCCCGCAGAATTCGCCGCTTGGGACGGAGCTAGCCCCGTCCCAAGCAGGTCAACAGCACCCAGAAATTTCACCTTCTGAACGGACCAGAAACGGGGGGACCTTCAAGCTGCCCTTTCGGGAAGAACCAAGGTGGAGCGAATTGAGGGTAGGGGTTGGGTTGGTCAATCCCTCGGCGGGGTTCTGGCAGATGGCCTCACGACCCGAGGACTGGAATCTGGCTCAACGGAGCCTCCCGGCGCCGCTGGTCGCTTGAGCGGGCTTTCCTAACACCCCTAACACCGAATTGGTCCGCGGAGTATGTCCCAGCTGAGCTGAATCTGTGTACTGCAGTCTGAGTCCAGTCTTAACCCTGGTTTCCGGCCGGAGTACATGGCGAAGAGTCGGCTAGCGAGTCCGAGTAGTGGCCCTGCGCAGTCTCAACTGTCCCGACCGTTTGTCTGACGGGATTCCCAAATTGCCAGAGTAACCTTGAGATGGAAAAGGAAAAAGTTCGCCGTGGCTGGGTCGCGGCCAATGCTGAAGGCCACCCGACAGGGCCTCAGCTTCTGCCCCGCTTTCTGACGTCCCCCAGCCGTATGCCAGTGGGGTCTCTGAGAACGTCGAACCGACCTTTGCTCTTACTCTGTGCCCTCTAAGTAAATCTGACGTTTTCGCGGACTTCCGCATTTTTATTGGGGATCTTCACAAGATGAGGGGGTGAGACTGCTCAGTTTCCCAAGCAAGGGCCTCCTAACGAGTCAGGTCAGTCCATAAGACCGCTAAATTGCAATTGGGGTCAGAAGCTCCTCATGAGCGTGGGGATAGTGCCGATGCTGCCCTCTTGAAGCTACGGCTCGT
This sequence comes from Terriglobia bacterium, assembly GCA_041493955.1. GTDB lineage: Bacteria > Acidobacteriota > Terriglobia > Acidiferrales > UBA7541 > QHYU01. Next base: position 14,678 of record JBGPZW010000063.1, read on the forward strand.
TCGCGGAGACAGCCCGGCGAATACAGTCCAGCCCCAGCCTTCGCAGGGGCTGAGATGGCGATGCCCGACCTCGGCACCTTCCCTCCATGGATCGATAGGGTTGACTCTCTCAGGGGTGAACCCTCATCTCCATGAGGGGCCGGACCAAGGAACGGGATGAAATCTCTCTCAAACGTTTTCTCACGATCGAGTGGCCAGCGGCAGGAAAGGGATGAGGATCGGGGCAAATTCCTGCACGTCCTCCTGGTGGATGACCGCGCGGCTGACCGTGCCCTGGTGATTCGTGCCTTGCGCGGGGAATTCTCCGAGCTTCAGGTCACGCAAGCCACGGATCCAGCTCAATTCGCGGAAGCGCTCGCAGGGGGCGGCTTTGACCTCGCCATCACTGATTACAGGCTCCATTGGACAGATGGCCTGGCAGTCCTTCGCGCCGCCAAGGCCCGTTGGCCTGACTGCCCTGTGATCATGTTCACGGACACCCACGCGGAACACGTCGCCGTGGAGGCCATGAAGGCGGGCCTCGAGGATTATGTTCTAAGAACGCCAAAGCACTATGTGCGGCTGGCGGACGCGGTGCACATTGTCCTCGAGCGGGCTCGTCAACGCCAAGCGGTCAAGGAAGCCGATACACGTTATCAGAGCCTCTTTGAGAGAATTCCGGTGGGGATCTATCGGAGTACCTCAGCCGGCCAATTCCTCGAAGCCAACCCCGCCCTGGTGCAGATGCTTGGTTACCCAGACAAGGACTCGCTTCTGGCGGCCAACCTTTCAGATTTGTACGTGAACACAGAAGCTGGGCTGCACTGGCAAACATTTCTGGAGAGCGAGGGCCTGGCCCGGAAGGTGGAAGTCCCACTTCGCCGTCGTGACGGCTTGACCTTTTGGGCGCAGTGCAGCGCGCGAGCCGTGCGGGGGAACAGGGGGGAGATCCTGTACTACGAAGGATCTGTAGTGGACATCAGTGATCGGAAACTAGCCGAAGAAGCGTTGCGGGAGAGTGAGAACCGGCTTCGCTCTATCGTTGAGAATGAACCCGAATGTGTGAAGGTCGTTGCGCCCGACGGGACACTCTTGGAGATGAATTCGGCTGGTCTCGCAATGATCGAAGCCGAGAGCGCAGAGGCGGTCGTTGGACAATCGGTCTATCCCCTCGTCGCGCCCGAGCACCAGGAGGCATTCCGTAACCTAACTGAAAGCGTTTGTAGGGGCAACAAGGGCACTTTAGAATTTGAAGTTGTCGGTCTCAAGGGCACTCGGCGATGGGTTGAAACCCATGCAGTCCCGTTTGGAAATGGATCCACCGAGAAATTTTCCCTTTTAGGGATCTCGCGGGACGTCACCGACCGCAGGCGCGCGGAGGAGGCATTGCGCCGTTCCGAGGCGAGTTATCGCTCCCTGGTTGAAGGCGCGCCTTACGGCATCTACCGGTCCACGGCAGATGGAAAGTTCCAGTCTGTGAACCCCGCGCTGGTCCATATGCTGGGTTTTGATTCCGAGGAAGAACTGCTGACGTTGGACATGTCCACCGACGTCTATCAAGACGCTTCCGAGCGCGCCCACCTCCTAGAGGTTTTTCGGGAGCGGTTCGAAGGTGTCGAAGTGCAATGGAAGCGCAAGGACGGTACTCCGATCACGGTTCGGCTAAGTGGGCGCGCGGTGTGCGCCGAACCTGGCGACAGTTCCTACTTCGAGGGGATTGCGGAAAACGTGACCGAGCAAAGGGTCCTGGAGCACCAACTGCGTTTAGCGCAGAAGATGGAGGCGGTAGGCCAACTGGCAGGTGGAATCGCTCACGACTTCAATAATCTGCTGGGCGTGATCATCGGCTATAGTGAAATCCTAACAGACCGGCTCGACACTGCATCTCCCCTCCGGAACCATGCTGAGGAAATCAAGAAAGCTGGAAATCGTGCCGCCACACTCACGCGGCAATTATTGGCCTTCAGCCGTCAGCAAGTCCTTCAGCCGAGGGTGATCGATCTCAATTCCGTCGTAGCTGACCTGGAAAAGATGCTGCGCCGCCTGATCAGTGAGGATGTTGAGCTCGTCACTGTGTTCGAACCCGCTCTGGGACAGGTCAAGGCAGACCCCGGGCAAATCGAGCAGGTCCTGATGAACCTGGCCGTAAACGCCCGCGATGCCATGCCCCACGGCGGCAAACTAATCATCGAAACTCTGAACACGGAAGTGGATCAAGCCTACGCACGCCGACGCCCACTCGTCCGTCCTGGTCGCTACGTGGTGGTGGCGATGAGCGATACTGGCGTGGGCATGGATGCGAAAACACAGACGCATATCTTCGAACCTTTCTTCACCACGAAGGAACAAGGAAAGGGGACCGGGCTGGGCCTAGCCACCGTGTACGGGATCGTCAAACAGAGCGGTGGTTTCATCTGGGTCTACAGCGAGTTAGGAAAGGGTACGACCTTTAAAATCTACTTGCCGCGGATTGACGAGGCTGTTGAGGCCGCCGGCCGTGACCAGGACGAACCAGAGGTTGCTCGCGGGTCGGAAACCATTTTGTTGGTCGAAGATGCAGATTCTTTGCGAGAACTGACTCGGGAGTTCTTGCAAAGCAGCGGGTACATTGTACTGGATGCGGCAGACAGCACGACGGCCATGCAGCTGTCCAAGCAGCACAAGGGTCCGATCCACCTGCTGCTGACCGATGTGGTGATGCCGGGTCTGAGCGGTCGCCAACTGGCTGAACGGTTAACGAACCTCCGCACCGGAATGAAGGTGATCTATATGTCGGGCTACACGGATGACGCAATCGTCCACCACGGAGTGCTGGAGCGGGGGACTGTTCTGATTCAGAAGCCCTTCACACGCGTGGCTCTGACGCAGAAGGTGCGGGAAGTGTTGGGGGTGCCGGAAGTTCATCAATAACGGGACGACACAATGTTTAGTCCAGCTTCAACGGAAATGACGCCTAGTAGCTCAAACTTTCGTATCCCAGGTAAACCGATTCAGGAGGTCCTGTCGTGTCTACTGCGCGACTCTTGATTGTGGACGATGAACAACCGGTCCGAAACCTTCTACGGGAACACCTGAAAGACTTATATGAAATAATCGATACTGGTGATCCGGCGGACGCACTCGCGCTGGCATTGCAACACAAGCCCGACTGTATTCTGCTCGACTTAATGATGCCGGGGTACACCGGCTTTGAGCTGTGTCAGACGCTCTCCTACCATAGCGCGACTCGATTAATTCCGATCTTTGTCATCAGTGGCAACTCAGCGGAGGAATACAAGGAGTTTTGCCTTAACCTCGGCGCCAGGCAGTATTTCCAAAAGCCGGTGGATTTCAAACAGCTGAAGTCTCAATTGGATGAGGCGGTGAAGCAGAAGCCCCCCGAGCGCCGTTCAGAAGTGCGCCTTCGCCTCCGAGTGGTCCTGAAGCTCGTGGGGGCGGACTCGGTGGGGAAGGGGTTTGAGGTCGTGACGGCAACCGATGATGTGAGCGTGAGCGGGTTTCTCTGTGGCTGTCTAGCCGCTCTCGAGATGAACACCGTTATACAAGTATCCCTCATGGGCGGGGGCGAGCATAAGGCGGGAAAAGCTCGAGTTGTTCGGGCCGAATGGCAGAATACCCCTTGGCAACGCTATGGCTTTCAGTTTGTTGAAAAGCCTAAGGATTGGATTTTGCGATGAGCTGAACCGAGACACAACCGCCGCGCCCCACCCTCTATATATGGACACCGGTTATTTGAAACCCGCTGGTTGGCTCCGGGGGAAGCGATGCGGAGGGTAGGACTA
>JBGPZW010000205.1:0-4211 GCA_041493955.1 Terriglobia bacterium
ATCGGCGAGTCTGCGGTTGTACTGTTCGCCCCAGAGCTGCGAGCCGCTGGCCACCTCCACTAGTTCGGCCTGGACGGTGAGCAGCTCGCCGCGCGGTTGGATGCGTCCCACCAGTACAGCGCCCACGCCCAAGTCGCGCCCGACCTTTTGCGGGTCGTCTTCGCGGCCCTTGTAGCGGAAGACCGTTGTGCGGGCCATCACGCGGAGTTGCGGCAGGCGCGAGAGGCTGTTAATAACACCCTCGGTGATCCCGTCGCTGAGGTATTCCGTGTTCGGATCCGCACTGCTGTTGGCAAACGGCAATACCGCGATCGAATCAATTGCCTTGCCGCGCTGGGGCAGCAGATACCGCACTATGGCAAGCATCAGCGTCGCTGCCACCGCTGCCGTGGCTATACCCAGAGCCGTCTTGCTGCGCCACCATGGGCGGGGCTGCGCCACATACGCTGTGCCGCTCACCGCGGCGGTGCGCGCCGAATCAGTGTCGCGCTTCAGCCGACCGAGATCTGCACGCAGGTCAGAGGCGCTCTGGTAGCGCAGCTTGCGGTCTTTCTCCACAGCCTTGCCGATAATCAGTTCCAACTGGGGCAGCAAATCAGGGTTTGCACGTGCCGGCGGGGTCGGTGTCCGATTCAGAATCGCGTCAAAGATGACGCCAGAGGTGGTTCCCGTGAAAGCCTGTCGTCCAGTGGCCATCTCGTAGAGCACCACGCCGAAGGAGAACAGGTCGGTGCGGGCGTCGAGTTCTTCTCCCCGTACTTGTTCAGGCGACATATAGGCCACCGTGCCGACAGCAACACCGGGGCTGGTCAAGTGCTCATCTTGGGTCGCGGCAGTGGGCAGCGCTGAGACACCGACGGTTTCCCCCACGTGGCGCGGCGCGGGCGCGAGCTTCGCCAGCCCGAAGTCCAGAATCTTGGCGTGACCCCGCTGCGTGACAAAAATATTCGCCGGCTTGATATCCCGATGGATGATCCCCTTTGCGTGGGCGGCATCGAGCGCATCGGCGATCTGAATCCCGAGCTCCAACACCTGGTCAGCCTCTAACGGCTTCCCCCTGATCAGGTTCTTCAGTGTCTGCCCTTCCATAAACTCCATGACGATAAAATACTGCCCCTCCTGTTGCCCGATCTCGTGGATGGTGCAGATGTTGGGATGGTTCAGGGCAGAAGCGGCCCGTGCTTCGCGCTGGAAGCGTTCCAGGGCCTGGGGATCCGTAGCGAACTGCTCGGGCAGGAACTTTAGAGCAACGTGGCGACCCAGGTTTACGTCCTCGGCCTTGTAGACGACTCCCATGCCGCCGCCACCCAGCTTTTCTAGAATGCGATAATGCGAAATAGTCTGGCCGATCATAGGAAGGAAGCCTGCCCGTCGCCCGGCATCTTAGGACGCGCCTGCGGGCAAGTCAACGCGCCGGAGCCAAGAGGGTTCCCTTTCATCCCGGGTTAAGGATAGCTTGGCCGAAGGGACGTCTTTCCCAGGCACATCGGGTTGTGCCGGAATCCCCTTCTGAACATTTTGGGGTGGCCGACGAGTGCTTCAAGGACGCGAGGCTTACGACGATTCTTGGCTGTCGAGACTCTGCGCGATCTGGAGGCTGGTGTTAGACTAAAACGTTGTGGAAAAACAGGAGCGCTTTCATTTCGAGCGGACCACGCGAAGCCTGCGAAGTCGAGAAATCTCTCCGGGGCCGGCCCAAGTCCATGAGGGATTCCTCAGGCTGCAAGAAGCGCAGCCCTCGGAATGACGGCCAATACATTTTTTCAACAAACTGCTAGAACGCTCTCATGAGTTCCCGAACTTGCGAAGTCGCGCTGGGGGTGCCGCTGCGGCACACGTTTACCTACGCGATTCCGGAGGCGCTGGCGGAAGTGGTGGCGCCGGGCAGCCGTGTGGTTGTGCCGTTTCGCAATCGCGCGATGGTGGGAGTGGTGCTCGAGCTGACCGAGCGGAGGCCCGAAGCGAAGCAGATCAGAGGAATCGCAGAGGTTGGGCGCAGGCCCGCAGCGGGGAAGATCAGAGAGATTGCAGAGGTGGTTGATCCGCTTCCCGCACTGCCGCCACGCCTGATCGAGTTGGGCCGCTGGGTCGCGAGCTATTACCTGGCGCCCATCGGCGAAGTTTTTCGCGCGATGCTGCCGCCCGTGGTCGAGGTGCGGCACGAACGCGAGCTGTGCCTCACCGCAGCCGGCCGGGAGTACCTGGCGGAACTCGAATCGCTCGGCAACCGCAGCGAAACGGAAGTCAACGAACTCGCCCTCCTGCAACTGCTGGAAGTGGAAGGGAAACCTCTCCGCTGGGACCGCGCCAGAAAACTCCCGGGTGGGGAAGCCCCGGTGATCCGGCTGCTGCGCCGCGGGCAGCTCGAAGCGCGCGAGGTCACGCGGCACTCGAAGGAGCGCACGCAGAAGATCGCGGCGTGGAATCCAGACGCGCCGCTCGAACTGCCTCTTGAGACGCCGAAGGGGAAAAGAGCCGCAGCCGCGCAGCAGGCTTTCGAGCGGATTCGCCGCGTGCTGACCAGTGAGCGCGGGCCGCTGCCGGTGCGGCTACTGCTCGAGAAGGCCGGCGTCACGCGTGCGGTGGTCGAGCGTCTTGCCAAGCAGGGCCGGCTCAAGGTATGGGAAGAGCCGCTGGCCGTCGAGGAAGACCTCTTCGAGGCGGACTTCATACCTCCAGCGAACGTGCTCAATGAGGAGCAGCAGCGCGGGCTGGCCGAAATCCACGGCTGGCTCAACGCCGGTGCGTTCACGGTGGGCCTGCTCTACGGTGTGACCGGCAGCGGCAAGACGGAAGTGTATCTGCGCGCGGTGGAGAAGGCGCTGGCCGGCGGGCGCGCGGCGCTCATCCTGGTGCCGGAGATCGCGCTGACGTTGTGGATCGGGCGGCTGTGCCGCGCCTGGTTCGGGGAGGGCGTCGCGGTGCTGCACAGCGGCCTGCCCGACGCGGAGCGGGCGCGCGAGTGGTGGCGCGTGCGGCGCGGCGAGGCGCGCGTGGTCGTGGGCACGCGCTCGGCCGTGTTTGCGCCGCTCGAAAACCTGGGCCTGGTGATCGTGGACGAGGAGCAGGAGTCGAGCTATAAGCAGGAGGAGACGCCGCGCTACAACGGGCGCGACACCGCGATCGTGCGGGCCAAGTTGGAAAGTGCCGTCGCCGTGCTGGGTTCGGCCACGCCGTCCCTGGAAAGTTTCCACCACGCGCGCTCCGGGAAATACCGCCTGCTGCAGCTCGAAACGCGCGTGGAGAATCGTGCGCTGGCAAGCGTCGAGATCGTGGACCTGCGCGAGGATTTCCGGGAGACGCACCGCGCCCAGCCGTTCTCGGAGAAGCTGCGCCGGGCCATCGCCGAGCGCCTGGAGGCGGGCACGCAGGCGCTGGTGCTGATCAACCGCCGCGGCTACTCCTGGTTTGTGTTGTGCCGGAGCTGCGGCGCCGCGGTGCAGTGCGAGAATTGCAGCATCTCGCTGACCTACCACAAGCGGCGCGAGCGCCTGGTTTGCCACTATTGCGGCTTCTCGCGCCCGGTGCCGAAAACCTGTCCGAAGTGCGAATCCGATCACGTTTATTTCGTCGGGGAAGGCGCCGAGCAGGTCGAGGAACGGCTGCGCGAAATGTTTGCCGACGCGCGCATCGCGCGTCTGGACCGCGATACGACGCGCACCAAGCGCGAGTACCAGAAGGTGCTGGGAGCGTTTGCCGCAGGCAAGCTCGACATCCTGGTCGGCACGCAAATGGTGGCCAAAGGTCACGATTTCCAGCGCGTCACGCTGGTGGGCGTGGCCGGCACCGACACCTCACTGGCCTTGCCGGACTTTCGCGCCGCGGAGCGCACGTTTCAGTTGCTCACGCAGGTGGCCGGGCGCGCCGGGCGCGGAGAGCTGCCCGGCACCGTGCTGGTGGAGACGCATTACCCGGAGCACTATGCCATCCAGCATGCGGCGCGGCAGGACTATGTCTCCTTCTTCGAGAAGGAGCTGCACTTCCGCCGGTTGATGCACTACCCGCCGTTTACGGCGCTGGCGAGCGTCATCGTGCGCGATCGCAAGGTGGAAAAGGCCATCCGCTGGTCCCGCCAGCTCGCCGGCTTTTTCGGGCGCCAGGAACGGCAGGGGGTGAGGGTGCTGGGACCGGCGGCGGCGCCCCTCGCGCGCCTGAAGCGCGAGTACCGCTTCCAGTTTCTGCTCAAGGCGCCAAAGCGCGCGCAGCTCACG
>JBGPZW010000043.1:0-22685 GCA_041493955.1 Terriglobia bacterium
ATTTCACCGCTGAAGGCCAGCCGGACGGGGCACATCGACCTGGAGATCGTGCGCGAGCTGGCCGGAGGAATCTACTTCGGGGCGCACCAGGTGGAATCGGAGAATGGCACGGAGCGGGCGCAGGACACCGAGTCGTACAGCACCGGGGAGATCGAGCGGGTGGCGCGGTTTGGCTTTGCGCGAGCGGAGAAGCGATCGTGGCGGCTGGCTTCGGTGGACAAGGCCAACGTGCTGGCCTGCTCAGCGCTGTGGCGGAAGACCGTGGCGCGCCTGTCGGCGGGCTATCCCGGCGTTGCTGTGGACCACTTGTACGTGGACAACGCGGCCATGCAACTGATCCTGGCACCGGAGCAATTCGACGTGATCGTGACGTCCAACATGTTCGGCGACATCCTGAGTGACGCGGCCGCGGCGTTGGTGGGCTCGATCGGTCTGGTGCCGTCGATGAGCTGCGGCCTCGGCCCGCCGCTGTTTGAGCCGATTCATGGCTCGGCGCCGCAACTAGCGGGCAAGGACCGGGCCTGCCCGATCGGCGCCATCCTCTGCGCCAGCTTGATGCTGCGCGAAACCTTCGGCCTGCCGAACGAGGCGGAATGGATCGAGACGGCGCTGGACCGCGTGCTCGCCGCCGGGTACCGCACTGCCGACATCGCCGAGCCGGACAGCACCGTAGTGGGGTGCTCCGGGCTGGCCGAGCTCATCCACGAGCAGATGCAGGCCTCCCTCGAGCAAGTTGAACACTATGGCTGGGGCGTCTGAGCGAGGGGGTATCCGCTCACCCTGCCCGCCTGGCGACAACGGCCATGCTTGACCGGTTTATCCCATGAGCGTTGCCACCTCCGGGTCGTTGCGCAACTCGGAATGGGACTCCAGAGCCCGCCTCCCCGGCGGAGCCGGGCGGACCGGCCCGGGAAACCCTGCGCCCCTTGCTACCCGCCACAGAGAGTGCTAATTTCATCCCTTCACTAGCCCCGAGGTACCCGCGGCAGGTTCAATACGGTTTTCTGTAGATTACGCACCATCCCGTGACTACACGCGAAATCAAAATCGAGCCCCAGCCGCCTGAGGACACGAAGTCGGGTACGCCGAACGGGCAGTCCATCTTCTGGCGGGTCGAGGGCAGCCTGGTGGACCTCAGCGCCGTGCGCCCGGTGGCCTATTACACGTGGAACGCGCAGAGCTTCGCGGAACGCTGGACGCGCCGCGGAGTCGCCGCCCTGCTCGCCCTGGTCCGGCCGTTTCTCTATGCCAGCGACCGGGTCTTCGCTACCCGGGCGCTGCATGCGTTGTTGCGCGGAGTCAGCCGCGATCGCCTGGACCTGTTGGGGGAAGAATACTTCCACTACGTGCTCAAGCCGCAGCTCAAATCGGAGGGCGTGCGGAAAATAAGAGAGTGGCTGGCCGCGAACGGCCAGGTGGTGCTGGTCAGCCAGGGGCTGGAGCATGTGATGCGGCCGCTGGCGGAATTCCTGGGCGTGGAGCGGCTGGTAGCCAACCGGCTGGAGTTCCGCGACGGCTTGGCCACCGGGCGGCTGCTCGATCCGGTGATCCGGCCGCGGGGCGGTCTGGCGCTGCTGACCCGCCGAAGCGCCGATGGGCGGGTTACCCGGGAGCGGTTGACGCGCGACCTGGGTTTTGAATCGAGGCCCGAGGCCCTGGAGGCCGCGATTTTGCCGGCCAAGCGGCTCGGGCTGAAGACCCATCGGCCGCTCGTGCTGTTCGATCCGTCCAAAAAGGTGGAGCGGCTTTCGGTGCGGGAGACGCTCGCGGGAAAAGAAATCCTTCTGGTGGGAGTGACAGGGTTCATCGGCAAAGTCTGGCTGACCAGCCTGCTCAATGACCTGCCGGGGATCGGCAAGGTCTACCTGCTCATCCGGCGGCAAAAGACGGCGAGCGCGCAGCGCCGCTTTGAAAAAATCGTGGAGGAGTCGCCTACTTTCGACCCGCTGTACGAACGTTACGGTGCAGACCTGGCCAGGTTCCTAGGCGAGCGGATCGAAGTGCTCGAAGGAAACGTCAGCCTGCCGGGGCTGGGACTGGCGGCGGAAACGCAGGAACGGCTCGAGCGCACCCTCGACTTGGTGGTGAACAGCTCGGGCCTGGTGGATTTCAACCCCGACCTGCGCGATGCCCTGACCATTAACGTCGCCGGTGCGGCGAATGTGATCGAGTTTGTCCGCGGCTCAGACCACTGCGGGCTTTTGCACCTTTCCACTTGCTATGTGGTGGGCGCGCGCGACGGCCGGGTCAGCGAGGAGCTGCAGGCCGGCTACACCCCGGCGCACCTGGGCGATTTCGACGCGGAGCGGGAGTGGGAGTCGCTCGCAGAGCTGGTGAAAAGAGCCGAGGAGCGCTCGGAGAGCGCTGAGGTGACGGCGGCGCTGCGCCGGCAGGCGCTGGGCAAACGAGCCGCAACCGGAAAACTCCCCGGGCCCGAGATTGAAACTCTAATCCGCCGTAACCGGGCGCGGTGGCTACGGAATCGTATGACCGGCGCCGGAACCCGCCGGGCGCGGCATCTGGGCTGGCCGAACACCTACACGTTCACCAAGAGCCTGGCCGAGTCGCTGATCGCGCGGCGCGCGGCGGACCTGCCCGTGGCGGTGGTGCGGCCTTCGATCGTGGAGACCTCGACGGCGCAGCCTTTCCGCGGCTGGAACGAGGGCATCAATACCTCGGCGCCGCTCTCCTATCTGCTGGGGACCTATTTCCGGCAGCTCCCGACCAACGAGCGCAAGTGCCTGGACGTGATTCCGGTGGACCTGGTCTGCCGCGGGATGACGCTGATCGCTGCGGCAGTGGTCGCGCGGCGGCACGAGCGGCTCTATCAACTGGCTACCTCGGCCACCAACCCTTGCGACATGGGGCGATCAATCGAGCTGACCAGCCTGGCGCACCGCAAGCACTACGTGGCGCAGCAGGGGTTGGAACACTGGCTGCGCTCGAAGTTCGAGGCCATTCCCGTGTCGAAGAGCCGCTACCGGAAACTTTCCGTGCCGGCGCAGAAGGCGGTCGTACGGCGCATCAACCGCATCGCTTCGCCGGTGCTGCGGCGAGCCCCGCTGGCCCGGCAGGAGCGGGACCTAGCGCGCGTGGAGAAACTGATCGAGCTGTACGAGCCTTTCATCCTGCACAACGAGCACGTGTTTGTGGCGGAGAACGTGCAACTGCTCTCCGAGGCGCTGCCTGCGGAAGAAAGGGCCGCATTCGGATACGATCCCGGCGCGATCGACTGGTGGGAGTACTGGATTAACATCCACATCCCGGCGCTGCGGAGGTGGGTCTACCCGCTGATCGAAGGGCGCGCGCCGGAGAGCCGGCCCGCGCGGGAATTCCACTTACCCGAAGCGTCCCGGGAGAGCGCAGCGGAGAGCCCCGCCATGATCCCCGAGACGCTGAAAACCAAAGCCACATGGCCATCTTCTTAACCGGCTCCACCGGCTATATCGGAGCGCACGTCGCGGCCGGGCTGCTAGAAGGTCACCGCGAGAGCCTCAACGTGCTGGTGCGCGCCAAAGATGCGCACGAGGCCGTGGTCCGCCTGTGGCGCGCGCTGCAACTGCACATGGATTTCCCGCACTTCCGTGACCACCTGGCCTCGCGGATCACGGTATTTCGCGGCGACCTGACTGACCCGCGCTTCGGACTCAACGACGCAGACTACCGGCGGCTGGCGGACACCACCCACGCGGTGATCCACTGCGCCGCGTCGCTCAATCGCAAGTCGGAGAAAAGCTGCCTGAACGTCAACTTACGGGGCACGCTTGAGGTGGTGCAGCTTGCGGCGCGCGCGCAGCAGGCGCACGGCCTGCGGCGGTTCAGCCACGTGAGCACGGTGGCGGTGGCGGGGGAGCGCTCGAACGAAGTGGTGGCCGAGGATGCGGCCATCGAGTGGGATCGTTCGGACTACGACCCCTACTCGCGGACCAAGAAGTTCTGCGAACACATGATCCGCGAGCTGCTGCCGGATGTGCCGCGCACAATCTTCCGGCCGAGCATCGTGCTGGGCGACAGCCGCCGCGCGGAAACCACGCAGTTCGACATGGTGAGGTCGTTTGTGTTCCTGGCCGGGCTGCCGGTGCTGCCGTTCTGCGCGGACGACAAGATTGACATCGTGCCGGTGGATTACGTGGCCGACGCGATCGTGGCGCTGCACCAGAAGGAGAAGCCGGCACACGAGATCTATCACCTCTCGTCGGGCACCGGGTCGCAGACATTTCGCGAGCTGACCGAGGCGCTGGCCGCGGCACAGAAGAAGAGCAAGCCCGTCTTCCTGCCGGGATTGGCGAGGCCGTTCAGCGCGGTGGTCAACTGGCTGGCGAATGACCGCGGCAGACTGGGCTACAGCGCCTCGCTGATGAAAGTGTTCCTGCCCTACCTGGTGTGGAACACGGTGTTCGACAACACGCGCGTGGTGGCAGAGCTGGGCCGCGCGCCCGCGCCGTTTTCCACCTACAGCTATCCGCTGCTCCGATTCAGCCGCGAGAGCCGCTTCATCTATCCGTACAAAGAATGGCCCAACGGCGCCGAGGGAGCGGCCGGCGCCGAAAAGCCGATTGCGCGAGGGTCCGCCGGATGATGGACTTCGTACTGGAAGCGTGGGTGAGCGGGCTGATCGAGCTCACCAAGCTGCGCTGGATGCTGGGCGCGGGTCGCTCGTGGAAGCCGGGCGAGCCGCTGCGGCTGCTGTTTGCCGGCTACAACGGCACGCGCAACACCGGCTCCGACGTGCGCGTCGAGGAGATGCTGCGGCAGGTGCGCCACGTGCTGGGCGCAGACCGCACGGCACTCAGCGTAATGACGCAGAACTTCGCGCTGACCCGCGGATATTTCGCCGACGCCACGCAGGTGCACTTGCCGGACATTTTCCCGCCGTTTCTCTACCGCGAGGCGCGCAAACACCACGGCGTGGTGGCGTGCGAAGGCTCGATGTTCAAAAGCAAGTTCGCCAATGCTTTGACGACGATGATGATCGGCTCGTTGGGGATCGCTGCGGCGGAGAACAAGCTTTCAGTGGGCTACGGGGCCGAAGCCGGCGAGATGGACCCGCTGCTGTGCAAGATGGTGCGGCGCTTTTGCAGCCAATCGCTGATCATCACCCGCAACGTGGAGTCCCAGGGCATCCTGAGCGAGCTGGGCGTGCCCACGGAACTCGGCACCGACACGGCCTGGACTTTTGAGCCGCACGGCCCGGAGTATGGCCGCAAGGCGCTGCGCGAGGCCGGCTGGGACGAACGCACTCCCGTGCTGGCGGTCTGCCCGATCAACCCGTTCTGGTGGCCGGTGCAGGCGTCGGTGGTGAAGTACGCCGCGCACACGCTCACCGGCGCCCACAAGGAGAGCCACTACCGTACAGTTTATTTCCATACTGCCGGGCCGGAAGTGGATGCCAAGTACAAGCGCTATCTGACGGCGCTGTCGAATGCGGTGGATGCCTTCCGGAAGAAGCACAGCGTCTTCCCCATCCTGGTGGCCATGGAGCGGCTGGACGCGCGCGCCTGCCGGGAGATGTCCGAGCGGCTGGGCGGCGTGCCGGTGTTCACGTCGGACGACTACGACATGTACGAGCTCGTGAGCGTGCTGCGGTGCAGCGAAATGATGGTGTCGTCGCGCTATCACGGGATCGTCACCACGATGCCCGGGCTGGTGGCGTCGGCCGGGGTGACCATGGACGAGCGCATCCGCAACCTGATGCACGAGCGCGGGCACGAACACCTCTTGCTTACCGTGGACGATCCCGAGCTCGAGGCGAAGTTGCTCGCGGTCATGGAAACGCTCCTGAGCGAACACGAGGCTATCGCGCAGGGGATCTGCTGCACGGTGGTGAGGAACCTAAAGGCCATGGCGCGCATGGGAGTATTTCTGGAGCAGCAGGTGCAGAAGCGCTACCCGGACTTTCCAGTGCGCAGCGGAGTGCTCGGCTGGGAGGATTACCTGCCGCCGCTCAGCTCGAACCTGCGCAAGCTGGTGGAAGCTTGTGAAGCCGTGCCCGAGGCACGGGCGCAAGCCGCCGGAGGAAGATAAAGAGGATGGCACCCGCGCGCCCGGGATCTGAGGAACCCTGCGACTCTGTGCCTTCCTGTTTCCTCTGCAGATGAGTTTTCTCGACCACATTTTCGACCGGCTGAGCAAGTCGCCGGACGCTCCTGTGCTACAAGAAGCGCGCGATGGCAGATTGGAGTCGGCGACCACGGCCCATGAATTGTTGGGGCTGGTTTCCGCCGCCCGCACGTTTCTGGCGCAGGCGGGCCTGCGCCGGGGTGAGCGCTGCGCGCTGCTGGCGCACAACAGCATCCGCTGGGCGGCACTGGACCTGGCGATGATGGCCGAAGGAATCATCGTCGTGCCGCTCTACGCGCGGCAAGCACCAGCAGAACTGGTGGCCATCCTGAAGGACTGCCAAGCGTTGCTGGTGTGTTGCGGGGATGCGGTGCTTTCTGAGGCCATTACGCAGGTGTGGCCTGCGGCGCCGCGCCGGGTAATGTTTGATGAGGTGTTCGCCGCCGGAAGCAGCGAGGGGAGCGATCGGCCAATACCGCTGGCCGCGAGCGACCCGGTCACGATTATCTACACTTCCGGCACCTCCGGCGAAGCGAAAGGGGTTATCCTCACCGCCGGCAATCTTGACCACATGCTGAGCTGCACGACGGCGCGTCTGGATTTGCTGATGGGTTCGCGGACCGCGCCCGAGCGCGTGTTTCACTACCTGCCGTTCTGTTTTGCCGGATCGTGGATCCTGCTGCTCTCCTGCCTGACACGCAATAGCCTGCTGAGGCTCTCCACCGATCTCACGAAACTCGCGGATGAAATGAGGCTGGCGGTACCGGACTATTTCCTGAACGTGCCCACGCTGCTGGAGAGAATCCGCAGCAGCGTGGAGGAGCAGCTTAGAAAGCGCGGCGGCTTGGCGCTCACCGTTTTTGAGAACGGGAGAGCGGCCTGGCTGCGCCGGCACGGCGGGAATGCCCGCTGGTCGGATGCACTGTGGCTCGCGCTTGCGAACGCCCTGATCTTTCGCGCGATCCGGAAGAAGCTCGGGCCGAACCTGAAAGCTTTGATCTGCGGTTCGGCGCCACTGGCGAAAGAGACGCAGCTTTTCTTCCAGATGCTCGGCGTGCCGGTGCTGCAAGTGTATGGCCTGACGGAGACGACCGCGATTTGCACGATGGACGACCCTCGCCGGGCCGAGGAGGGCCGCGTGGGCCCGGCCATTGACGGGATTGAGATGAAGCTGGGCGAAAACGATGAAATTCTGGTGCGCGGGCCGAACATTTTTCCCGGATACTGGCACCGGCCAGAGGAGACGGCCAGGGTGATGCGCGACGGCTGGTTCCATACGGGGGACCAGGGCGAAGTGAACGGCACGGGTAACTGGCGGATCATCGGGCGGCTGAAGAATTTGCTCATCCTCAATTCCGGCCACAACATTGCGCCGGAGCCGATCGAGGAAAAACTGCTGCGGTCGCTGCCCGGCGCGCAGCAGGTGGTCCTGGTGGGCAACGGGAGAAGTTTCCTGGCCGCGATCGTGACCGGCGAAGTCACGCGCGAGCAGGTAGAGGCGCAATCGGAGACGCTCAATGCGCAACTGCCGCACTACAAACGCGTGCACGCGTTTCACATCGAGCGGCAGCCGTTTACCATCGAGAGCGGGCTGCTGACGGCCAATGGGAAGCTGAAGCGCGACGCCATCACCGCGCGCTTCGGGGCGCAGATCGAAACCATGTACCGCGGGAAGGACGCATGACGAAGTTCGCAGGCAAGACGCTTTCCTGGGCGCTGGCCGACGACGTGTTGGAGCTCGAGCTGCACCGCCCCCCGGCGAACGAAATCGGCGTGGCCACGCTGGAAGAGCTCGAGCGGTTTGCCGCGGCGCTCGAGGCGGCCAGCGGCCAGGCCAGCGCGCTGATCATCTACAGCAGCCTTAAATCCGGGTTCAGCGCCGGCGCCGACCTGCGTGAGCTCTACACTCGCTCACAGGAGCTGGCTGCGGGCGCACGAGTGGCCAGGGTGCGCGAATTTCTCGAGCGCATTCACGGTGTGCTGAACGCGATGGACGTTTCGCCGCTGACGACCATTGCCGCGGTGCACGGGGTCTGCTTCGGCGGCGGTTTCGAACTGGCGCTGGCCTGCGATTTGATCATCGCCGACAAAATGGCGCGGTTCTGCTTCCCGGAGCTGCGCCTGGGACTGATCCCCGGCTTCGGCGGCATCCCGCGGCTCAAGCGCGACGTCGGCAACGGCGTGGTGCGCGACCTGTTGCTGACCGGGCGGAGTATCAACGCCACGAAGGCCCAGGCCGTGGGCTTGGTGAGCCAGTTGGCCGCGGAAGGAGAAGCGCTGCGGCTGGCGCGCTCCACGGCGGCCCAGGTACGGAAATTCGATCGCGCGACCAGTATTGCGGCAAAACGCTTTATCAAGCCTATCCCCCATGAGGAATTACGCCGGGAGATCGAAATCTTCTGCGAGTTGTTCACCCGGCCGGCGGTGATGGAGGGCCTGCGCAAGTTTGTCGAAAGCTCCGACGCCTTACCGTACCTGCCGTGAATTCCGGCTGCTTAATGCTTTACATTAATAACGGTTTCCGTTATGCTCTGGGTCGTGATCAAGGGCTTCGCCGATCCCGAAACCCGAAGGTTCTGGGAAACCGGCAAGGGCAGGGAGAGGCCTCCAGCCAACCTGCGGCGCGTAGTGCTTCGCAAACTCTTGATGCTTGACAGTGCCAGCGCGCTGGAGGATTTGCGCGTGCCGCCTGGTAACCGGCTGGAACCCCTAAAGAGAGACCGCAGGGGGCAACACAGTATCCGCATCAACGACCAATACCGGATCTGCTTTGTTTGGAGAGATGGGAACGCTTACGAGGTCGAGATCACGGACTATCATTGAGTGAGGGGTTGCAAGGAGGCGCCAAGCAACATGAGCAGGACAAGAGGGAGCTCGAGAGTTTGGAGAATTCACCCGGGAGAGATTCTGCGGGAAGAGTTCTTGAAGCCGATGAAGATGACTGCCTACAAATTGGCCAGGCAGCTGCATGTCCCCGCACCCAGGATCAACGACATCGTTTTAGGCAAGCGGGGCATCACGGCGGATACGGCAGTCCGGCTGGCCAGGTTCTTTGGAACCACCGAAGCGTTTTGGATGAACCTGCAGGCCGCCTATGAGATTCGTGGAGCGAGGCTGCGGCTCGCGTCTCATCTTCGGCGCATCCAGCCCCGGCGAGCGAGAACGGCAGCCTAGTGATCTTACTGGGACGACAGAAGGCTTGAGCAGGTTTTGCTGGGCGAGCCTTCCGCTGTCGGGCGCACACTGAATTGTCCTGGAACTCGTGTAAGATATTTAGGCGAAGGAGCATCCGCATGCGGACACTGGAACAGACGACCGAAGAGATCTTAATGCTGGCAGCGACGCACTTCAAAGTGCCAAAGGGCGGGCTCAAGCCAGACGATGATTTTTTCAAAACGCTCGGCATCGACAGCTTGCAGGCGCTCGACCTGCTCTCGCGGCTGGAAAACCACTTCAGCATCGAGCTACCCGACTATGAGATCCAAGGAGTAACTGATTTCCGCACACTCGCCAATCGAATACAATCCCGCCTGTGACGGGAACTCACTGAACCACAATGACAGGGCAGGTGGACGAACCGATCGCAGGTTGAGACCTGTCGCTACCAATACCGCGTTTAGAGCTTAGCCCAAGACGATGTTGGACCTGAAGCAGTATGAGTCGCTGGGAGCGGCGCTGCGCGATGCGCTGGAGCGTTGGCCCGACGAAATATGCCTGATCGAAGCCGACCGCGAGCGCGAGAAGTGCCGTCTGACCTACCGCCAGTTCAAAGAGGCCGCGCTGGCGCTGGCGGGCGCGCTCCAGGAGACGGGCTTCGCCGCAGGCGGCCGCGCGGCGATCATCATGACCAACCAGTCGAAGTGGCTGGTCTCCGCCTATGCGATCTTTTATTGCGGCGGGGTGCTGGTGCCGCTCGACTACAAGCTAACGCCTGCGGAGCACCTGGCGCTGCTGGCGCACTCGAAGGCACGCGTGCTGATTGCGGAATACCACCTGTGGCGCGCCATCACGCAGGCCGAGGGCTTCGCGCAGCTTGCGACCGAGACTGTGCTGGTGACCGAGGCACCTGCGGGCGCGGAGCTGGCCGGCGCGCGGCGCTGGGAGGAGTTCCAAGGACAGCAGCCGCCCACATTTGTTCCGCGCCGGCGCAAAGACATGGCCGCGATTGTCTATTCCTCGGGCACCGGCGGGCGGCCCAAGGGCTGCGTCATGACGCACGAGAACTATCTCGAACAGTGCATGGCGCTGACCGCGCTCTACCCCTTCTGGCCGGGTGTGCGCTACCTGAGCATTCTCCCCACCAACCATGCAATTGACTTCATGGTGGGCTTCATCGGGCCGTTCACCTGCGGCGCGGCGGTGGTGCACCTACGCACGCTTCGACCGGAATACGTCCGCGAGGCATTCCCACGGTACAAGATCACCTACATGAGCCTGGTGCCGTTGGTGCTGAAAAATCTGGAGAAGGGGCTGCGCGCGCGGTTTGCCGAGTTGCCACCGCACAAGAAGCTCGTCTTCAAAGCGCTGGTGGCGCTCAACCGCGGGCTCACGCGCCGGCGGCCCAACCTTACCTTGAGCCGGAGACTTCTACCCCAGGTGCATCAGGCGTTCGGGGGCGAGTTGAGAGCGCTATTTGTCGGCGGGGCGTTCACCGAGCCGGCGACGCTGCAGTTTTTCTACGATCTCGGCATCCCAGTGTCGAACGGCTATGGCCTGACCGAGGCGGGCACGGCGGTGACGCTGAACGACTTCAACCCCTTCCGGCCCGACACGGTGGGCAAGCCGCTGCCGGGGATGGAGGTCCGCATCGTCAACCCTGCGGCCGACGGCATCGGCGAAGTGGCCGTGCGCAGCAAGACGGTGATGTCGCACTACCTGGACGACCCGGAGATGACCGCGGAGACGATTGTCGATGGCTGGCTGATTACGGGCGACCTCGGCCGGATTGACGCCACCGGCCACTTGCAACTGTTCGGCCGGAAGAAGAACATGATCGTCACCGAAGAAGGCAAGAACATTTATCCCGAGGACATCGAAGCGGTGTTCGAGGGCCTCCCGGTAAAGGAGTTCTGCGTGTTTGCGGCCAACTACCTCTGGCCGAAGCGCACGATGGCCGGCGAGCAGCTGATCATCGTGGTGCGGCTTGATTCCGGCCAGGAGATGAGTGAAGCGCTGCGCGCCGAACTGGCCGCGCGCAATCGCCGCCTGCTGAACTACAAACGCATCAGCGGCTACGTGCTCTGGGAGCAGGATTTCCCGCGAACCGCATCGCTGAAAATCAAACGCGCGGTCCTAGCCGAACAAATCGGCGAGCAGCTCGATCGCGCGGCCGTGGTTGCGCTGTGAGCCGCGCGGTCCTCGCCGTGGTGAACCCCGCGGCGGGCGGCGGGCAATGCGGGAAGCTCGCTCCGGCAGCGCTGGCAAGCCTGCGCGCAGCGGGAGTGGAACTCGATGTGGTCGAAAGCACCGGCGCAGGTGCAGCCACGCGGCTGGCGCGCGAGGCTTACGCAGAGGGCTACCGCCGTTTTGTTGCCGTGGGCGGCGACGGCACCGCCTACGAAATCGTCAACGGGCTGTTTCCCGCGGCGGCCAGCGGCGAACGCGCGGCGCTCGGATTCCTGCCGCTGGGCACGGGGAACTCGTTTTTGCGCGACTTCACCGACCGCGGAGTGGAGCATGGGGCCGAGGCAATCGTCGCGGGGAGATCGCTCGCCTGCGACGTGCTGCGGCTGACGCACTGCGACGGTGTACTCCACTACATCAACCTGCTGAGCATGGGGTTCGCGGCCGATGTCGCCACGCTGGTGAACCGCCGATTCAAGCCGCTGGGCGAGCTGGGCTACCTCCTGGGCGTGCTGACGTGCCTCGCGCGGCTACGGCGGCGGGCGTTTCCGCTGCGCGTCGATGATGACGCGGAGTTTGACCAGCGGCGCTGCCTGTTCCTGAGTTTCAGCAACAGCAAGTTTACCGGCGGCAAGATGATGATCGCGCCTCTGGCGGACACCGCCAGCGGCCTGATTGAATATGTCCGCTGGGGCCCGATCGGGCGCTTCGGACTCCTCCGCAACCTGCATACGTTGTACGATGGCACGCACCTGGCGCACCCGCTGGCGTCGCGCCGCGGCGCGCGGCGGATCGAGTTCAATCTCGAAGGACCGGTGGACATCATGGTGGATGGCGAGGTGCTCACGCTCCACTGCCGGCTGCTCGAGGTTCTGCCGGGGGCGCTGGACCTGATGGTGTGAACTCCGTGACCGATGGCCGGCCGGCAGCGAACCGGTGTGCGAACCCTCGGCAATGCAAAGGCTCTACTTCAACATGCGCTCGGCGTTTCGGTGGTTGCTTACCGGGGCCTACTTCTTCGTGGTCTGCCCCTTCCTGGTGCTCCTGGGCATTTTTATTAACCCGCGGAAGAACGACGGGCCGCAACGTAAGTTCTGCCGGCACTTGATGTGGCTGGCCGGCGCGCGGATCGAGGTGCGGCGGGCGCCGGGATTCGACGCCAAGCGCACCAGCTTATTCATCGTCAACCATGTGAACCTTTTCGATCCTTTCGTGCTTTATTCCGCGATTCCTCAGTTCGTGCGCGGGTGGGAGCTGGAGTCGCACTTCAAGATCCCCGCCTATGGCTGGATGATGAAGCGCTTCGGCAACGTGCCCGTGCCGGATGTGATGAAGGCTTCGGAGCTGAAGCGGCTCTGGAAACTGACCCGTGCGGCGCTGGAGGGCGGCGTCAGCCTGGTGGTCTTCCCCGAGGGCGGGCGCACGCGCGACGGCCGCGTGGGGCCGTTCAAGGACGGTGTCTTCCGCATCGCGCAGCAGTTGGGTTACCCGGTCGTGCCAGTCAGCCTCGTCGGCGCATTCGAGTTCAACCGGAAAGACAGTTGGATGCTGCGCCCGGCGAGGATCGTGGTGCACCTCCACGATACGATTGAAACCAAAGGGATGCACAAGGACGAGGTGGAAGCTTTCCGGGAGCGCGTCCACCGGATCATCTCGCAGCCGGTGGATGAGACCCTGCAGAGGGATTCCTTGCTCCCCCGGCAAGGCTTGGGACAAATGCGCGCGGAATGACACCCGCTGCAGCGACCAGCCGGAAACAATGGGCTAGAGAGTCGGGCGAATGCCGGGCAGGGTGCGCCCGGCGCGGGTTTCCTGCCAGGTGTACACAATACGGTGGATGACCGTGATGGTGGAAACCACCGCGATGACCCACAGGGCCGGGGCCATGCGATTGAACGTACCGCCGATAATCAGCACCACCAGGCGCTCGGGGCGCTCCATGAAGCCCACCTTGCAGGTGGGAATCAGCGATTCGGCGCGAGCGCGGGCGTAACTGACCATGACCGAGCCGGCCGTGGCTACCGCGGCCAGAATCACATAGGACGTGCGGCCATTGACGGCGTAATAGACCAGCAGGCCCATGTAGAGCGCCATGTCGGAGTAGCGGTCGAGCGTGGAGTCATAGAAGGCGCCGAAGGCGGTCACGCGGTTCTGATGGCGCGCCACCTGCCCGTCGAGCATGTCGAGGAATCCGGCAAAGAAGATAATTGCCGCCGCCAGGCGGAACTGACCGCGGGCAAACGAAACCGCTGCCCAGAGATTGACGAGCAGCCCGAAAAAAGTGAGCAGGTTGGGATTGATGCCGGTCGCCGCCAGGGCGGTGACGATCTTGTCGAGCAGCCAGCGGCTGCCCTCTCCAATCAAGCGCGTGTACATAGGAGCGGGGTTTCCCGGTGCGTCGGACCGCAGGCGGGAATCATACGACAGGCAGACCAGCGGCCTCAAGCGCAGGGCGCGCCAATAGAGGGCAGTAAACGTCACCGGCGAAGGGCTGCTGAGCTGCAGCGCATGAAGCAAACCTCGCTCAACCGGGTCTATTCGACGCTGAGGATGCGGCGGCGGTACGAGGTCTGGTTCGTGCGATTGGGATTGGCCGACGGGAGCGGGGCGTGGTGGTTTCGTTACCTGCTGATGAATCTGGGTCGGTCAGAGGCTGGTGGCTGTCCGGATCATCCGGGCGGGGCCAACGGGATGCCGGTGCAAGTCTGGGCGCACTGGTTTCCGCGCGGCGCGGAACCCGGCGGCTTGGTCATGGGGATGTGGAAGAAGGACCTCTCGCTCAGCGCGCGGGGCGTCAGCCCCTTCCACCTCAAGATCGGCGACGAATTCAGCGGTGGAGAGATCACCGAGGATTCCTGCCGGGGATGCCTCGCCGGGCCGCAGCGCAAGATCACCTGGGACTTGCGGTATCGCTCGACGTTCGGGACGACGCTGAGCGATAAGGGCTGGATCGGCTTCTCGCGCTCGCCCCATTCGGACGCGGTCTTCTCCGGGGAGATTACCTACAACGGCCAGACCTGGCGCGGCGATCTGTTGGGCTACGGCGTGCAGGGGCATAACTGCGGCTTTCGTCATCGGCATTATTGGACGTGGACGCATTGCATTGCTCTGCCCGCCTACGGTGGCCCGCTGACCAGCTTCGAGGCGCTGGAGTACGAAATGCCGCTCGGCCTGCGGTTCCGGAAGGCGGTGTTGTGGCACCGAGGGAAGCAATACGTGTTCCGGGAGTTGAAGGCTACGCAACGGGACCGGCGGGAGATGCAGTGGGCATTCCGCTGCGAAAATCGCCGGGAGGGAACCTCGGTTGTCGCCGTGATTGACGGCGGCGGGCCGTCCACGCACCGGTTGCCCTACGCGAAGACCGATTGCTCCGGGAGCTTCGAGGTGGCCAACAACAGCCTGGCGCGCGCCACGCTCGAGTTCAGCCGGCCGGGGCATCCCCTCGAACAGATTCACACTGATGGGGGCGCTGTGCTCGAAATGGTGGGCGAATGACTGCTTCACAAGACAAAAAGGAAAAGGGATGGTGAGCCTTACTTGACGGTTTTAGAGCTTTTCTGCCTGCGGAGCTGACACTCGCGCAAAGGGCGGGACTCACAACGTGAATGTACGCCCACCATCGCGCTGCCTGCTGCTGTCGTGGCACGCAGCGGATAGTCGGATTCACCAGCTTGATACCTCCTCTTTCGTTAGATTGAAGGGAGATGTATCCTTGCCCTAGTCTCGGGTGGGGTTCCAGGCGAAGGAGCACCGTGGAATCACGCAAGCGATCTGTCGGACAACAAGTCAAAAACGGGTTCCTCATAGCGGGCGAACTTGTCGGCGGCTTTCTCGTGTTCATTCTCGCGGGGATAGGATTTGCCCGGTTGTTTTCAGAAGCGCCAACACACCACTTCATGGGTCCTCTAATCGCCTGGGCTGAACTGGCTGTGGCGACAACGATCATGTTTGCGACCGCTGAGCGATGGGGAGGATTTATTCCGGGCTTCTTTTTCCTTCGAGGCGCGAGCGGGGGTATCTTTTACACGATCTTTCCTCCCTCCGCTGCTCCTGCTCGCCCCCATGGAATCACCCGCCCCGAAGCCGCTCTGTTGGCCATTTATAGCATCTTGATCATCGCCGTATTGTGGAGATTCATCCCGCCACGCCGAGTGCGGGCCACACTGGTAGACCGGACGGCCCTCACGATATTCGCCCTCTCCGTCGCCATCATGGGAGCCCTTCCTCCTTCGACGGCGCTGCGAGCGCCCCTCGCCGGTTCTGTCCCACTTCTCATCGCGTGGGTAATCTATCGATGGAACCTTGGGAGACACAGGGCGAAGCACCCACACGCGGACATTGGCCCGGCAGGTACGCTCAATGGCGATCCCCTTGAAGTCCGCCGCGGATAGAGCTGAACGGGGAAGAAATGAGCTGGTTCAGCACCCTGTTCAGATTCTGGTTCAAATGTACGCAGACTGAACGTAGCTTCGACCGCTGCGTTCACGTCAAAATATATGCCTCGCTTTCAACTAGCTGCGTTGGTCAAGCCCGCCTGCGAAAACCAGATAGCGAAAAACAAGGCCGCAAAATTGTGCGCGGACGAGAACCCCTGGTTTGTGCGAGAGCGACTCCACCTCTTGAGCTCTTCAGCCGGCCGGGGCATCCCGTCGAGCAGATTCACACTGATGGGGGCGCTGTCCTGGAAATGGTTGCCGAATGACCGCCCCGCGTAAACCACCAGCGAGAGAAATAATGGTGGGCACTAGTCGACGATCTTAGGACTGCTGGGGGCGCCAGTTAGCGGATGGGCTTAACAACAATTCGGGATTGCATCTCAGAAGGCTCGCCAGTCCAGTTCGTTACATATTTACCGCTCACAGCACCTCCCTCAAACCCTTGGCCGAAGGCAAATACGAACGCGTGCGGCCCAAAGCTCGCGTGAACCCCGGCCCGGGCTGAAAGGATCGTGCCAACAAGTCGGCGGAGTCCCGATGCCCTGAAGGTCCTTGCTGTAAAAACGACATATCCGTTTTCGCCTGTAAGCAAGTCTTCTTCGTGCCCCTCGGTTTCCCCTGAATAGTCTTGCCAGCTCAGGCGAACGGTCATGCCTTGCACTGGATGCCCACTTTCGTCTATGACCCAAACCTCCCACCGAGGAGTTGCGGGCGAGGAATAGGGCCAGAGCAGGGCAAATATAATTGTCGCAGCTAAGATGATAGCTGCATACCACGTGGCTCTGCCCTGCGCTA
This sequence comes from Terriglobia bacterium, assembly GCA_041493955.1. Taxonomy (GTDB): domain Bacteria; phylum Acidobacteriota; class Terriglobia; order Acidiferrales; family UBA7541; genus QHYU01. The sequence goes on from JBGPZW010000043.1 coordinate 16,635, forward strand.
GATGGTTGAACATATGACGGTCTCCGAGAAGCAGAGGCCAGACTGAGGAATTTACACTGAGCGGAGAGAAAACGAAACGGTTCACGGAGTCTTCTGATCCTCGTTTGGCTTCGTGAGAGACTATTGAAGGCGAACGCCGCCACGGTGAGCGTATTCACCCCGAAAAAAGTGTTCGCATCCAGTCATCTACATGGACTAGGCCACCAGCGCGAAGCAAATGCACAAAACGCTCAGACCTGATGGCCCAAGGACCGAAAAGAAGGGAATGGTGGGCCTGGGTGGACTCGAACCACCGACCTCACGCTTATCAGGCGTGCGCTCTAACCACCTGAGCTACAGGCCCCCGGCCGAAAAAGGTGGGAAACAACACAACCATGATAGCCGCTGGCTCCCGAGGGGGTCAAGCTAGGCCAGGGCGATGAGTTCGATTTCGACGCGAACGTCACGGGGGAGACGCGAGACCTCCACGGTGGCGCGGGCCGGCGGGCTGGAGGGGAAATAGCGGCCGTAAACCTCGTTCATGGCCGCGAAGTCGCCGAGATCCTTCAGGAAGACCGTGGTCTTCACCGTGCGAGCGAGCGACGATCCGGCGGCCTCGACAATGCCTTTCAGGTTTTCGAGCACGCGCTCAGTCTGCCCGGCGATGTCGCCTTCGACGAGTTGCTGGGTGCGCGGGTCGAGCGGGATCTGACCGGAGATAAAAACAAAGCCGTTGGCCTTGATGGCCTGCGAATAGGGGCCGATGGCCTTGGGCCCGCGGTCGGTTGCGATGACGTCTCTCACGTTCACCTCACTCGTGCGCGATTTCAGTTCTTGGGCTCGATCCTCTCCTGGTAGCGGGCACGGAATTCTGCTGAAATACCCTTTTGATTCAGCCACATACGGAAGGGGGCGAAGAGGTCCTGCTTGGTCTCCTGCTCGAGGGCGGCGCGTAGCTCTTCGTCTGCCACCTGACTGAAGCGGAGGCTGCTGACCAGATGCGCTAGGGCGCGGCGGACGTTTTCCTTGCCGTACTGATCTTCGAGGGCGACATAGAACAGAGCTGCTTTGTAGGAGGCGACGTCGCGCTGCGAAGGTGTGAATTCCGAAGCGGGCGCGAGGAGAGGTTTTTCACTAGCCCGCGCGCGGGTTTCATCGTAACGGCGCAGCAGAGCGACGACCCGGCGGCGCCGTTCAACTTCGCCGCTCCGCGCTTCGGCGGCGACCAGAACCGCATAGTCGCAGAGCCCCTCGCCCAGGACGAGAGCGGCTTCCTGGCGCGGAGCGATGAGCAGGCCAAACCAGGTGTGCGCCAGCTCGTGCTCGGCCTGATCGAGGAAAGCGTCGCTCGTGGCCCCGAGCGCAAAGGCCTGACGTTCGAGCAGAGCCACTCCGGGCTCGGCCGCGCCAGCGACTTCTTCGGCGGCGGAGAAACGCTCGCCCAATCGCGCGGGCGTTTCGATCACGCGCACGGGCGAATTGCCCTTGCCGAGCGGGCCAAAGGTTGCCCGAAAGGTTTCAAACGTCCCGGCAAGTCGCGTCCCGGCGGTCTGAGCTTGCTGGGCGGGGAGCGGCTCAAAGGTCCAGAAGAGAACTGCACCGGCCGCGGCGGTCACGGGCTGCTCCAGGTAGCGCCCGGCGACCACAAAGGGCACGAAATCCTTCTGGGGAATACGAAAGCGATGCACGGTGTCGCTGCCCTGGCGACGCGAGCCATTCTCGCGGCCAGCGGCGAAGACGCGGAAATCAGCGGGCACTTGCACCGCCAGGCGGATCTCTTTAGGCCGCTCGCCGCCTGTGGTCAGAAATCCCTTCGGGGGACGCAGCGCAGGAAATCCAGCCGCATCACGAGTGTGAAAGGAGCCATCGTTAACGGCAACCAGAGAGGAGCCGGGTGGCGCGGGAGCCAGATCATACTCGAGGAGGAGACGGCGGCGCTGCTTCTGCGGCCAGGGGGGATCAAGAAGGATGCGAACGAGCTGATCCCCTGCGCCGGAGGTTGGCTGAGCGGAGACCTCGCGGCCATCCACGGAGACGCGCAAGTTCTGCCGGCCGAGGTCGCGTTCGCCGGGAAGGGTCGCGTCGATAAAGCTGAGGTCACGGTTGCCGATGTTCCGCAGCTCATAGCTGGCGCGAACACGGAGAAGCGGCGGCGCACCAGTGACGTAGCGCACCTCGAACTGCTCTTGCTCGACGCGGTAGCCCGGGGCCAGGGGCACGGCACAGGCAGAGAGAAACAGCAACCCGCTGAAGACGAGGGCCGCGCCGGTTGCGCGCAGTGGGGAGCTGGGGATCAAGGCTTTCAGATTCTAGCGGGCGCACGCCCAGGGGTCAAAGAGACTAACGGGGGCGGCGGCCGCGCTGGCGTACAAAGCCCGAAGGCGTGATGGCGCGCTGGTGCGCAGCGACCATCTGCGCGGCCTGCTCGTCGGTGGTGCCGCGGTCGATCAGGCCGAGCGCATCCGCCTCGTTCCATCCAGCGTTCTTGAGCTGCGTGAGCGCCGGCCCGGAGAGCACGGGCTGGCCCGCGGCGCGGCGGCGCGCCACGGCGAGCAGTACCTGATCGGAAAAACCGGCCAGGCGCATGGCCTGCGCTTCGCCGACCCAGAGACCCATTTGATCGAGCCGCGCCAGCTCCAGGATAGTGGTTTCGCTGACATCCACGCGACGGAAGTTGGCAATGGCCTCGCCGGAGGCGAAGGGCTGCTTGCGGGTGCGGGCCATGCGCATCAGCTCGAGGCAGGCCGCATCGGAAAGCCCGGCCTTGCGAGCCTTGGCCAGTTCGGCGACCTCTGCGTCGGTGATGTCCATGCGCCGGAGCTCCTCGACGCTGTTGAACCACATGCCGGCCTGGTCGAGGGGACGCGTATCGGTGCGATGAACGCGCTTGCAGGCTGGCGTAAACACCAGGGCCAGCGCCGCAGTGAGCGCCAGGGCGAGAATCGAGCCGCGTAAGTGCCGCAGGGACGGAAAGAGAGGGAGGAGCATCCAGTTCATTGTAACGATGAACCGGCGCGGAAAAAACCGGATGTGCCGGGAGAATCAACCAACTTGAGCCATTGCGGTTGTCGTGCAAGCAGTGTCCTTACAAGGTGGCCGCTCTCCCGGGCGCCGCAGCCCGCAAACTGATTAGCGGCTTTGGGGGTAATAGACACGCTCGACGCCGAAGACGCCCGAGATTTTCTTGATGTTGGCGAGGATGCGTTCGAGCTGCTTGCGGTCGGTGATCTCAAGGGTCGCCTCGACGCGCGCGTGGAGCTTTTCGGCGCGGCTGTCGAGCGTGCGGATGTTCGAGCCCGCTTCGCTGATGACCGAGGTGATGTCGGCGAGCATGCCGGGGCGGTCCTGGGTGCGGACGAGCAGGGTGACGGGGAAAATGGCTTCGGCCGAGCCCGACCATTCCACGGCAATGCGGCGCTCGGACTGATAGAGCAGGTTTTCCACGTTGGGGCAGGCGGTGTTATGCACGGCGACACCGCGACCGCGCGTGACGTAGCCGATGATGTTGTCGCCGGGGATGGGGTTACAGCATTTGGCGCGATACACCATCAGGTCGCCATGCCCGCGCACCAGCACCGCCGAATCGTGAATCCCCAACATGCGCTTGACGGTGGAGACCAGTTTGGGTGGCTTTGCTTCCGGCTTTTCCACCAGCGGCTGGCCGAGGGCATTGCTCAAGACCTGCCGCGCCGAGTATTTGCCGTAGCCCAGCTCGGCGAAGAGATCGTCGAGCTTGGCGCAGCCGTACTCACCGGCCACGCGCAGCAGGTCCGCTTCCGGGATTCTCTTCAGGCTGCGCCCGAACTGGCGTGCCTCGCGCTCGAGCAGGCGGCGGCCGACCTCCGTGGCCTGGCGGCGCTCGTTGAGGTTGATCCAATGGCGAATCTTGCTGCGGGCACGGGAGGTGTGGACGAAGCTGAGCCAGTCGCGGCTGGGAGCGTGGCCCTTTTGCGTAAGGATTTCGACGACGTCACCATTCGACAGCGAATGCCGCAGGGGCACGATCTGGCCGTTGACCTTAGCGCCGACACACTGGTGGCCGACCTCCGTGTGGATGGCATAGGCGAAATCGATCGGCGTGGCGCCGCGGGGCAGCTCCAGGACGCGGCCCTTGGGCGTGAAGGCGTACACCTCCACGGGATAGAGGTCCACCTTGAGCGTGGAGAGAAAGTCGCTCGGCTCCTGCATATCCTTGACCCACTCGATCAACTGGCGCATCCAGATGATGCGGCGGTCGTCGGCCTCGGAGATTTCTTTACCGTCCTTGTATTTCCAGTGCGCGGCGACACCTTGCTCGGCGATGCGGTGCATCTCTTGGGTGCGGATCTGCACCTCGAAGGGCTGCCCGGCGTGAATCACGGTGGTGTGCAGCGACTGGTAGAGGTTGGGCCGCGGCATGGCGATGTAGTCCTTGAAGCGGCCGGGAACCGGGCGCCAGATCTGGTGGATGACTCCGAGCGCGGCGTAACAGTTGCGCACCGTATCGGTGATGACGCGGATGGCCAGCAGGTCGTAGATCTGATCGAGAGTGCGCTGCTGGCGCTGGCTTTTCTGGTGAATCGAATAGATGCGCTTGATGCGGCCTTCGACCTCGGCGGGGACGCCGTTTTCGACCAGTGTGGTGCGGATCGTATTCTGGACCTCGTGAAGGAACTTCTCGAAGACCTTGCTCTTGTCCGCCAGGCGCTTCTGGAATTCGAGATAGGCGGCGGGTTCGAGGTAGTTGAAGGCCAAGTCTTCGAGCTCGCCACGGATCAAGCCCATGCCGAGCCGGTGGGCGATGGGGGCGTAGAGATCGAGCGTTTCCCGGGCAATGCGCTCCTGCTTGTCGGGCGGGAGGAAGCTGAGGGTGCGCATATTGTGGAGGCGATCGGCGAGCTTGACCACGACCACGCGGACGTCATTGACCATGGCCAGCAGCATTTTGCGGACGCTTTCGGCCTGGCGGGCTTCGGAACCGAGCAGGTCGAGGCGGCTGATCTTCGTGACGCCTTCGACCAAGCGCGCGGTGTCAGCGCCAAAGCGTTCGGTGATCTGGGAAAGGGGAATGCGGGTGTCTTCGACGATGTCGTGGAGCAGAGCGGCGCATAGCGTGGTGACATCGAGCCTCATGTCCGCCAGGATGTGTGCCACCTCGAGCGGATGGGAGAGGAAGGGCTCGCCCGACTGGCGCACCTGCGAGCGGTGCTGCTCGGCGGCGAACTCATAGGCGCTGCGCAGCAGATCCACGTCCACGGCGGGACGGCTCTGGCGCACTTTATCGAGGAGCTCCGCAAAACGGGCCTGGAGCGCGCGGTCGGCGCGGTCCGACCTCAACTGCAGCTTTCGTTCGGGAGACATCGCCAGTCTATTCTAGTGCCCCAGGACAACGGGGGGAAGGATTCTTCGCCGGGCGGCTACAACTCAGAAACAAAATGCCGGCTGAGCCATGGGGCCCAGCCGGCGCAAAGCTTTGCAAGTTAAGACCTTGCCGTGGATTCCATCTTCCGCTGCTTGATCTCCTTGACCTTCTCCACCAGCGCGTCAGCTTGCTTTTGCAGGTTCTCACGCTCTTCGAGACTTTCGACCTGGTCGGCCTTGCGGCGGTAGAGCAGGTTGAGATAGGCCATGGCGTCTTCGTAGTCGGGCCGTAGGTCAATTGCCTTCTTCAGGCGCTGAACGCCGTCGTCCACGATGGAGCCGTATTTGGCGACGTACTCCTCGCGAACCTTGGGAGGGAGCGGTTGGTCGTCCTTCACCTGCTTGCGCGGATTGGAGATGTTGTAGACGGCACGCAGGTCGGCATTGCCGCGGAACGCCAGCGTCCAATCAATCACGCCCACCCAGTAATACGGCTCCGGGTCATCGGGTTTGACGGCGATATGCTTCAGATGGTACTTCCTCGACTCCTCGAACTTCGCCGGGGTGAAGGGCGTGGCGGCCATCTGGTAGAGAAGGGAGCCGATCCCATCGGTGGCGGAGAGGTTGTTCGGGTCGGTGCGCAGGACGTCCTGGAATTCGGCAATGGCCTGCCCGCCCTTGCGAACGTTTTCTTCCGAAGGCGCACCGGGGATGTACTGGCTGGCATAGGCG
>JBGPZW010000192.1:0-5465 GCA_041493955.1 Terriglobia bacterium
CCGGAACACTCAGCAGCCCGCGCATCGCGCGGGTGACCACGCGCACCCGCATGGAGAACTCCTCGGCGGTGGACTGCGTGGTCTCTTCGTAAGCCAGCGCGCGGTCCTCGAACACCACGCGGTAGCCTTTCTGGATCACCCAGAGCGGCTGCACTAGGTCGCTGATGATATCCGGCGCGAGTTCGGTGTACGCGGCGCGGCGCACCGAGTAGATGCAGCCGCAGCAGCCGGTGATGGTGCGGATGCGCGATTGGAATGTCTTGATCAAATTCTCGTAGTTCCAAAAGGCCATCGTGCCCAAGCCGGTCGGTGAGTTGCCGGCGGGGTCAAAGTACTGGTAGCGGCCGCTCACCGCGCCGACATGGGGATCTTGGTAGTTGCACGCGAGGTAGCGCAGCGCCTGCGGGTGATAGACCGTTGTAGCGTCGGAGAAAATCAACACTTCGCCGTGCGCCCGGCGGACGCCAAAATTCTGGGCATTGGTCTTGCCGCGCCGGGGCTCCACGCGCGCCAACCGCACACGCGGATCCGTGAAGGACTGCACGATTTCATCGGTGCGGTCCGTTGAGCCGTCCGAGAGCACCAGGACTTCCATCTTGTCGGCCGGGTAGTCGAGGGCAAGCGTCTGCTCGAGCTTTTTGGCAATGCCGTTTTCTTCGTTGTGAGCTGCAATCAGCACGGACAGCGTCGGCTGATAACCCGGCTCGGGGCGGCGCCGGCGGAAAAACATCGCGAGCGCGGCGAGCAGCAGCGGGTAGCCGGCATACACGTAGAACAGCAGGCTCGCCGCAATCCAGAACGCCACTTCAGCGGCGTGGCGTAGGTTAACGCTGCTTGGCATCCAGGAGACGTTCATAGACCCCTACCAGATTTCGCATCATCGCTTCCTGCGTGAACTTTGCTTCGGCGACCTGGCGTGCGGCGTGGCCCATGCGCTGCGCGCGCTCCGGCTGGCGCAGCAGCGTCAGGATGCGGTCCGCGGTCCCCTCCACATCCTCGGGCGCGACCAGGAAACCGTTCTCCCCGTCGGAGAGCGCTTCGGCGTTGCCGCCCACCCGCGTGGCCACGCAGGGCAGGCCGCAGGCCATGGCCTCCACCAGGGCATTGGAGAAGCCCTCACTGCGCGAGGGTAGACAGAAGACGTCGCTCATCTGCAGCAAGGGGAAGACCTGCTCGGAGGGGCCCAGGAACCTGACGTTGTCCGCCAGGCCCAGCGAGGCGGTCAGTTGCTCGAGCTCGCTGAAGTGTGCCGGCTCGTGGTTGTCGCCGATCACCAGGAAAGCAGCGCGCGGGAATTCACGGCAGACTGCCGCCGCCGCGCGGATGAAAATGTCCAAACCCTTCACGCGACGCACATGCGCCACGGTCGAAACGATTTGTGAGGCGCCGTCGAGACCCAGCAAAGCGCGAAGCGCCGCAGGGCTCGCCGAGTTCGTGGCCTTTCTCATCTCGATGCCGTTGTAGAGCGTCACGACCTTGTCCGGCGGCAGGCGATCGTGCCGGAGACAGAACCCGCGCACTTCTTCGGACACCGTCAGCACGCAATCAAACAGCGGGTTGAGTAGTCGATAGGCATATTGATGCATCGGCCGGCGCAGGATCCCCATGTCGCGGCGGCTCGAAATCAGGATCGGACAGCCGCTCAACTTGGCCACCAGGCCGCCCCACAGGTCAGAGGTTTCAAAAAACGTGTGTACGATGCTCACGTGCTCGGAATGAATCAGCCGCCGGATCTGTGCCGCCACTCGCAGGGCATTCCAATCATAGGTGCGGCGCAGCGGATAGAGGTGCCAGGGGCAGGGAAAACTCTCGAAGATGCCCAGGCTCGGCTCGGTGTTGAAGGTGACCAGGGAACAGCGGAACCGTTCGCGGGGCAAGAGGCGGATCATGTTGAGCAGAACGCGCTCCGCCCCTCCCATCTCGCAGAGCTCGTCGATCACGAAGAGGATGTGCGGCTTGCCGTCACCTCCCCGCGCGGAAGGAGATCGCGACGCAACCTCTGCCGGGGTGGGACGCCTCAAAGCCTGGCAACGAACGCCCGGCGTGGGTTCGGCGATGTCCACAACGCTCTTCATCGTTGCAGCCGCGGAGTGGCGGCGCATCAGGCCAGCCTTGGGCGGCTGGCGTGAGTTTGCAGAGCGGGGATGGGGGTGACCACGGTCTCCGTCTCCTGCTGCGCGCGCTGGAGAATCATCTGCCCGCGGACCACACAGCCCAGCAGAACCCAGAGGAAGCCATTGACCTGCATGTAGGTCCAGCGGTCGCCGAACAGATTCAGTACGACCGCGCCGATCATCATCACCGCGAATCCCAGGCCGAGAGCCTGCAGAAATGGATCTTCAGCGGTCCGGAAGAGGCGAAAACCCAGTGCGAACATCCGCCAGACCAGCCAGAGGAACAGCAGTAAGCCGATCACGCCTGTTTCCACCATAACCTTCAGATAATAGTTGTGGGTGTCCGTGTAATAGCCCACGCGGCCTAGGTAGGCATAGGTGTTGAAGCCGGTGCCTAGGACCGGGTTATCGCGGAACAGTGTCATCGCGTCCTGCCACAAATCAACGCGCGTCTGGGCAGACGCGTCGAGCTGCCCGTGCTGGTCGTAGGTCATGGAGACGCGCTGCTGCACGGACGTGGGCAGAAGCACTTGCCAAGCGATCAGCAGGACCAACATGGCCAACAGGATCTTGCGTTCCTTCAAGATCCCGAGAAACATCAGACCCACGAGGAAAGCCAGATAACCGCCGCGGGAAAAGCTGTAGAGCAGACAGTAGATCCCCGTAAGGACGACTCCCAGGATTCCCAGTTTGATCCACTTCTGTTTCTGAAACGTGTAGATGCTGAGGAGAAACAACATGAACTGGGCTTCAAAAGCTGCCAGGCCGTTCACCCCGGCGTAGCCCACCACGCCGGCATCGCGGACGTCATAGCTGAAGGTAGAAAAGTCGCGGTCGTTGACCGTGGTGTAGAAACTGCGATTGACCATCAGAAAGGACAGGCCCATCAGCAGGATCAGGATCTTCATCTGCTTGGTGTCGCGCACGGTGCTCGCCACCACCACGAACAACAAAGGCAACTCTAGATAATTCTTCCAGTCTGAAACGCGGGGATCGGAAATCGAAAGCGGGTTCGCCGCGCCTAGGTAGCTCGAGCCCATCCACAATGAGATGTAGAGGAACACGCCCAGCAGGACGAAGTACCGGGTCAGCGGGGTTTTGATGAAGCCCGTGCCATCCCGGCGGAAGAGCAGCCCGAGAATAATCCCCAGCAGAACGACGTCAACAAACTGATCTCCCAGGACGTATTCGTGAAGGTGGTAGCGAACCGTTTGCAGCGGCAGCAAGGTCACCAGGAAATACAACCCGAGCTGCGGGCGCCAGCAGGCGGCCAGCAGAAAGGCGATCATGCCTCCTACATACAGCAAGATGGGAATACCACCCTGCAATCCCAGGATCATCGCGATTGGCATATTTAGTTCCATCCTTTGCAGCCTCTCAGCCTGTGTCCTTCAACTCTTTCCCGCGGGCGAGAGATTGGGGAGCGGACTCGCACGCCGGCGTCCGGTCAGAACGCGGAACAGTGTCGCGGTCAGGCTGCGCACCTTCGCGTCCAACAGACAGAGCGTGCCGAGATAGAGCGTCAGGCACAGCGTTCCCTTTGCCGCTAGGTCCACAAAGACATTCTCGATCGAGAATTGCGTGACCACCGCCCAGCTTCCCAGGCCGACCAGGGCATACCGCCCCCAAGCCACCCATTCGATCCTTAGCGGCAACAGCTTGAGGGATTCCCACGCGAAAAGCCCGGTCATCAGGGCGTAACTAACCAGGGTGGCGATGGCCGCGCCCAGCAGCCCGATCCGCGGCAGCAAAATTACGTTCATGGCCACGTTCACCAGGCAGGCCACAAACACCACCCGCACCATGATGAGCGTGCGCCTGTGGATCAGCAGCGCGACCTTCAGGAACATCGCCAGCGAACTGACCAGCAGGCCGATCAGGAGAAACGGCAGCAGCCGATGAGCCTCCGAGAACTTGGGGGAGGCCAGGATGTTGATGGCGTCGCGGGAGGTCACGCTCACCGCGCACACTAGCCCCACGCCGGCCAGAACGAAGTGGTCCATGCTCCGGCTGATGAACGCCTGGGTTTCCTCTTTGCCCTTGGTGACCCACAATTCCATGCAGAGGGGGAAGAACGCCAAACCTAGAGGGTTGGCCAGTGAGTCACGCACGTAGCCCGAGATGTTATAGGCGGCGGCGTAGTAGCCCAGCGCCTGCGCGCCCAGGTAACCCTGCACGAGGAACCGATCGCCGGAATCGAGCAGCAAGTAGCAGATCTCCGTGATCATCATGGGAAATCCAAAGGCCAGGGAAACTTTCAGGGCCTCCAGATGGAAATCCGCGGCGGCGAGGACACGGCGGCGCCGCAGGTAGGGCAGCATGACCAGCACCGCGGCCGCTTCGACGACAATCATGCCCAGGAAAAAGACGCTAGGGGTGGCCTTCCAAGTCAGCAGCAGCAGGACGGTGACGGCGACGGTCGCGGCCCTGGTGCTCAGTTGCAGGACATTGAAAGCCTTGGTATTTCCCTCGACCTGAAGAAGGCTGTTGATGATCGAGGCGGTCGCACGGATGAAAATTAGCGCTGAGGCGTAGCCCAGCAGCTGATGCAAGTGCGTGCCGAGCAGCTTGGCCGGCACCAGCCAGAGGCCGAGCAGGAACAGCGTGGTCACGGCTAGCCCGATCCCTCCGCCACCCAGGAACAGGCTCGAGTAATACCGTCGCAGCGCTCCGGGTACCGGTGAAATCGCTTTTTCTTTGTAGAACCGCTGCACCGAGTGCTGCAGACCGAACTTGGAAAGAACTGCGGCCACCGAAATGGTGTTGAGGACCAGGGCGATCAAGCCGTACTCGGCGACCGAGAAGATGCGCGCGAGGATGGGAAAGGAGACGAAGCCCAGTAGGAATAGAACGATCTGCCCGCCCAGGAAGTGAGAGGAGCGCCTGTAAAGTTGGTTGTCCTCGTTCGGAATCGCGCGTGCCAATTCGCCCGCGACCGCGGCCGGTTCGGGAGCGCGAGTCGCTCGAGAGTCGTCCGGCGCACGGTGCAGCTGATCAGCCGCTAGAACGTTTTGTGGGGTCTCCGCAGCCATTGCGGGTCATCCTGCCAGCGGGGAGCCGAATCTCCTCGGCGAGGTTTTGCCGGTCGGCCCGCGTCGGCTCGAGCGAATGCGCCACCCATTGTTCCGGTGTGACCTCACGCGGCTCGAACCGGGGGCATGGATTCGAGCTCTCCGAGGCCACACCGTTACCGGGCTACTTGGATCGCGGACCGTAGTAGTGGGCCAGGTAGCGGTGGTACGAATCCCAGCAGAGTGAGGCCTCATTGAGAATGATCCCGCGCAACCGGCTGCCCAGGAGCTGGAACGACCGCTCCATTAGCTCGCGGGGCGTGACGCGCACGCGGACAAC
>JBGPZW010000140.1:0-8594 GCA_041493955.1 Terriglobia bacterium
AGCGTTCGCATAACTCGTTGTGGCGTACTCCTCGGCCCCCTCCGATTGAGCGATGCGCAGGGCATTGCGCGCTTCAAAGAATTCCAGCGGCAAATGGGGATTCAGGACCACCGGGTCGAAATTATAGCCCGTGGGGATGTAGCCCCCTCGCTCGATCAGTTCATATTTGGCGTTTACCGCTTCCGTCGCACCGACCGTGTCCGGGCGGATCGCGTTTTCGAGCACGACCAGGTTGCTGGGGCGCCGCACCGCATAATAGGGTTCCGCGGTCACGATCATGGCGAACGCCTGAAGTTCCGTGGTGACCTCCAGCTTGCTGCGGTGGTTCCCGCCCAATAATACTTCGCCCAGGTTTATTGACCGGCCTTCGGGCGAGATCGCCCACAAGACGTAGGTGAGATACTCATGGCCGAAAGTGTCGGGGGTCTGAAGTCCCTCAAATTCAACTTTGATCTTGATGGCCCCGCGCTTGCTCTGCACCTTGGCTTCGCCCTTGGCGTTGGGCATCAGCTCCGTGCCGGCGAAATCTATCTTGGTGGCTTCGCCGCGGTGTCTATAGTTCACTGCCCGCGCCGTACGGCTCACCATGTTTACCTGGAGCGTGGACCTAAGGTCCAGTGGCTTGACCTGACTCGAGGCGCTTTGCTGAATTTCATCGGAACGGCCGGGCGAGCCCCAAGCGGCAACAGAAGTAATCAGAAATCCACAAACGATCAATCGAATGCGGGAATTCGTGGTCATAGAGATCTCCTAAACGAACAGTTTGACCTATGTGCTGAAGAACGATTCAAAGCTTTCATCCAATTTTATTTCGCGCCCTGATTCCAAACCCAATACCCGTCGCTAGAGTTTGTTTATCCTGGTTATAAAACATGACTATCGGCCGCGTGCGGCAGCGCACCTCGACGAACCACCGCTCGATAGCGTTGGTGGTGCGCAACCGCTTCGAGGGTTGCTGCAGACGAACAAAGGATTACCTCCACTCGTTGTAGCCCTGCTGGTATCCGCGCTGGTAAGCCTGTCGGTACATCTGTTTGTACTGATTTCTGTCGCCGAAACTGGAGTTGTAGCCTCGATTCGCGCTCTTGTAGTTACCACCCTTAGTTGGACGGAAACTGTGGCGTGTCTGGCGGTCGTACGCGCCCTGGTTCAGGCCATCCTGAAAGCCGGTCTGGTCGGCTGCATTGCGGAAGTCTTCGTATCGTCCATTTCTTCCGCTGTAATTGCCGTAGGCATTACGGTCATATCTGTCGCGGCGGTTGTAGCCCTGGTCGTAACCGGACTCGTAGGCGCGGCGGTCGGCATCGTTGTACGCGCGCCGGCGATATTGGTGATCCCGGTTGTGGTCACGATCGTCCTGGCCGTGTCGTAAGCCCTCCAGATAGTCTTGGTTGTTCCCGTAGGTGTAGTCATGGTTGCGATTTTGGTCGCGGTCTTCCTGCGACTGATTCGCCGCAGCGACTTTCGGCGTACCCAACGTCGTGACGGCGACTCCTAGAGCCAAGACCCATTTTGCCTGTCGCAAACCCCGATTCATATGAACTCCGATTCCTGAGATGTCAGGAATATTTGGAAGTGGCAAATACTTTTTCCCGAGTCGAAATACCGCCACCCCGGGCAGAATCCTGGCAGAGACATAGCTTGTAGTCTGTTCTGAATTGCACACGGTGTTGTAGCGGGTTTCCAATCCAGTCCACAAAGGTCTGCCGGCACCGCTTCTTTGTTGAATAATCCGAAATACCCAGATAGTTTTTGAGCACCTGGTCGGTGAGCAATGGAATACGAGCGGGCGCTCTCTTCACGGTCCAATTTTCCCGGACGAGTCAGATGCAGGAGTTTGGGTGCGTGCCAAGTTGGCTCGTGAAACCAATATTGTCGGATGGGTGCGGAAGTCTCTCTCACTGACGCGGATTTCTCTCCGACGTGCCTGCTCACAAACATCCACGGTCATAAGCATGCTTGTGACGCAGATAGTCGCCGAAAGCCGCGACGTCTTAGTCGTGCAGGACGACAGTCAGAAGGGATCGGTTGATTGTGAGTTTGCCGTTGTACTCGATGAAGCCCAGTTTCCTGAATTTTCTCATGAAATAATTGACCCGTGAGCACGTTGTGCCGATCATCTCCGCCAGCCTCTCCTGTGTGACTTTCGGAAGTACCCGCTGGGGCTGGTCCTGCTGGCCGTAATGAGCGAGCATCAAGAGTGTGCTGGCCAGACGCTTCTCACTGGAGTTGAAGAGCTGGTCGATCAGATCCTCCTCGGCGCGGATGTTCCGTACAAGCATGTAAGCGATGAAATGATCGGAGAACTCATGTTCCTCATGGAGCGCGCGCACCATTTCGTTCTTTTCGATGACGAGTACGGTGGTCGATGTAATTGCGGTAGCCGTTCCCACACGAATCGTCTGACCTGTCATGCACCCCTCACCGAAAAAGTCGCTGGGGCCCAAGATCGCCACGACGGCTTCCTTGCCAGTCTCATTGACCACCGAGAGCTTCACACCCCCCTTTCGGATGTACATGACACTCTCGGAGGCGTCCCCTGGAGAGAAGATCGTCTCTCTTCTCCGAAACTCCGCAGCTCTTCTCGCCACTCCGGCTGACTCCAGAAAGGCTTGCGGATCGAAGGCGCGCTTTTTCTGGGATCCCATGTTCCGATGGAGCCACCGACTCTTCGATTGCGCTCCAGCGCAAGTACCAACCTACCGGGCTCATTCGTTTAAAATCTGTTCAATAGGGAACAGTTTCCATCCTAAGCCGCTTCTAACATTTTGCACCGGACGGCGGGAATTGGGCGGAAGGGCCGCAACCGGGGCTGGGCAAGTTCTTCTCCCCCTCGAGGGATAGCACACCGTTGGGCCTGACGCGGCTGCCCCATCCTCGCCCAGCGCGGATTTGTGCCGGCGCGGGTTCGATCCCCCGGCTCCTACCATCGTTTCCTTTGCTGGCAAGGATTTGCGATTCGACTAGGGAACAGAAGAATTCCGCTGCGTTCTCTTGGAAGGCTAGGGCCGTTGCGGACCGTCTCGTCGATTGATTGGCTGGAAAGCCGTCAGGGGGAGCGCAGGCGCGTTGTGGTTGGCCACCGCAGTGTTCGGTCGAGGGATTGCCCACGCTACAGCACTGAGCGCCAATACCACTGGAAAACAAACGATTACGTAGCGCTGCTCGACAGTCTGCAATTGCGTCAAGAAAGCGGTGCGGATAACCAGAAACATCATCAAGAATGCCAATCCCGGGTGGTTGCGGCAGCGCCACGCGCCCGCAATCGCCAACCCGAGGTAGACAATGTTCAGGAGTTCGAATCCTGACGTCACACCGAAGTCCATCCCATTACTTCGCCATTTCTCGCCGGGCGGCCAGAGCTCTCCCGAATAAGGCAGCAATTCGACTCGAGGCGTGAACCAAATCATCCACGCCCTCGAAATGGGGATGAAAACGTACGTGCGCAGGGGATGCCGCGCTGTCCGCTCGCTTGCCAGACTCGCAAATTCTTGATCAAGCATTGGCGTCATTTTTAAGTCCCTGTTGTAGTGGCTCAACAGTGCTTCAACGCGGGCGCGTTCCGTTTCAGAGTCAAACGCAGAACCGGGTAGCGCTTCAGTGCGAATCGGTTCCTTCCCCAGCTTCCATGGTAGGACGTAAGCATCGCGGAAACGCACCATCCAGGTCTGAGTCCATGCGTAGAGGCCCCGAGGGATAAAGTCCCCCTGCGTTTCCGCATAACGTGGAGCGAGAAATTCGACACGACCGGATGTGCGAGCGTTCCTCACAGCCCAGGGCACCAAGGGCAGGAGTAAACCCACGGCCATCCACGACCCAGCCAGAGCCAACTTCGACCAATCTGCCCGGCGCCGCCAACGGACACTTAGGACAAGCCCGACCGCCACCAACAGGAGAGGTGTTTCTGGGCGGACCAGGGTTCCCACACCTACGAGTAATCCTCCCAGGAGCCACCAGCCAACGCGGGACAGAATTGCAGTTGTGTCGAGGGAGCGACCTGGGAGATCCCTGGAAGGATGGACGAGAACAAATACAAAAAGGAGTACAGCCAGCGTAGTCAAAAATGTCGCGAAAACCTCCGTAAGAAGTACAGCGGTGTAGTTCGCTGTAAACGGGCACAGCGCAGATGTCCACAGGGCAGCAGTAGCGACAAGAGTTCGCTTGGAAGCGGGTGCAAGGCGCGCCGCAATCAGAGCGGTAAGGAAACAGGTCATCAGGTCTACCAGTGCCTGAACAACTGTCACTGCGGTTCTTGCTCTTCCGACCACCGCATAAACAACAGCGAGAAACGCGGGATATCCGGGCATGCGCATATCCACCGGAGTCAATTGGCCCCCGACGAAGAGGCCGTAGACACCGTGGTCGAGCCAATTGCGTGCGAGTTCCTCGTAAAACTTCGTGTCGCCAGCATGGAACGGAAAATGGACGATAAAGAACAGGCGCAAAGCGAGCCCAAAGAACATGGCGGCGGCCAGGTGCTTATAAGAGAAAAGGCGCGACGTCATGACAGTCTTGATCGGATCGCTTGGCGTCATATCCTGTCTGCAAGTCAGGGATATGGTCCTATCTGACATCGATTACCGGTTAAGAAGGTTTCCACGAGAAATGCAGCTGCTGATCGACGAGCGGTACCAAGAGACACATGGCCTGGACTTACAAAGTGAATCACCATGCGCGCTGTACTGGGTTAGAAAAGCTTGCATGGCACCGCCTCCAAGAGCGCAATTGAATCGAAAGGACCTGCAATAAACTGTGCAAACTTGAACAGCCGACCTTCCTGTGTCCCCGTAGACTTACCACGAAGCAGTTTACCGCCAATCACGCAATCAGCCGGGAAACTGGCTGCTGGCACTGGCGGTCATCCGCGAGAAATAAACACGAGTGGCCTGCACTCAATGGCTCGATCAGGGATACTGGACCGCAAACGGATTGAAGGGAAGTTGCAACCAATTTTCCTGATGCAGAAACGACTCCTTTTAACACTCGGATTGCTCCTGAGCAGTTCCCTGCCGGCGGGTGCGCAGGCGCACTCCGCACAGTTGAGTCATATGCAAAAGCACGCCGCGCAGACCACGCTGGTTTCTACGGCAACGATCCACTTGTCGGAGAATTCGTTTGTGCCGGCCCCGTCACTCGAACAACCCCCTTCCCGTTTCGCGGCTCTACTGTCTGCGGTGCACAATCGCGACACCAGCCTGGGGCTCCAATCCACGGTGGAGGTGGTCAAGACCCCGTTCGTTAGACAGGTGCGCGTGACGATTGTTCAGTTCTGGGGAGGGCGGCTGCGATTGGACGGCTTCGAGAGCACACTCCGCACGCGGAACTTCCTGCTCGGCCTTTCGGAGTCGGGTGGCGATCCGGCCTTCCGCGTCCCTCACGCGGGCGCGGCGGCGCCGCGGGCCGCGAGACTGTACGGCGTCAGCGTGATGTTTCGGCCGGGCCACGGTCCGCGGGCGCAAGCCCCCACCGAAGGGTGGCGGCGTCTAGCATGCATCGCGGGTGTAGGTCGTGGCTGCGGTCCTTAAGCAGCCCAAGACAATTTGCGCGCGTCTTCGCCGCTCGGTGGTAAGCTTGCCTGAGGGAGGTGTCTGCTGCCGCGTGTGCAGTCTCGCTTCAGTTCGCTGGCGGCGGGAAAGAAAATAGGGAAGGAGCGCCACGATGCGACTTGATGTTCTGCCGGATAATCGGTCGGGCGAGCACGGAATTAACTGGGTAACTGCTTTTTTCATGGGCGTGTTTCATTTGGGGGCCGTCGTGGCCCTGTTCTTCTTTACCTGGAAAGCTTTATTGGTCTCGATCTTATTGTGGTGGGTGTCGGGGAGCCTGGGAATCGGCATGGCTTATCACCGGTTGCTCACCCATCGCGGCTATAAGACTCCTAAGTGGTTCGAGTACTTTCTCACGCTTTGCGCCACCCTCGCCCTCGAGGGTGGCCCGATCCTCTGGGTAGCGACGCACCGCATTCATCATCAATACTCCGATCGGGAAGGCGATCCGCACTCCCCACGCGATGGCAAGTGGTGGGCGCACATGGGTTGGATCCTGATAGGCAAGTCCATGCACCACGACACTTCCACATTAGCCCGCTACGTCCCCGACCTGGCCAAGGACAAGTTTCACGTCTGGATCACGAAGTACCATTATGTGCCGATGATCGTGCTCGGAACCGTACTGCTCGCTCTCGGCGGACTCCCCCTCCTGCTCTGGGGTATCTTCCTGCGCACCGTGGTGGGCCTGCATGCCACTTGGCTGGTCAATTCGGCCACGCACTTGTGGGGTTCGCGGCGCTTTGCCACCCGCGACGGCTCGACCAACAACTGGGGCGTGGCGCTGCTCACGTTTGGCGAAGGCTGGCACAACAACCATCACGCTTATCCCACCTCGGCCCGACACGGTCTGAAGTGGTACGAGGTTGACGTCAACTGGTACGGCATCTGGGTGCTCAAAAAGCTTGGACTTGCCCGCCAGGTCCATTGCGCCAAACTTTGTTCGCAGCAGTTCCCGAGCGACGCTCTTACCTCTGCTCCGAGGAGCGATTTGGTTTCAGCGTAGACATGAGTACCCCTGATTCGTGATTCCCACCGCGCGTGAACAATGTGTGCACCGAAGATCAGACGATTCGCAGC
Organism: Terriglobia bacterium; assembly: GCA_041493955.1. Lineage (GTDB taxonomy): Bacteria > Acidobacteriota > Terriglobia > Acidiferrales > UBA7541 > QHYU01. The sequence continues at coordinate 6,627 of JBGPZW010000140.1, forward strand.
GATGAGCTTCAGAAGTGCCTGCTCCAGCGGTTACAGGAAGCTGTGCTCCGTTAAGATGTCATTCCACATCGCCGATGAGTGAGGCAATCCAACGCGGATGGTCGGACTTCGCTGATCATTAGTTGAACTGAGCAGCAAGTCCTCGCCCACGAATGATTCCAGACTGTCTCCCATCCCCCGAAGGCGCACACAAGAATGGCTTTGGAGTTTTCCGGCCACGGAACTGCCCGTATCTCTAACGACACCAAAATGCGCTATGTGCAAAATTGTACAGTCTGTCTGCCCAGGGCTGCCGCAGAGTTGTGGCGAAGGGGTTTTCCACGAATACATCGGTCGGCCAGGGAATTGGTGGCTGGCTCTGGTGAATTCGCCGGGGGTTTTCAGTGCCTACCTTGGGACAGAGTGAAATCAGGCGGGGGCAACGAGGTCTTGCCACCCAGAGCGCAGCAACCCACAGACGGCCGCTTTTGCGCATCCTCTTTATTCAAAGCGACTTAGCGAACGTCCAGCGATGCCTGCAAGAGCTCAAGAATGTGCGATTTCGGGTTCGGGCGGATGTCGTTCTAACCCACGAGCAGTTTGCCGAACGGCTGCGCTCGCAGCCCTACGACCTTGTCGTGGCCGAGTACGCCAGCCCCAACGGGCAGGGAATGCAGGCACTGGAACTCCTGCACCGGACGCAGAAACAGATCCCCCTCATCTTCGTGACCGACAAGATGCGACGGGAAACCGCGGCGGAGCTCATCACGAAAGGCGCTGCCGATTGTATTGCCATGGATCGCATCGCTCACCTGCCTATAGCAATTCGTCGAGCGCTGGATGAAACAAGACTGCGCCAGGAACGCGATCTTGCGGAGAACAAGTTGCGACATTCGGAAGCACATTACCGGGCCCTAGTAGGAAACCTAAGCTACGGAATGTGCCGCTGCAGCATGGACGGCAAGTTTCTGGATGTCAACCAGGCGCTGGTGACGATGCTGGGCTATAAATTAAGAGAGGAACTTCTGGGAGCGGACCTCGTGAGCGGCATCCTTCAGGACCCCGGTAAGCGGGCGCAATTGCTGGGGCACTATGGCCAGGAGGATCGAGCCGACCCCGTGGAAATTGACTGGAAGCGGAAGGACGGTGTGACCCTAAAGGTCCGGCTCAGCGGACGAGAAGTCAGCAGCGAGGAAGGCGAGATGGACGGCTACGAGGTCATCGCCGAGGATGTCACCAAACAGCGCGAGCTGGAGGATCATCTGCGTCAGCAGGCGGCCAAGGATCCTCTGACCGGACTGGCCAACTACCGCCATCTGGTGGACGTGCTCGACGCCGAAATCAAGCGGTCCAAGCGCACGGGGCGAGAGTTCGCCGTGCTGTTATTTGACCTGGACCGGTTGAAGCAGATCAACGACCGCTACGGCCATATGACCGGCAGTCAGGCACTTTGCCGACTGGCCGATGTCTTGTGCATCTGTTGTCGGGACATCGATACTGCGGCGCGTTTGGGCGGAGATGAGTTTTCACTCGTTCTACCGGAGACAGGGGGAGAGGCGGCCAACCGCGTGGCCCAGCGCATCTGCGACAGCTTTGCGAATGACGGCAAGGAACCTAAGCTGTCCGTCAGCGTAGGCGTTGCCATCTATCCTAAAGATGCCGAAAGAATTGATACCCTCTTATCGGCAGCCGATGTGGCCATGTACTCGATGAAGGGCCAGCGGCGCAACTTCTCTTCGGACCGCAACGACCTGTAAGCGTAGGACTGTGCGCGGCTGCGGAACCCCGAGGTCCCGCGAGCGCGGCGGGGCGGCAAGTAGGCGCCGTCGAGTTCCACGAAGCCACCCGGGCCGGGACCACAACCCACTTGCCGGCGTGCCAGACGAACAACACGCTCAACAGTAGCGGATCCAGTAAGAGAACTTCAGAGCTTGATAACATCAGGGAAGCCAGAAATTCGTCCGCGGTGTAAAAATGCAAACCGAATCC
>JBGPZW010000220.1:0-2266 GCA_041493955.1 Terriglobia bacterium
ACCCCGGCCGGCACGGCCCACAGCGCGCCCAGCAGCAGCGCGGCGTGCACCCGCAGAAACGTGATGCCGGCGCCGCCGGCGATCGTCTTCGCGTCGGGCCAGCTCAATTTTTTCAGTTCCAGGGAGCCGCGTACCAGCGCGTAGCCCAGCGCCGCCAGCACGACCCCGGCCAGAGCATAGCCGAGCCAGGCCTTCCAGCGCGCAGGCTTGGCGGACGCGACCGGCTGCCAGGTCGCCCCCGCGCGGCTCGCAAAGGCCTGCGTCAGCCTCTCGCCGGCCGGCCGGATCGCAGCGCGATAGACCAGCGCGACCATCCCCGAGCGCCGCAACAGGTCCAGCACCGCTGAACGCGGCGCGACGTCGCTCTCCACTTGCTCGAGCTTGAACTTGTCGGTCCAGGCGATCACCGGCCGCCAGATGAGTTGGTCAAGCAGCACGATCACGCCGACCATGGCCGCCAGGCCCCACAGGATGGCGCGAGTGTCGCCCGCGCTGGCTGCGGATTGCAGATAGGAGCCCAGGCCAGGCAGGCGGAAATCCCGCGGGCCGAGCACGAACATCTCACAGGCCATCAAGAAGAACCAGCCGCCCGCCACCGACATCATGGAATTCCAAACCAGCCCGATCGCGGCGTACGGCAGATCCAGCTCGGTAAAGCGTTGCCAGCGGCTGAAGCGGTAGATGCGCCCCGCCTCGTCGAGCTCGCGCGGGATGCCTTTGACTGACGCGTAAAAGCTGAAGGCGATGTTCCAGGCCTGCCCGGTGAAGATGAGCAGGATCGCACCCAGCTCCACGCCCACCTGCCGGTGCGGGAACACCGCCACCATGGCCAGCATCACGCCGGGCAGAAAACTCAGCACAGGAATCGACTGCAGGATGTCTAGCAGCGGCAGGAGCACCCGCTCGGCGCGTGCGGAACGCGCCGCGACGTAACCATAAACGAGCGCAAAGACCAGGCTCAGCGCGTAGGCGATCCCGATGCGCACCAGCGAATTGGCCGCATAGCCCGGCAGCGCCCGCGGGCTCACCGAGATCTGCGCCGCTGGCATCGCCGGCCCCAGCCAGCTTTCGCCCGTCTTCACCACGGTGAAGAGCACCGCCACGACGGCGGCAAAGACCAGAAGATCGGTCAGCCACGACCATGTGCGCCGGCGCAGCAGTGGCCGGGTAAACACGCGCGCCCGGAGAGTGCCGGACGGGGTCGGGGAATCCAGAGCCGGCGGCATGCTACTCCTCGGCCAGCGTCAGCCGGCCGCTCGCGGCGTCGTAGTCAAACAACTCGGCGTAGCGTCCCCACTGTATGGCCGTATCGAGCTGCCGCTGGGCTTCCTCTCCGCTGAAGTGCTCCTCGAGGATGTCGAGAAAGAACTCCCCGGGCATGGTCCGATTGGTCTTGGCCTTGAGCGCGCATTCGATCTGCCGCAGCAGCGGCACGTGAGTCAGCGCTGCCGCGCGGAAAATCTTCTTGCGTGCCTGGATGTCGGCCTCGGCAAAGGCCCGTCCTTCGGCGGTGATATCGGCGTCGCCCTCCGGCAGTTGCAGGAAACCCAGTAGCTGCCCGGCCTCGACGATGGGCAGCAGATCGTCCGCTTCCATCACCAGCGCGGCAGCCAGGCGATGCAGATCCTCGCGCCCGTGACGATCATTCAGGATTTCCAGCAGCCCCGCTAGCCCGTGGGGCCGCACGTGCGGCAGCATCAGGTACCGCGCCGGCGTTCCCGCTCCGGCGGGTTTGCCTTCGACGGGTGGCGCGTGCTCGACTCCCGGCTGAGTCAGCACAGTATAGATGTAATCCACCAGGCCGACGAAGCGCTCGGCTTTGCGGTCCCGCGAGTGTGCCAGTTCCACGGCAAAATCGGCGCGAATGTGCGCGGGATTGTGACCCAGCACGATGATCCGGTCAGCCAGCCCCACGGCTTCTTCGATGTTGTGCGTCACGAGGAAAATCGCCCGCGTCGGCATCTTGCGATCCTGCCAGAGTTCCACAAGTTCGCCGCGCAGCGCTTCGGCCGTCAGTACGTCGAGCGCCGAGAACGGCTCATCCATGAACAGCACCTCGGGCTCGACCACCAGCGCCCGCGCAAAGCCTACCCGCTGCTTCATTCCGCCGGAGAGCTCCTTTGGATAAGCCGTCTCGAAGCCGTCCAGGCCTACGGCGTCGAGAATCCGCAGCGCGCGCTTGCGGCGCTCGATCGCGCCCACCCCGCGCGCCTCGAGCGGCGCTTCCACGTTCTCGATCACCTTCAGCCAGGGGAACAGCGCGAAA
>JBGPZW010000047.1:0-21440 GCA_041493955.1 Terriglobia bacterium
GCTCACCGGTCAGGGCACCCCGCCCACCTGGGTCGTGCAGCAGGACCCCACGGCGCCGTCACAGCCCAACGTGCTGGCGCAGACCTCCACTGACACCACCGACTACCGCTTCCCAATAGCCATTCTGGAAGAAGGCAGCTTTAAGGACCTCGATCTGAGCGTAAAGTTCAAGGCGGTGAGTGGCAAAGTAGACCAGGCCGGCGGGCTGATCTTCCGCGTGCAGGATGCCAACAACTACTACGTCGCGCGCGCCAACGCGCTGGAAAACAAATATCGCCTCCATCACGTCACGGCCGGCCGCAGGCGGCAGTTCGCCAGCGTGCGCGTGCGGGTGACGCCCAACCAGTGGCACACCCTGCGTGTCGAGGCCGTTGGCGACCGCATCCACTGTTACTATGACGGCGCGCTCAAGATCGACGCGACAGACAACACCTTTCCCAATGCCGGCAGGGTCGGGCTGTGGACCAAGGCCGACTCCGTCACGTACTTCGACGACCTGGCCATCACACCAAAATAACCGCCCCCTTTGCCGCGATTCTTGTGGCTGACCGGCGCCATTTCCTCGGTCGCCGCGGCCGGCGCACGAAACAGGCTATGTGCCCGAAAAGGCAGCATATATCCGTTTTCGGGCATCCGAATCGTTTGACCGACCTCCGGGCGTGTGCTACGGTAATTTTTGGGGGCGAATCTCAGCCTTTACTGAGGGGGGCCAACGATTCGAGGATTGGCATTGTTGTTGCTCGCCGGCCAACTGGGCCGTCTGCTCGAGCAGACCGGCTGGGTTGCACGCGTGGTTCTGCTACTCCTGCTCTTCTTTTCTCTGTTTTCCTGGGCTCTGATCTTCCAGAAGTCTCACATTTTCGGCAACATTGATCGGCAAACGGCAAGATTCCTCCGGAACTTCCGCGCCAGCCGCTCGCTTCCCGAGCCCCGAACGCTCGGCACGAGCGGCTCGCCGATGGAAAACGTCTATGCCGCCGGCTACCGCGAGTTGCAGAGCCAGCGCGCGGCAAACAATCCGCACACGACGCTCAAGAGCACCAACGCGATCGCGGTGGCCATGCAACTGGTCGCCGCCGACGAGGTCCGCCGCTTCGAAAAGTGGATGCCCTGGCTGGCCACCACCGGCTCGGTGACGCCCTTCATCGGCCTGTTCGGCACCGTCTGGGGCGTGATGGACGCCTTTGCCGGCCTGGGCAGCGCCGGTGCGGCTAGCCTCCGGGCGGTAGCTCCCGGCATCGCCGAGGCGCTGATCACTACCGCCGCTGGTTTGTTCACGGCCATCCCGGCGGTCGTCGCCTACAACCATTTTTTGAACGACATCCGGCAACTGGCCACACGCATGGATAACTTCGCGATGGAGGTTGTCGCGCAAATCGAAAAGACTTACGGCTAGAGGTTTCCCGCGCGCTATGCCGCAACTCTCACACCAGACCGCCACTTCGCTTTCCGACATCAACATCGTGCCCTTCGTCGATGTGGTGCTGGTGTTGCTGGTCATCTTCATGATCGCCGCGCCGATCCTGCAATCGGGTATCGAAGTGGACCTGCCGAAGACGAAAACGGTCAAGGAAATCTCCGAGGACCGCCTGGTCATCACCATCGACCGCGGCCAGCGCGTCTATCTGGGCAACGAGCCGGTGAACATCCATCAGATCGGCCAGCTGGTTCACTCTCGCATGCAGAACCCGCAGACCGACGCTGTCTTCCTGCGCTGCGATGAGACGGTGCCCTTCGGCAGCTTCGCCACCGTTGTGGACGAATTACGCCAGTCCGGCATCCAAAATGTCAGCGTGGTCACCGAGCCCATCAGCTCGCGCCCGCGCACCCGCTGAAATGGCCTACGCCTCGAACCAACTCGCCCCGCCCAGTCTGAAGGTCCCATTCCTCTTTTCCCTTGCATTTCATTCGCTCCTGTTCGGCTCGCTCGCGCTATCCACGTTGCGTTCCCACCGCGGCGAGGTCTGGGGCGGCCCGGGTGGCGGCTCGATGACTGTGGGATTGGTGGGCAGCCTTGCTGGCGTGCCTCTGCCCCGTCCCGAAGCCGTCACACCCAGCCGTGTCGTGGATGAAACCAAGGGCCTCTACACCGCCGAGCCCAAACCGAAGGAGCCGGAGACGCCCGCCAAACAGATTCCTGAATTCGCGCGCAACAAGCCCCAGCGCTACATCTCCCGTCCTTCGCGCGTGCTGGAGAACGAGACCCCGCCGCCGCCCAATGCGGTGCCCTATGGGCAAGGCGGCTCCCCCTCACTTCCCTACACCCAGTTCACCATGGGCGGTTCCACCCAGGGCGGCCTCGGCTTCTCCGGGCCGGGCGGGGATTTCGGCGGGCGCTTTCCCTGGTACGTCGAAGCGGTGCGGAACCGCGTCAGCAGCAACTGGCTGCAATCCACCGTGGATCCGGTGGTGCGCTGGGCGCCGCGGGCGGTGGTCGTCTTTCAGATCCTGCGTGACGGCAACATCGCAAACGCGCAGCTCACGCGCTCGAGCGGCAACGCCTCGGTGGACAACTCGGCCCTGCGGGCCGTGCTCGGATCGAGCCCTTGCCCGCGTCTGCCCGCAGAGTATCCCGGCGCACACGTGACCGTGGAGTTTTACTTTGAATTCCGCCGCTGACAGGGCGCAGCGCTTTCGAGACGCGAGGCGGAAACGAAGAGAGGTTTGGTCAAGCGGATGAAAATCATGCGACTCCGGACTCCTTCTCCCCAGCATCTTCTCAGCCGTCTGGTTTGGTCTGGGTTCCTTTGCGGCTTGGGGCTGCTGGCGCTGTTCGCGGCGCCCGCCTCGGCACAGGATTGGTTCCGCACCGGCACGGGCCTGGGCGTGGAAAAAGCGCGTGTGGCGGTAGCCGATTTTGCCCCGCGCAACCCTTCGGCACAGCCGCTGGCGAATATTTTCAGCGAAGTGGTCCGCGCGGATCTGGGCTACAGCGGCATCCTCGAGCTGGTGAGCAAGAGTTTTTATCCGGTCCAGGTGCCGAGCGTGCCCTCGGAGTTGAGGCATGCGGCCTGGAGCGACCCACCGGCCTCGGCGCATCTGGTCGCCTTCGGCAACCTCTCGGCCAGCGGCAATGACCTGGCCATCGAAGCCTGGCTCTACGATGTGCGTAACCCGTCGGCACCCGCGGTGGTCGGCAAGGTCTATCGCGGCGAGGTCACCGACGCGCAGATCCGGCGGTTCGCTCATCAGTTTGCCGATGAGATCATCTCGCGCCTCTCGGGCGGGCTGCCCGGCGTGGCCGCCACGCAGATCGCCTTCGTCAGCACGCGCAGCGGCAATAAAGAGATCTGGGGGATGGATTACGACGGCGCAAGCCAGCGCCAGTTGACTTCGCTGCACTCCATCGCACTGACCCCGCGCTGGTCGCCCGATGCCTCGCGCATCGCCTTCACCTGCTATGCGCCCGCCGCCGGCTTCACTAGCGCGCAGATCTGCATCCACTCGCTCGAAACAGGCAAGCTGGTGGCCTTCCCGCGCTGGCGCGGTACCAATAGCTCCCCGGCATGGTCGCCCGACGGCTCGCAGATCATGTTCATGTCCAGCATGCACGGTGACCCGGAGCTTTTCGTTTCCGACGCCAATGGCGGCCACCTGAAACGCATCACCTATTCGGCTGGCGTGGATACCTCCCCGGCGTGGAATCCGAAGACCGGGCAGCAGGTGGCCTTTGTCAGCGATCGCGGCGGCATCCCGCAGCTCTATCTGATGAACGCCGACGGCTCAAGCGTCGAGAAGCTGGAGCTGGCCGACATGGGCTACGTCATCGATCCGGCCTGGTCGCCCAACGGGCAGTTGCTGGCCTTCAGCTGGCGACGCCCCGACGGCAACTACGACCTCTACGCCATGGACGTGGCCACGCGGCGACTCGTCCAGTTGACGCGCGACGCCGCGCGCAACGAGCGCCCCTGCTGGGCGCCTGATGGCCGCCACATCGTCTTCGAGTCCACGCGCACCGGCACGCGCCAGATCTGGACCATGCTCGCCGACGGCACCGGGGCGCGCCAGTTGACCTCGCAGGGGCAGAACGAGTCGCCCAACTGGTCGTCGAAGTAGGAAGCGGCCTGCCTGGCGGGCCAGCGGGCGCCCCGCGACACGCCGAGGCGGAGAGTCCGGCGGGTGTTGGCAGGCGGCAAAGCGAGTTTCGGCTTTTGCTCGGTCTTTTCTTTTCTTGGTGATAGGATGGCACTTCGATTATCGGGTCCGTGCCAATATGGGGGAAATTGCTGAAGGAGGATTGATCATGCGTTCTCGCTCTTACGAGAAAGCTCTATTGTGCTGCCTGTTTGGATTGGTCTTGCTTGTGGCGGGTTGTGCTAAGAAAGTCGCTGCGCCGTCGCCGGCTCCGCCACCCCCTCCCGCGCCGCCGCCGGCGCGACCGACGGTAACGCTGCAGGCCTCGTCCACCTTCATCCAGAAGGGGGAGACGGTCACGCTGAGCTGGTCCTCGACCAACGCCACGCAGTTGACACTGGGCCCCGGCGTGGGCACGGTCGCGCCCGAAGGCTCCACCCGCGTCACGCCACAGGCATCTGCCACCTACACGATTACGGCCACCGGCCCGGGCGGCAGTGCCGATGCCAGCGCGCGGATCACCGTCGCGGCCCCGCCGCCTCCGCCGCCTCCGGCGCCCCCTACGGAGACCATGGAGGAGATGTTCCGAAAGAATGTCTTCGACGCGTTCTTCGACTACGACAAGTCTGATGTCCGTCCTGACGCGCGCGACGCGCTGTCCCGCACGGGTCAATTCCTCCGCTCCAACTCGCAGATCAAGGTCACCATCGAAGGTCACTGCGACGAGCGCGGGTCCACCGAATACAACCTCGGGCTCGGCGAGCGCCGCGCCCAGGCCGTGCGGCAGTTCTTGATTCAGCTCGGTGTCGCTCCCGAGCGCATGGAAACCGTCAGCTACGGCAAGGAGAAGCCGTTCTGCACCGCGAGCAACGAGGCCTGCTGGCAGCAGAACCGCCGCGGGCACTTTGTCCCGGCCCGATAATCAGCCGACCGGAGAAACCGATCCTGCGCGTGAAGCAGCGGGTCGCCATGGCCTTTCCCGGGCCGACCGCGGCGACCCCCGGCCCGCCTTCAGCACAGAATTAGCTCCGAAGGAGGAAATCCCTTGCGTACGCGATGGGTAGTGCTCGTAGCGGCCGCGCTGCTGGCGGGTGCGGTGGGTGGTGCGCTGGTGGCTCCCGCGCCGGTCGGCGCGGTGGCCAAGGAGATCATCGAGCTGCAGCGCGACGTCCAGTTGCTGCTCCAGGCGCAGCGTGATCTGCAGCGCTCGGTGGACGAGAAACACGCCATTCAGAAGACCTTGCTCGAACAGCAGCTCGACGCCGTCAGTAAACTGAATACCAGCCTCGGCTCCCTACAGAAGACCATGCAGGACATCCAGGCTAACTCCGGCGCGCGGCTGGACTCCATGTCCACCCAGGTGCAGGGTCTGGCCGACAATCTCGAAGAGGTCAAGGCGCGCCTCGGCAAAATTAACCAGCAGTTGGCCGAGCTGCAGGGCACCGTGCAAAGCCTGGATGCCAAGATTTCCGGCGGTACGCCGGCCCCGGCGAACCCGCCCGCGGCGCCCTCTGGGCCGCCCCCTTCGGCCGACGTGCTCTACTCCAGCGGCCTGCGGGATATCACCGGCGGAAAATATGACCTGGCGCGCCAGGAGTTCACCGACTATCTGAAATATTACGGCGACACGGATCTGGCCTCGAACGCCCAGTTCTATCTCGGCGAAATCTCTTATGCGCAGAAGCAGTACCAGGAGGCCGTCGGGGAATACGACAAGGTGCTGCAGAACTACCCCAAGAGCTTCAAGCTGGCCCCCGCGCGCCTGAAAAAGGGCATGGCCCTGCTCGAGCTGGGGCAGAAGCCCGCCGCCATCCGCGAGTTCCGCGAGATCGTCCGGCGGTATCCCGGCACCGAGGAGGAGCGCCGCGCACGCGCGAAGCTGAAAGACCTCGGCGCGACGCCCGCCCCAAGCCCCACTCGATAACCGCGGCTGCACGTCCGTGCCGCCGGCATTCTGCCGGCGCCTTTTCCAGCCTCACCGGCAGCCGGGGCTCTACTTCCTTGCTGCTGGTTTACTCCGCATGTAACGCCGTGTTATCTTGCTCGCGTCTGGAGGCGAGCGTCATGTCTGTCAACAAAGTGATTCTGGTCGGCCGGCTGGGTCGCGACCCGGAGACCCGCTACACCTCGAGTGGCCAGGCAGTCTGCAACTTCTCGGTCGCCACCGACGAGACCTACAAGGACCGCAACGGCGAGCGTCAGAAGCGCACCGAATGGCACAAGATCGTCGTCTGGGGCAAACAGGCGGAGATCGCTCAGCAGTATCTAAAAAAGGGCTCGCTGCTTTACCTGGAAGGGCGCATCCAGACCCGCCAGTGGGATGACAAGGAAGGCCAGAAGCGCACCAGCTTCGAGATCGTGGCCAATAACTTCCGCATGCTCGGTGGACGCGCCGAAGCTGCCGCGGCCGGCGCCGGTCCTTCCCGCGATGTTGAAGCCGGTTCTCAGGTAGTGCCCGAAGAACCCGCCGTCGGCCCGGAAATCTCCGACGAAGACATCCCGTTCTGAAAGAGGCTGTCAGCCGCTTGCTTTCAGCTCCCAGTCATCAGTTGTCTGCGGCCCGTTGGTAGTTAGCGATTCCGCATTCAGCCTTGAGGCGCCCGCATACAACTTCCCCCTCTCTCGCACCTCTGGGCTATTCCCCGCGCCTCAAATGCACTCGCGTGCCGGCCACTTGCCGGGAGCCATGCGGCGAAGACCCGAATTTGAAGACTAAGAGCGGACGGCGGAAAACTGATAACTGAAAGCGGGGGGCAGACAGCTTGTTCACTCGTAACGCAGGGCTTCGATGGGGTCGAGCTGCGCGGCCTTGCGCGCCGGGTAGAAACCGAAGAAGATGCCCACAGCCGCCGAGAAGATGGCCGCGGTGATGATGGCCTTTACCGAAATCAGCGTCGGCCAGGCCAGGAAGTTGCTGATCAACGAAGACCCAATCAGCCCCACGACGATACCCACCAGCCCGCCTGACATGCTCAGGGTCACCGCCTCGACCAGGAACTGAAGCTGGACGTCGCTCTCGGTGGCGCCCACGGCCATGCGCACGCCAATCTCACGCGTGCGCTCGGTCACGGAAACCAGCATGATGTTCATGATCCCGATGCCGCCGACGATCAGCGAGACCGAGGCGATCGAGCCCAGCAGGATGGTCATCACGCGCTGGGTTTGGTCGGCGAGGTCGGCCACATCGGATTGCGTGCGCACGAAGAAATCATCGTCCTCGCCTTGGCGGATGCGGTGGCGCTCGCGCAGCAGCGCGGTGATCGGCGCCACCGCGGCTGTCGAAGCCTCACGGGATATGGCCGAGGCGTTGATGAACTGGATCCAGGTGATGCCGGAGATTTTCCTTTGCACGGTGGTGTAGGGCGCAAAGATGCGGTCGTCCTGATCATCGCCCATCACCGACTGCCCTTTCGATTCGAGCACGCCCACCACGCGGAACGGCAACTGCCCGATGCGGATCTGCATGCCTATGGGGCTCTCGTCGCCGAAGAGGATGCGTGAAACCGTGGTACCCAGCAGGCAAACGTTGGCTGCTGAATCCACCTCCTCCTGCCCGAAAATGGACCCGGCCTGCACCGGCCAGTTGCGGATGCGGAAGTAGTTCGGCGTGGTGCCCGTGATCCCCGTATTCCAGTTTTGGTTCTGATAGACCACCTGGACCCGGCCAACCACGGCGGGCGCGGCCTCTTTGATCAGTGGCACCTCGCGCACGATCGCGTTCATGTCCTCGATGTTCAGCGACTTCACCGCCCAGAATCCCATGCGCGCCCCGCCCGGTCGCCCGCTGCCCGCGGCGACGAACACCGCGTTGGTGCCCATGCTCTGGATGCCCTGCTGCACCAAGTACTCGGCGCCCTGGCCGATGCTCACCGTGGCAATCACCGCGCCGACACCGATGATGATCCCTAGCATGGTCAACAACGACCGCATTTTATTGCGGGCCAGCGCCCGCAACGCGAGTCGCAAAGTATTCCAGAAATCCATTTCCCTTCCTTCTACTCCGTCGTCTCACTCCCCGCGCAGCGGGCCGGGCCCGCAGCCGCCCGAGCGTTCAGCTCGCGGCGTGGGCGTCCTCCGCGTCCTCCTCGTCGAGCGAGGGCAGCGTGGGCAGGACCTCGCGCGCGCTCAGGCGATCGCGGATCGCGGCGTCGCGCCGCAGCTTGCCGTCGCGAAACTCGAGCGCGCGCTTGGCGTATTGGGCGATGTCGTGCTCGTGCGTTACCAGCACCACCGTCAGCCCCTTCTCCTCGTTCAGCCGCTGCAGAATGTCCATGATCTCCACCGAGGTACGGCTGTCGAGGTTGCCGGTGGGTTCATCGGCCAGCAGGATGGCCGGTCGGTTCACCAGCGCCCGCGCGATGGCCACGCGCTGCTGCTGCCCGCCGGAAAGCTGGCTGGGATAGTGCTGGGCGCGGTCGCTCAGTCCGACGCGCTCGAGCGACTCCCGCGCGCGCTGCTCGCGTTCCTGCGGCGTGATGCCGGCATAGACGGTTGGCAGCTCTACGTTCTCGAGCGCCGAAGTCCGCGACAGCAAATTGAACTGTTGAAAAACAAAGCCCAGCTTGCGGTTGCGGATGCGCGCCAGCTCCACCTTGGTGAGTTGCGAAACGTCCGTGCCGTCGAGGAAGTAACGTCCCCGCGTCGGCCGGTCGAGACACCCGAGAATATTCATCAGCGTGGATTTGCCCGACCCCGAGGCGCCCATCACGGCCACGAACTCACCCGTGCGGACCTCCAGCGACACCCCGCGCAGCGCGTGCACATGCACCTCGCCCAGGTCGTAGGTCTTGTGCACGTTTTCGAGGCGAATCACCGCCCCATCCGGACTCGGGATGGCGCGTGTGTCCATGGTCACTGCAGCTGGTTCTTCCATTCAGGTGTCCTGCAAGCGAGCGCTTGCTTGCCCTATCGGAATCCCGCCCTACATCCTGCGCGGCAGGCCGCCGGGGCCGCCCATCGGACCGCCCGGAGGTCTCGCGCCGCCCGGCTGCTGAGCCGCCGTTGCGCTCTTGCTGCTTTGACCGATGACCAGGTCATCGCCCGGCTTGAGCTCGCCTTCTTTCATGGCCGTGAAGGTGAAGTCGGTGACACCCAGCTTCACGCGCACCGGCTGCAGCGTACTGTTCGGCAACAGTTTCCAGGCGATGCCCCAGTCGTCCCGGGTGCTCGCGCGGGGGGACGGCTTGTCACCCGTGGCTCCCCCGGGGCCGGCCTCGGGGCCCCCGCCTCCGTTGCCTCCGCGGCTTGACGTCGTCCTGGCTCCCCGGCCGGGGGCGCCGGCACCGCTGTCACTCCCGGCCGCCGCCAGCCGCCCCGCGACGTTCCCGCGAGGCTCCTCGGGAATCTTGTACTTGGCGAAAAGAACCTTGCGCTCGTCGTCGGTGATCTCCGGCCGGAAACGCAGCGCGCCGTTGGGGATCTTGACGGCGTCGTTCTCCCAGGCCACCGGGATGGTGACGTAGGCGGTCATGCCCGGGAACAGCTTCTGCTCGGGATTATCAAACGCGATGATCGTGTCGTACGTTACCACGTTCTGAATCGTGGTGGCGTTCATGCGCACCTGGCTGACCATGCCGTGAAAGGTCTCGCGCGGGAAGGAGTCTACGCGGAAGGTGGCCGTGGCACCGACCTTGATCTTGCCCACGTCGGCCTCATCGGTTTTGGCATAGACCAGCATCTTGGTGAGGTCCTGCGCGATCACGAACAGGGTGGGCGCTTGCAGGCTGGCGGCCACGGTTTGCCCCACGTCCACGTTGCGCGCCGTCACCGTGCCTTCAATCGGGGCGATGATCGTGGTGTGCTCCAGGTTGACGCGGGCCAGCTCCGCCGACGCGCGCCGCTGGGACACTTGCGCCTTGGCCTGTTCGAGCTGCGCCGCGGTGGACTTCAGCACCGCCTGGGCCTGCTCGACTTGCGCCTCAGCCACGTGGATGCTGGCCAGCGCGCCATCGTAGTTCGCTTGCGCCGTGTCCCGCTGCGCCGCCGAGACGATCCCCTGCGTGAACAAGTCCTTCGTACGCTGCAATTGGAGTTGCGCGTCGTTCAACTGCGCCTGCGCCTTGGCCACGCTGGCCTTGGCCGCGAGCACGTTGGCGCGCTGCGTCTCGATCTGTGCCTGCAGGCCTATAACATTAGCCTTGGCGTTTTCCATGTCCGCTTCGGCCTGTTGCATCTGGGCGCGGAAGATGGCCGGATCAATCTGCGCGATCACCTGGCCCTTGGTGACGTGCGAGTTGAAGTCAGCGGACAGCTTGGCGATGTTGCCGGAGACCTGTGAGCCCACCTGCACGGTGGTCACCGCGTTGATCGTGCCGGTGGCCTGCACCACCTGGGCGATATCGCCCTTCTCCACCTTGGCCGTGTAGTACTGCGTGCTGGGCCGCGCCCCGTACTGCCAGTAGCCGGCCAGCAACGCGAGCGCCACCGGCGGCGCCACCAGCATCGCCCGGTGCAGCATGGAGCGCTGCCAGTGATTCTTCAACCAGTCTGTCACTCGGCTCATCCCAATCTTCTCCCGTGGGACCAGCAAGTGGCGGCGGGGCGAGGCCTCAGTGCTGGTCCCGCTTCTTGTGCTCCGCGTCCATTCGGCGCAGGAACTCCTCGAACTTGGGTTTCTGTTCCGGGGTCAGCAAGGCGCGGATTTGGTCGCGGCCCTGCTGACGCACCTGCTCGGTCTGCGGGCTGATCTGCTTGTGGATCTCCGCATACTTGCTCTGCATCTCGGCGAGAATGGCGTCAAGTTGCTTCTGCTGATCGGCGGTGAGGTTGACCTCGCGGGTGAGGTGTTCCACCATATGCGCGCGCCGGTCATTCCGGCCGTGCCCTTCGGGTCGCGCGCCCCAGACGCGTCCGGTCGCCAGATACGTGCCCAGCGACCCGAGCGCGATCCCAAGCAAAAACACCGCCAGCACCAGCGCATAGGCCTTGCGGCTGATTCGCTCAGCGTCCATTGCCGTTCTCCCCCAGCGTTCCCAGAATCTCATCCTGGCTGGGCGGCTGCCCGCCCAACTCCGGGAAGCCTTCGCTCACTTCGGTTTGGGTGAAATCTTGTACGCGCTGGCGAACCGGGCCACCTTCATACACGTAAAGCCCCAGCACCAGCAGCACCAGCGCCGCGGTCAGCGCCAGACGCGAAGCCAGCACTTCGAACGGGCGCCAGAATTGCAGCCTCCGGCCTTCCTCTTCGCGGATGGCGGCCAGCACGCGGGTCGCAAACGCGCCGTCAGGCTCGCAGGCAGGTTCCAGGCGCTGCTGGAGCAGTTCTCGGCCCAGCCGCGAGGTTTCCAGCGCCTCCTGGCAGGCCGGGCAGCGCTCCAGATGTGCCGCCAGCTCCTCATCCGCCGCGCGGTCTTCGGTGCTGTCGAGGAGATTCGCCAGTCTCGCTTCGTACGGCTTGCAAGCGATGCGATCCCTATCACGGTCGAACACGTTTCGCCTTCCCTTTCTCTGCCACTTTCCGGGACCGCCGCGGCCTGATCACCGCGCTCGGGGTTTCGCCGCTGAAGGCCCGCGCAGGCGCTTGTGGTAGATTGCCACCAGCCGCCCGCGCGCCCGGAACAGTCTGACCTTCACCGTGTTCACGTTCAAACCCAGGACCTCGGCGATTTCCTCCACCGAGAATCCTTCAACTTCCTTCATCACCATCATCAGCCGGTCCTGCTCGCCCACCTCGGCCAGCAGCCGCTCCAGTAGGTCGCTCTGCTCGGCGAGCCGCCCGGCATCCTCCGGCGTCTTCCGCGCGCCGAGGCCGCGCTCCGGCACCGCGTCGAGCTGCCGGACCTGCTCTTCGCTCAAATCCGCCTCGTAAACCAGCCGGCGCACTTTCTTCTTGCGCAGGTAATCCCAGCATTCGTTCACCGTGATCTTGTAAAGCCAGGTGCCGAAGGCCGAGCGCAGGTCAAAGCGTTTCAGCGAAAAGTACGCTTTGACGAAAACCTGCTGTGCGATATCCTCGACATCCTCCCGCCGCCGCAGGATCCCGCCCACCACGGCAAACACGCGCTGCTGGTGTGTGCGCAACAACTCTTCGTAGGCGCTCACGTCGCCGGCCTGCGCCCGGCGCACCAGTTGCTTCTCGTCCGGCTTCTCCGTAGGCGGTGTGGCCCGCGGCCCGGTTGGGGCCTTGCCGCGACTCCCCGCCTCCAGTTTTGGGACGTGTGCCATGGGTTCCCGGTTACATCCGATCATTCCAGAAGCGGCGTTCTTTTCCTCTTGCGCGGAGCACTACCGCGTGGAATAATGCCGACATGATTATCGGCGACCGTCTACGCGCTCTGCGCGAAGAAAAGAAATTTTCCCAAGGGGACATCGAGAAGCGCACCGGCTTGCTTCGCTGCTATATCTCCCGCGTCGAGAACGGCCATACCGTTCCGGCCATCGAGACACTGGAGAAAATGGCCCGGGCGCTTGAGGTCCCTCTCTATCAACTCTTCTACGACGGTGAAGAACCGCCCGAACTGCCGCACCTACCGAAGCGCAAGACTTCGGACGACATTGCCTGGGGCAGCTCGGGCAAGGATGCCCGCTTTCTGACCAAGTTGCGCAGGCTGCTGAGTCGCGTGGAGGAAGGCGACCGGCGGCTGCTGCTCTACATGGCGCAGAAGATGGCCAACCGGTAGTTCGCGGCGCGGCCGGATCGTCTCACGCCGCTGCCCGTCGTATCCCTCGAACGGCCCGGTTGTCTCTGCAGCCGCACCGAACAGTGCGGCGGCACGGACCACCGGGCCTCTTTTATTCCCATTCGATCGTGCTCGGCGGCTTCGAGCTGATGTCGTACACCACGCGATTGACCCCGGCGACCTCGTTTACCACCCGCGTGGAGATCCGCTCGAGCACCTCGGCCGGCAGCCGCGCCCAGTCGGCGGTCATGGCGTCCTCGGACTCTACGACGCGCACCGCCATCGTGAAGCCGTAGCTGCGCTCGTCGCCCATCACGCCCACGCTGCGCACCGGCAGCAGCACGGCGAAAGCCTGCCAAACTTTTTCGTAAAGTCCCGCCCGGCGAATCTCCTCAACCACGATGGTATCCGCTTCACGCAGCGTGGCCAGCCGCTCCGGCGTCACTTCGCCCACGATCCGCACGGCCAGGCCCGGCCCGGGGAACGGGTGCTTGGTCAGCATCTCCGCCGGCAGGCCCAGTTCCCTGCCGATCCGCCGGACTTCATCCTTGAAGAGGTCGCGCAGTGGTTCGATCAGCTCAAAGGGCATGTCCTCGGGCAGCCCGCCGACGTTGTGATGCGTCTTGATGGTTGCCGAAGGCCCTTTCACTGAGACCGATTCAATCACGTCGGGATACAGTGTCCCCTGGACCAGAAACCTCGCCGGGCCGCCCGCTTCCCTCCCCGCAGCAGCCAAGCTGCGCGCCTGCTCGGCAAACACGCCGATGAACTCCGCGCCAATCCGCTTGCGCTTCTCCTCGGGATCCACCACCCCTTTTAGACGCGCGAGAAAACCATCCGCTGCGTTCACTCCCCTCACGTTCAGTCCCAGGCGCTCGCGCAACAGCTCCAGGGTCTCGGCGAACTCGTTCTTCCGCAGCAGGCCGGTATCCACGAAAATGTTCACCAGCCGCTCGCCCACGGCGCGATGCACCAGCAAAGCCGCCACGGCCGAATCCACGCCGCCACTCAGCGCGCAGATGGCGCGCCCCGCGCCCACGCGCTGTCGGATGGCCTCGACAGTTTCGGAGATGAACGCCGCGCCACTCCAGGTGGGTTTCGCTCCGCAGATATCAAAGATGAAATTGCGCAGAATCTCCGTGCCGCGGTCGGTGTGCCGCACCTCAGGATGGAACTGCACAGCGTAGATCTTCCGCGCGGGGTCCTCCGCGGCGGAGACGGCGTTCTGCGTGCGTCCGGTCACCCGGAAGCCCGTGGGCAGCGCCAGCACATGGTCGCCGTGGCTGTTCCAGATCTTTAGGTGTTGCGGGAAGCCGCGAAACAGCTCCGAGCCATTCAGAATGTCGAGTTGCGCGCGGCCGTATTCGCGGTGCTCGGCCCGCTGCACCTCCCCACCCAGGGTATGCGCAATCCACTGCAGGCCGTAGCAGATGCCCAGCACTGGCACGCCCAGGCCGAGCACCGCCGGGTTGCACACCGGCGCGCCGGGGTCATAGACCGAGCTCGGGCCGCCCGAGAGCACCACGCCGGCGGGCTCGAGCTTGCGGATCTCTTTGAGCGAAGTCGTGCAGGGCAGGATCGCGGAGAAGACCTGCTGCTCGCGGATGCGTCGCGCGATCAGTTGCGTGTACTGCCCGCCGAAATCGAGCACCACAATTCCGCCGCGCTCCGTCATCTTGATTGGTTCATCGCTTCCGCTCTCTAGCTCCTGCATGGTTCTCGCCATTCAGGCCTCCCGGAAGGAAGGGGCCATCCCCCGGCAGATGATCCGCCAGGTAGAATTGCACCCAGTCCTTGATCCTGAGCAGCGCAATTTTTATCCGCCCCGTACCACCGGCGCTTGTCCCGAGCCGCGTCGAAGGATCTCGCCGGCGCCTCAGCTTCCTATGCAACGACTAGGTTCACCAGCTTGTCCGGCACCACGACTTTTTTCAACACGCGCTGGTTCGCGGTAAGCTGCGCGATGCGCGCATCGGCCAGCGCGCGCGCCAGCAGCTGGTCTGCGCTCAGGCCGGGTTCGATCAGCAGTTTCCCGCGCACCCGGCCGTTGATCTGGATGACCACCTCAATCTGCTCTTCTTCGGCCAGGTGTGCCTGAAACGCGGGCCACGTCGCAGAGCTCAACCCCTCCGCGTGCCCGAGCATCTCCCAGAGCTCTTCGGCCAGGTGCGGCGCCATCGGCGCCAGCATCAGCGTCATCAGCTCGAAGACCTCCTTGACCACCGCCGGGCTGGCCTCCTGTTCGAGCGGCTCCTGCTTCTGCAGCTCGTTGGCGAGTTCCATGATCAACGCGACGGAGGTATTGAAATGCCAGCGCACGTCGAAGTCATGCGTCACCCGGCGCAGCGTCTGGTGTGCCTTGCGCAGCAGCGCCTTTTCCTTGGCGGTGGCCGATGCCAGATCGGCAGGGCCCGGGTTGCCGACGGCCACGCCCCGCAGCCGCTCGGCATGCCGCGCAACCAACCGATGCACGCGGTGCAGGAACCGTGAGCAGCCCTCGATGCCTTGCTCGCTCCATTCCAGGTCCTTTTCTGGCGGCGCGGCAAACAGCGTGTACAGCCGCCCGGTATCGCAGCCGTACTGTTTGGCCATCTCTTCCGCGCCGACGATGTTGCCTTTCGACTTCGACATGGCCACCCCGCCCTTCTGCACCATGCCTTGAGTGAACAGCCGCGCCACCGGCTCGCTGTGGTCCACGAGCCCCAGGTCCTTCATCACCCGGCAGAAGAAGCGCGAGTAGAGCAGGTGCAGGATGGCGTGCTCGATCCCTCCGATGTACTGGTCGATCGGGAACCAGTAGCGCACGATGGCGGGGTCGAACGGCGCGCGGGAATTTCGCGGGTCGGTGTAGCGGTAGAAATACCACGACGAATCGATGAACGTATCCATCGTGTCGGTTTCGCGCCGCGCCGGCCCGGCGCACTTCGCGCAGGTGGCGCGGACAAACTCCGGCGCATTCGCCAGCGGTGATTGTCCCTTCCCGGAAACTGACATGCTCTGCGGCAGCAGCACGGGCAATTGCTCATCCGGAACCGGCACCAGGCCGCACTTGTCGCAGTAGAGCACCGGGATCGGCGTGCCCCAGTAGCGCTGCCGCGAAATGCCCCAGTCCTTAAGCCGATACGTGGTCTGCGCCTCGCCCAGGCCCTTGGCCTGCGCGTCGGAGGTCATGCGCTCAATCGCCGACTCGGAAGCGAGGCCGGAGTATGGCCCCGAGTCGACCAGCACGCCGTAGTCGGTGTACGCCTGGCCGAGCGTCGTAGGCGTGAGCGGCTTGCCTGCGGCCGGCTGCACGACGATGGGCTTGGAAAGTTGATACTTGTCGGCGAACTCAAAATCGCGCTGGTCGTGCGCGGGGACGCACATCACCGCCCCAGCTCCGTACTCCATCAGCACGAAATTGCCGACCCAGATGGGCAGGCTCGCGCCGTTGAACGGGTTCACCGCAAACCGGCCGATGAAGATGCCTTCCTTCTCGGCGGTGCCCAGCTCGGCTGGGCGCAGGATTCTCTGCCGCAGCCGCGCAATTTCCGCTTTGATCCCCGCCTGGCCTTTGACGCCGGCCACCAGCTTCGCGAGCAGCGGATGCTCGGGAGCCAGGATCACCGACGAGGCGCCGTAAATCGTGTCAATCCTCGTGGTGAAAACTTCGATGGCTTCGCCCTTCGCCGGCGGCGGCACGGCAAAGCGCACCATGGCCCCGCGCGATTTGCCGATCCAATTCCGCTGCATCACCAGCACGCGCTCCGGCCAGCCGCCAGCGAGCGTCTCGATGCCCTCGAGGAGCGCATCGGCGTACTGCGTGATGCGCAAGAACCACTGCTCGATTTCCTTGGCCTCGACCGGGGTCTCCTCGTGTCGCCAGCAGCAGCCATTCACCACCTGCTCATTCGCGAGCACCGTGGCGCACTTCGGGCACCAGTTCACCCGGCTGCGCTTCCTATAGGCCAGCCCCCGCTCCAGCATGCGCAGGAAGAACCACTGGTTCCAGCGGTAGTATTCCGGCTCGCAAGTGGAGATTTCGCGCCGCCAGTCGTAGCTGAAGCCGAAGCGCCGGCAGACATGCTTCATTGCTGCGATATTGGCGTTGATCCACTCGCGCGGGTGCGTGCTGTGCTGGATCGCGGCGTTTTCCGCCGGCAGGCCGAAGGCGTCCCAACCGATCGGGTGGATCACGTTGAAGCCGCGGAGGCGCTTGTAGCGGGCCACCGCGTCCCCGATCGTGTAGTTGCGCATGTGCCCCATGTGCAGGGTGCCCGACGGATACGGCAGCATTTCCAGCGCGTAGTATTTCGGGCGCGAACGGTCCACATCAGCGTGAAAGGCGCCCTGCTCGTCCCAGCGCTTCTGCCACTTCGCTTCAATCGCCTGCGGATCGTATTCGGTCACGCTGCGCTACCCTCTCCTTTTTCCTTTCTTCCCTCTACTTCCTCTACGTCGTTTGTTTCCGCTTATACGCGTGCGGTTCCTGGTTGCCTTGGGCCTGCGCAGCATGGAAAACCCGTCCTCGGCGCGAGGCGCTCGCTGCGCTTTCCGGCCCACCAGCTTCCAGAGCGTGCGGACATTCCGCCGGTCGTCCCCTGGTTTTTCAATTGGGGTCTCCAGGATGAACGCGCGGCCCTCCAGCCCATGCGCGCCGCCGGCCGAGAGCAAGGGGTGATTCAGGATGCGCCCGAACGCTTCCAGGCCGATCTTGCCTCGCCCGATGTGCTCGTGGCGATCCACCCGCGAACCCAGGGGCGTCTTCGAGTCGTTGACGTGCACCACGAAGACACGGCGCAGGCCGACGGTGCGCTCAATCACCTGCAAGGTGCGTTCCAGCCCCTCCGCGGAGCGGATGTCGTAGCCCGCCTCCAGGGTGTGCGCGGTGTCCAGGCATACGCCTAGCGGCAAATCCGCCGCGGCCTCGAGAATCGCCCCCAGTTCTTCGAGTCGCGCTCCCACCGCCGAGCCCATCCCCGAGGTGTTTTCGAGCAGAATGCGCAACCCGTCAAACTTCAGGCCCCGCGTGGCCTGCCGCAGCCCGTCCACGATGGCCTCAATGGCCTGCTCGACGCTTCCGCCCCGGCTCGAGCCCGGATGCGTGACCAGGAAGTCGGCCCCCAGCGCCTGCGCGCGCACCAGCTCGTCGCGGAAGGCATGGATCGAGCGCACGCGCATCACCCGGTCGAGCGAAGCCAGATTGATCAGGTAATTGGTGTGGATGGCCAGCGGCCCCAGACCCAGTTCCCTCCGCCGGGCGCGGAAGCGCGCCGCGTCGGTCTCGGGGATGCGCACACCGCCCGCACGCGGCCACATCCGGGGGCTCGAGGAAAAAATCTGCAGCGCATTGCAGCCCAGCTTGCGCGCGATGTCGAGCGCGCCGGCGATGTCCCCCGCGATGCTCGTGTGGATGCCAATGCGCACGCTGCCGTCCATCCAGGCAGGCGATTGCGGCAGCGGCGGGGGTTCGGGGCGGTATTCGTCGGCCAGGTCGTAAGCGGGTTCGGCGCTGTGCTGCGGTTCAGTCATTCACTCGGTATGAATCAGTGCTTGCTCTTAAACAAGCCATTCTAGCGGATGCCGGACACTTGCGCAAACGTCTCTTGCGGCAGCTTTTTGGCTGGCCGATCTGTCCCCCCAGGCCAGAGACCCTGGCGCCCCCGGACAGGGTTTTCGACCCCGTTTGGTCCATCGAAGAAATCGCTTGCCTAGTGGATGCCGCGGCTGCTAGATAGGCCGCGAAAAGGATAAACCATGTCCAGAATACTTCTAGGCGTGATCTGTGGGCTTGCCTTCGGTGGTCTCGATGTTGCGATCATGATCCCCATGAGCTTTCCCGACAAACGAGCCGCCATGCTCGGGGCATTCATCGCGCGTTTTGCCATCGGATTCGTGATCTGCACAATACGCCTGCCGTGGCCCAGTTGGGCCATGGGATTATTCATCGGCATACTGCTCAGCCTCCCCGATGCGATCATCACAAAAGCTGCCGCCCCAATCCTCAGCACGGGAGCCATCGGCGGCCTTATCATTGGCTGGGTAGCCGGGAAATTTGGCCGATAAATTCACCCTGACCCGCCACCCGGGACCGCCTCGCGGGTCAGTTTCAGTCCCAGAAAGTAGGATGAGGTAAGCACTTCTACCAGTGTCAAGGAAGCGCGTTACTCAGCCAAGAGGATTGCTTCCGAGTTCGCCGTCACTCGGGCACAATCGCACAGGTGTCAGGAAGGCCACATCTCCGGTTAACTGACTATCCGTCCGCTGGTACGCAGATCGGGCTTCGCAAGCCCACGTTGATGAAGGGCGTTCTGCGGGCGCACTCCCGGTCGCTTTGGGTGAAGGCCTTGATTACGACAACTATCGTTCGTAGAGACATGTGAAGACTTATCGCGGCCGGGTGTTCAATCGTGACCAACCCCCTCGGTCTGCAGCCTCGGCGGCCGCATTAAGGTCTGCATCACCACGCAATACTGTTCTGTTTTCTCTCGCAATCCGCGCAGTTGTTCCGGGGTTGCCTTAGGCGCAGCAACATCAAAATGAAGATGAATGCTCTCAACGCCGACGGGCACGTCTTTTGATATGCCAAGGGTGTCTCGAAGATCCAAGTCTCCCTCCCCCGTGACCTCAATGCGTTCGGTTGGTATGGCCATAGCCGCAGCCACCATCTGACAGGTGATCTGCGCGCAAGCCGCCCGAGCCCCAAGCAAAAGGTCACCGGAAAAGGCGCCGGTACCGCCGCTTCCGACTCCCTTGTGGGCCTCGGCATGGTAGATGGCACGTCCGATATCGACCGAGCATGCCACCGGAACATCCGTCTGCCCACCTTTCGCCGGGAGAGTGATTTGCGAGGGATTTGGGTCATTGCGGTATTGCTCTTTCAGCGGCTTCGGAAGCGATCGAAGATCCATGGCAACCTCATTCTTTTATTCTTGGCCATTTTTCGCTGACCGGGGCAGCTTCGGCCAAGCCGTCTTGAAGCCGCTCCATTTGCTTGCTAGCATAGGTGCGCATCGGGAGGACGTCCATGCCCAAATTCGTTATCGAACGCGAGGTCCCGGGAGCCGGAAATCTATCCGACGCCCAATTGCGGGAAATCTCCCAAAAGTCGGTCAACGTTCTGAAGGGAATGGGTCCCGAGATCCAGTGGCTCCATAGCTACGTAACCGGCGACAAGGTGTACTGCGTCTACCTCGCTCCGGACGAGGCGACCATCCGAGAACACGCCAGGCGCGTTGGCCTTCCTGCCAATCGCGTCTCCGCCGTGCGCCGACTCATCGACCCGGCAAGCGCGGAGTAAGCGCTGGCTGAACCTTCCGGTGGCATCCGGATTTCCTCCGCCATCAGCGTCAGCCCGTCCGGGCGCCCGTGCGCTAACACGAGGGGGATGCAGCCTCGGCCATCAGCACCTCCTCTATAGCTTTCTCGACCGGCATAGCCCAACCTTCTAACCAGGCCGTCGCGCCCGCCGTGTTGGTCAATGCCTGCCGTGCCGGGTCCAGAGTGGCTTCCAGTTTGGCCTGTTCCGCGGGCGTGAGCGGAGCGCCAATATTTTGGCGCAGCGCAGCCGCTGCGCCTGCCAGCCGCAGCGAACGCTCTGCTTCGAGTTGAGCAGCCGCTGAGCACGCGAAACACTCCAGCAGGCGGGCAATTCCGCGTTTATGTTCCAGTTCCTGGAAAAGCTTTATGCTTTCCCGGTACAGAGAGTGCGCTGTGGGATAATTCCGCTGTTCGCTCGCCAAGCTTCCCAGATCAGCCAGCGTGCCAGCAATGCCCCAGCAGTCACCGAGTTTCCGAAAAATTGCCAGGCCCTGTTCGTACAATGTCCGCGCGGCCGCGGAGTCACCCTGATCGCGGGCGACATCCCCCTGGTAGTTCATCGACCAGGCGACGCCTGTCCGATCTCCCAGTTCTCGGAAGATTGAGAGACACTCCGCGTATAGGGAGCTCGCGCGGGCATAGTCACCCTGCAATTTGACGACATTCGCCAGGTTACTGAGAGAACGAGCGACAGCCTTCTGGTCGCCCAATTCTCTCCACAGCACTAGGCTTTCTTCAAACAGAGAGTGCGCAACTGCGACGTCACCCCGGTCCCGAGCATGGACCGCCAGCGCGTTTAGAGAGACAGCGACGCCCTGCTTGTCACGCAACTGACGCGCGATGTCTAGACTTTCCCTGATGAGCGCATCCGCCGAGGCGTAATCTCCCTGCTCGCCTGCGAGCACGCCTGCGGCGAAAAGAGCGCGCTCTCGCGCCTTCGTGGGAGCTGCCGCTCCTGCGAGCTTCAGCAGCTTGCCCAGCCTGTCCCTGCCTTCGGCGAGATACTCGCGCATCTCCCAAAAGCGGAACAGGGCCGCGCCGAGACGCAGGCCCCACTCCGCATCTCCGGTTTCTGTCAGCCACTCAAGGCCCGCGCGAAAATTGTCATGTTCAAACGCGAAGCGTTCCAGCCATTCCGCCCCTTCCGCGCCGCTCTGCTTCGTAGCCTCTTCTTCTGCCAGCACCAGGCAGTAGGCGGCATGGGCGCGCTTCGTCAAGGCCTTCTCCCCGCTTGCCTCCAGTTTTTCCAGAGCGTACTCGCGAATCGTTTCCAGCATCACGAACCGCGATTCATCCTTCGCTTGCTCGACCTGCTGCACCAGGCTTTTGTCCACCATGGATGCCATGCCGTCGAGCGGGTCCAACTCGAGATCGCCTTTGGTGTCGCACACAGCTTCCACGCCTTCCAGATTGCATCCGCCCACGAACACCGATAATCTTCGGAAAAGC
>JBGPZW010000062.1:0-18760 GCA_041493955.1 Terriglobia bacterium
GGCATCGCTGGCGGATTGACAGCGAGCGCAGGCGCCGCGTATCGTGCCTCTTCCACCATGACGCCGAAAACGAAACGCGTGCGTAAGGCGGTCCTGCCCGCAGCCGGGCTGGGAACGCGCTTCCTACCCGCCACCAAGGCGCAGCCCAAGGAGATGCTGCCCGTGGTGGACAAGCCGCTGATCCAGTACGTGGTCGAAGAGTGCGTCGCCTCGGGCATCGAGAACATCATCATCGTCACCGGCAAGGGCAAGAACGCGATTGAAGACCACTTCGATTCATCACCGGAGCTGGAGCGCTTCCTCGAAGAGCGCGGCAAGAAGGAGCAGGCTGAGATGGTCCGCAAGATCAGCAATATGGTCCATTTCAGCTATACGCGGCAGAAGGAGCCGCTGGGGCTGGGCCACGCCGTCCTGACCGCGCGGGAGCTGGTGGGCGACGAGCCCTTTGCCGTGCTTCTGGGCGACGTCATCATTCCCGACCGGCGGCCGGCGACCAGACAACTCGTGGAGGTTTACGAAACCACCGGCATTGGTGCCATTGCGGTCGAAGAGGTGCCGCGGGAAAAGACGCACCTCTACGGTATCGTGGACGGTGAGCCTGCGCCGCAACCTCCGTGGGGTGCACGGCTGCTGCGCATCCGCAATCTCATCGAGAAACCAAAGCCCGCTGAGGCGCCCTCCAACCTCGCCATCACCGGGCGCTACGTCCTGCCGCCGGAAGTGTTCGATTGCCTCGCCCGCACGCCGCCCGGCAACGGCGGTGAAATCCAGCTCACCGACGCCTTGCGCCTGCTGGCGCAGGAAAAAGGGCTCTGGGCCTACATTTACGAGGGGATGTCCTACGACGCGGGCGACAAGCTCGGTTTCCTGAAGGCTACGGTCGAAATCGCGCTGAAGAATCCGGAGTTTGGCGAAGACTTCCGCGCTTACCTGCGTTCCCTGAAGCCGTAAGGTCTCTCTTCTGATCCGCCTACTTCTCTTTGGGACCGTGGTGTTTTTTCGATTCCTTGGCGGGAGCGGGCTCTTTCGATTCTTTCGATTCTTTCGATTCTTTCGATTCCTTCGACTCCTTGGCTTCCTTGTCCGCAGCTTTCTCACCCTTCGCGGAGTCGCCGCCCGAATCTTTCCGGGCGTAGTCGGTCACATACCAGCCCGAGCCCTTGAACTGGATGGCGGGCGCGGACGGCAAGCGATCCACCTTGCGGCCGCACTTCGGGCACTTCTTCAGGTGCGGTCCGGAAACATTCTCGATCCGCTCCGCGCGCTGGCCACACTTCCGGCACTCGTACTCGTACAGAGGCAAACGCAGACTCCTCTCGTGAGGGAAAACCGACGCAAAATCTTACCACGGGTGATAGAGTATTCGTGAAACGGCGCGGAGAAGGTGCTCCAGAAAGCTTGCAGATGGTTGGCGCGAAAAAGACGACAACAGAAACCGGCTGTCTCTATCTGGTGGCCACGCCGATCGGCAACCTCGAGGACATCACGCTCCGCGCGTTGCGCCTGCTCAAGGAAGTGGACCTGGTAGCCTGCGAGGACACCCGTCAGACGCTGAAGCTCCTGAACCACTACGGCATCCGGAAACGCCTGGTGAGCTACCACGAGCACAACGAAATGACGCGCGCGCCGGAGCTGGTGATCGAACTTGAACAGGGCGCGCAAGCCGCTTTGGTGAGCGACGCAGGAACTCCAGTGATCTCCGACCCGGGCCATCGCCTGGTGACCCTCTGTCTGCGGCATCACATTCCGGTGGTACCCATTCCCGGGCCCTCGGCGCTGGTGGCGGCGCTGGCCGCTTCGGGAATGCCCACCGAGGAGTTTCTGTTTGTGGGGTTCCTGCCGGCGCGCAGCAGCGAGCGGCGCAAGGCACTCGGTGGGCTTGCCGCTGAGCCCCGCACGCTGGTTTTGTATGAAGCGCCGCACCGGCTGGAAGAGACTTTAAAGGATGCTCTGGAGATTCTGGGCCCGCGCCCGGCGGTCATCGCACGGGAAGTCACCAAGGTGCACGAAGAGTTCATCCGCGGCACCCTCGAGCAGTTGCTCGAGCGGGTGCGCCGCAAAGCACCTCGTGGCGAGATGACCCTCTTAATCGGGCCGGGGGACGCCGCGCGGCCTGCCGCGCCGCAGGTTTCCCTGGCCGACCGCGTCGCACAGCTCATCCGGGAGCAAGACCTGGACCACAAGGCCGCGCTCAAACAAGCCGCGCGCGAGCGCGGGCTGGCCAAGCGCGAGGCCTACAAACAGCTTCTGGTTGACCGGAACTAGCGCTATTCACCGGAAACCTGCCGCGCAAGAAAATCACGGGAAGGCAGCACCCCGACAAACCACAGTTCTGCGCCGAGATTCACGAGCCAGAGCTTTCAAGTTGCAAGAAAAGGTTTGGCCTACGCGGTGGTTTCGGAGACGAAGACGCGGTGGAAACGCGGCCCGGTGAACTCCACGCCGACGATGCGCTCGCGCTTGCCCATGCCCGTCTGGACGTGGACGACGCGCCCGCGGGTGGCAAAGTCGCCTTCCGACTCACTCTTCGGTTTGGGCAGAGGGATCACGATCTCGACGTCGTCACCGAGATTGAGCTGGTGCCAAGTGGCAAAGGCGGCGCCGGTGCGGCAGACGTTTTCACTTTCGGTGATCTCCTCGAAGCGCACGCCGTCGTGGCTGGTGCCTCGTACGTGCATGGGGAGATGCACGTTGATGCGTCGCTCCATGCGACGTTCCCGGGCTTGTCCAGCTGCGCTCTGTGAGCTCATTGGTTTCCTCCGGCAGCGGCTTTGTCGGCGAAGAAGGTTTCCACGCGCTCCAGCACTTCGGCGGGAGTATGCGCCGAATGCACCTGGCGGCGCAAGTCACTTCCATTGCGCACGCTGTGAGTAAACCAGCAGGCGAATTGCTTCATTTTGCCGATGGCGTCGGGCATCTCCGCCTCGACCAGCCTGCGGAAATAACCCGAAAGTAAGCGGTGACGGTCGGCTTCGGACGGCTCGTCGTGGCAGCCCGTGGCGGCGAACTGCTCCATCTGGCGGAAGATCCAGGGATTGGTGGCAGCGGCGCGCCCAATCATCACCGAGTCACAACCGGTCTCGTGGATCATGCGCGCGGCATCTTCTGGCGCGGAGATATCGCCGTTGCCGATCACCGGTATGCGCACGGCCTCCTTCACAGCGCGGATGATGCTCCAGTCGGCGCGGCCTGTGAGCCCCTGCATGCGCGTGCGGGGATGCACGGCGATGGCTTCCACGCCAGCCAGCTCGGCCATCCGGGCTACCTGCGGCGCCACGATGCTCTTCTCATCCCAGCCCGCGCGGATCTTGATGGTCAGGGGAATGCGCACGGCCCCACGCACCCTGCGCAGAAGCTGCTCGAGGAATTTCAGGTCGCGCAACAGGCCTGAGCCGCCGCATTTGACCACCTTCTTGGCCGGGCAACCGAGGTTGATGTCCACCAGGTCAAAGCCCAGCTCTTCGACCAGTGCCGCGGCGGCGGCCATGACGGCCGGGTCGGCGCCGAAGAGTTGCGCGGTGATGGGGTGTTCGTCCGGCTCAAAGTACAGGTAGTGCAGCGTCCGCGCGGCGTTGCGCGTGACGCCCTCGGCGCTGGTGAACTCGGTCATAATCAGGCCGCAACCGCCCAGGCCGCGGATGATGCGGCGAAAAACCGTGTCAGTGACCCCGGCCATTGGGGCGAGAACCGTTGCCGGGCGAATGATGACGTCGCGAATGGTGAGCGTTGCGGGAAACATCCTGGCCTACAGCAAACTCTCGTCTAACCGCGTTGGGGTGAACACTTCGGGGACTCCTTTCGGCTGCTCCTCGATCTTGCCGGGCACCTCACCGGGCGCGCGCGGCGCCGGGCGAGGCTTTTCGGCGCTCCGGGGACGCGCCACCACGCGCGGCAGTGCTTCCGCACCCCCCTCGACGCCGCCCAGGTGCGCGGCCAGCGCCTCGGTGGAACCCTCGAAGAAGCCTTCCACCACCTGCTCCAGAGCGTGCGTGCGCGCTTCCTCGGCGGTGAGATTGGGCCTGTAGATATAGGCGCGGCCCACCTTGTGCCGGGTCACAACCCCCTTATGCGCCAGGCGGTCCATGATGGTCATGATGGTGGTATAGGCGCGGGGCCGCGAAGGCGCCAACAACTGCTGGATCTGGCGCACCGTGCCTTCGCCCAGCGGCCAGAGCGTGTTCATGCAGTCGAGTTCCAAAGGCGCCAAGTCCAGAATGGACTTGCGCGGGCCAGGGCCTTTGATCGATGGCGCGGAGGCGGCCATGAATCAGTCTTTCTTTCCCGGAGGCTCGAGCGTGAGCTGCTGGGGCGCTGCGGCAGGCTTCTGCTCGTCCACCCGGTAAAGCTCGGTGCGCAGCAGGCGGCGGTCGAGCGCCGCGGTCCGGGCGGTCCACTCTCCTTCGTTCTTGTCCGAGGCAAACGTGGAGCGAATCGAGGCCATCTTGGAGTCGAGGTCGTCGAGGTAGTGCAGCAAGATGGCCTCGCGGAACATGGGGAGCTTCGGCGAGCCGAACTCGTACTGGCCGTGATGACTGATCAGCAGGTGCTGCACCAGGGTCTTCAGCGCGGGCGGGAAACCCTCGATCGCGTCCATCTTCTTCGTGACCAGTTCCAACTCCAAGATGATGTGGCCGAGCAGTTGCCCCTCGGTGGTGTAAGCGATCGCGCGCTCGTAGGTCAGCTCGCGGATCTTGCCGAGATCATGCAGGACCGCGCCCGCGAGCAATAGGTCCACGTCAACCTCGGGGTAGCGCGCGGCGACCACCCGGCAGAGCCCGCAGAGGCTCACCATGTGCTCCAGCAGCCCGCCCAAGTAGGCGTGGTGCATCTTCATCGCCGCAGGTGCGCGCTTGAGTTTCGGGGCGATCTCAGAGTCCTCCACCACGCTCGCCAGCAGGCGCTGGAGCCAGGGATTCACGACTGAAGTGACGTGGCCGCGCAGTTCCACATAGAGTTTCTCGATGTCCTCGGTGGTGTGCGGGAAATAGTCGGCGAGATCCACTTCCGCTAGCTCAGCCCGGCGCAGGCGATCGAGGGCCAACTGGGTCCTGCTGCGATAGAGCTCCACGCGCGCCTGCACTTTCACGAAGTCATCGCGCGCGATGCTGGCGGCGACATCCTCAAAGTGATCCCACATCCGCGCTTCGATGGTCCCGGTGCGGTCGCCCAGCTCCAGGCGAAGAAAAGGCTTCCCTTCCCGCGTGGCGCGGATTTCCTTCTCGCAGACCAAGAAGAAAGAAGTAATAGTCTGGTCGGCCTCAAGATCGGCGATGTAGGCGGGCTTCATTCCCCTGCTTTCTTGCGCTTGCCGATCAGCGGGAAGCTCCGCTTGCCCTTCTTGGGCTTCTCTTCATCGGGTACCGCGGCAACTTCCTGGATCGGCGTGCCGGCCTCCGCAGCCGTGTCCACGTAACCGGGCTTCACGACCACGTAGCTTTCCCGGCGCAACTGCTGCAGATAGCTGCGCAGGCCCGGCTCCATCTTCTCCATGAATAGGCGGTTCGAGATTTCCCCTTCCACTTTGTCGATCGGTTGCAGGCCGGCCTCGTAGCGCTGCTCGACCTTGAGAAACAGAAAACCCGTCTTGGTCCGGATGACGTCGGTGAGCTGGTTGCGATTGAGCTTGAAGGCAACGGCCTCCAACTCTTTCGAGAGCTGGCCGCGCTCAAACAGGCCCAACTCGCCACCCCGGCTGGCCGTGCTGCCGTCCGAATAGCGCTTGGCCAGCTCGACGAAGTCTTCGCCCTTCTTTACCCGCTCCAACAGGCCTCTTGCTTTCTTCTCCAGCTCGGGGATTTCCTCCTCCTTCTTCCCCTCGGTGTTCACGAAGATCTCGCGCAGGGCCACCTGCTCGGGGCGCTGGAATTCGCTCTTGTGCTCGTTGTAATACTTCACGATTTCGTCGTGACCGATGATGATCTTCGACCCCACCTCGCGGCGGATGGCCTCCTGAGTGAGCATGCCATTGCGGATGTTGTTCTTGAATTCCTCGAAGTTCAGGCCCTGCTCGGTAGTTTTCTTCTCCAGGTCCTCCATCGTAGCGATGTTGTTCTGCTGCCGGATTTGATCCAGGCGCTTGACGACGTCGCCTTCGACGCTGATGCCCAGGTCCTTGGCGCGCTGCGCGAGCAAGGATTGGTCAATGAGGTCGCGCAGGACGTTTTTTTCCTTCTCGACCATAATGAGCTGCAACTGCTGAGGGGTACAGTTGGGGCAATCCTGCTTGACTTCCTCCCGCAACGTGGTCTGCCCCCGCTGCAGATCGGAAGCCGTGATGATCTCGTTGTTCACGCGCGCGATGATCTCCTCGATCACCCGGCCGCGGGTCTGCGCGGCCAACTGTCCACAAACAAAGAAGATAAAGGCAAATGCCCATTTCGTTCTCATAGGTTTCTCACCGGCTGAGATTCTATCCCTACGTTTGTAGTCGGAGCAACACGTTTCTGACCGCCTGGGCCAAGCTGCCCTTCCCCCGGGTGACTCCCATCCAAAGCACCCCACTGGGATCCAGCCGCATCCCGCGGTGCGAGCGGATCAGCTCGACGACCTGTTCGCCGCGCACAGGCGTCTCGGGGTGGAATTTGATGGCCACCTGCTCACCCTGGCGTTCGACCGAAGCCACCAGCAGCTTTTCGCAAAACGCCTTCAGCACGGCGTACTCCAGCAGGTTGCCCACCGCCGGCGGAACGAGACCGAACCGATCTTCCAGCTCCCGGCGGACTTCCTCCTGCTCGGCCTCGTTCGTAATCCCGGCAATGCGCTTGTACGTGCGCAGGCGCAGGTTCTCGCCCGGGATGTACTCAGATGGGATGCGAATATCCAGTCCCAGGTTGAGCGTGGCGCGCAGCTCCGGCGCGGGCGCCTCGCCTTTCAGGTTGGCGACGGCGCGCTCCATCATCTGGCAATACAGGTCAAAGCCGATGGCGTTGATGTGGCCGTGCTGCTGGCGGCCGAGCAGATTACCGGCGCCGCGCAGCTCGAGGTCAAGCGCAGCGATGCGGAAGCCGGCGCCCAGCTCGCTGAACTCCCGCAACGCGGCCAGTCGCCGCCGGGCCAGCGGCGTCAGCGAGGCTTCCGGCGGCACCAGCAGGTAGGCATAGGCGCGCTGGTTCGAGCGGCCCACGCGACCGCGGAGTTGATAGAGCTCAGAGAGCCCAAAGCGGTCGGCGCGGTTGATCACGATGGTGTTGGCCCGCGGGATGTCCAGACCGTTCTCGATAATCGTGGTGGAGACGAGCACATCGGCCTCGTCGCGAACGAATTGCAGCATGACGCGCTCGAGTTCTTTTTCACTCATCTGGCCGTGACCGATGACCACGCGGGCACGGGGCACGAGTTTCTGCAGCAGCGAGGCCAGCGAATAGATGGACTCCACTCGGTTGTGCACAAAGAAGACCTGGCCCGACCGGGCCAGCTCCTGCTCGATGGCCCGCTGGATCAGCGACTCCTGGAACGGTGCAACGATGGTCTGGATGGCCAGGCGATCCTTGGGCGGGGTCTCGATCACCGACATGTCGCGCAGGCCCACCAGAGACATGTTCAGCGTGCGCGGGATGGGCGTGGCCGAAAGCGTCAGCACATCCACGTCTTTGCTCATCTCCTTCAGCCGCTCTTTGTGGGCCACTCCGAAGCGCTGCTCCTCGTCCACCACCAACAGGCCGAGATCGTGGAAGCAAACATCGCGGGAGAGCAAGCGGTGCGTGCCGATCACCACGTCCACCTGGCCCGCTTCGAGACCAGCCAGTACCTCCTTTTGCTCGCGCGGGCTGCGGAAGCGGCTCAGCATCTCCACGCGCATCGGGAAGGCGGCCAGGCGGCGGCGAAAGGTGTCGAAGTGCTGATAGACCAGAACGGTTGTCGGCGCGAGCACGGCCACCTGCTTTGAGTCCGCCACGGCTTTGAACGCCGCGCGCATGGCCACTTCGGTCTTGCCGTAGCCTACGTCGCCACACAGCAGCCGGTCCATCGGTACGGGGCGCTCCATGTCGCGCTTGACGTCAGTGATTGCGGCGGCCTGGTCGGGTGTCTCCTCGAACTCGAAGGCATCCTCGAACTCCTTCTGCCAGGGCACGTCCGGGGAGAAAGCGAAACCGGGGGAGGTTTTCCGCTCGGCGTAGAGGCGGAGCAACTGGTCGGCCATATCGGTGAGCGACTTGCGCACGCGCGTCTTGCGCGCTACCCAGGCCGTGCCGCCGAGCCGGTCGAGCTGCGGCCGTGCACCCTCGAGTGAGCGATAGCTTTGCACCAAGTCGAGCCGCTCGAGTGGCACATAGAGGCGGGCGTCCTCAACGTAGCGCAGAAGCATGAACTCGCCTTGCGCGCTTTCACTCTCGAGCTGCCGCAGGCCTTCGAACTGGCCGATGCCGTGGTCCACGTGCACAACGTAGTCGCCCGGCTTCAACTCCGAAAAATCGCTGAAGAAGCTGGCCGTCTTCGGCCGGCGCTTCGCGCGCGCCGGCCCGGGCAGGGTCTCAAACAAGTCGGCGGTGCCGTACAACGCAAGCTTGCACTCCGGGAAGACCACGCCCTCGGCGAGCGGGGCCTTGCACAACACGATCGCCGGAACGCTGCCGGCGCTGGAGTCCTCGGCGAGCCGCACGGTGGTTACGTTCTCCTCGAGCTCCCCGAGCCGGTACGGCATCTCGTATTCGTGGCAGAGATCGGCCAGCCGCTCGAGCTCGCCGGTATTGCCCGCCGAAACCATCACTTGCTCGCCCGCCGCAATGCGCCCGCGCACCTCGGCCATGAACGCGGCCACGTTGCCGTGATAGCGGGTGGTCGGCTGGGTCAGCAGCACGCGCGGTTCGTGGTTCCCCATACCCCCGAGCTCTTCGCGGTGTAGAGGCAGGTGCTCGAGCCATAGCCGCTCGCGGGATTCGAGCGCTTGCTGCCATTGTTCTTCGCCGTAGTAGAAAACCTCCGGCGGGGCGGCCTCCCCGCCGAAGTCGGAGCTTGCAACGGCTCGTTCGTAGGCTTCGATGAGGCGCTCGCGAAACTCCTGCGCCGCGCGCTCCAGGGCAACCGGCTCATCCAGAATGACCAGGGGTGGATCGCTCAGGTCGAAGAGCGAAGACGTGCCCGGTTCCAGCCGCGTGGCCTCAAACTCCCAGCCCGGAAAAACGCCGGCATAGCGCGCGGCCTCTCCGTCCGGCGGCTCGGCGGCGCGGCCCGCGGCCCGAGCGTAAACACGCCCAAAGAGCTTGTTGCGGCGCGGAAATTCGGTCAGCGGGGGCAGCGTGACGCGTTCCAGCGGCCCGACCGACCGCTGGGTGCTGGGGTCGAACTCACGTAGCGAATCCACTGTGTCGCCGAACAGTTCCAGGCGCACCGGACGCGGTGATTCAGGCGAGAATACGTCAACGATGCCGCCGCGCACGGCGAATTGCCCGGGCATCTCGACGGTGTCATGCCGTTCATATCCCACGCCCGCCAGGTGGGCCACCAAGTCGTCGAGCGAGATGTCCTGGTCCCGCGCCAGTGTGCGAGCTAGGCCCCGATAAAACTCGGCCTCGCGCAGCCGCATCTGCGCCGCCGCGACCGGCGCCAGCACCAGCGATGCCTGACCGCTGGCAAATCTCCAGAGCGCCACTGCGCGGGTCTCCTGAATTTCCGCGTGCGGGGAGAGATCTTGCCAAGGCAGGACGTCGAGTGCCGGGAGCGCGGCTACGTGCGCGGCAGGTTTGCCGCTGAGCGCGCGGTAGAAAAAACGCACCGGTTCGACCAGGGCCTCGGCGCGCTGGTTCGATTCGACCAGAAATAGTACCGGCCGGTGCAGCGCCGCGGCGGTCTGAGCCACGATAAGAGCCTTGGCCGGATCCGTGAGCCCAGCCAGGCCCGCTTCGCGCGCGCCGCGGGCCAGCGCGTCCAGCGTGTTTTCCACAGCAGGGTGGCGACCGACGCGGCCCAGTAGCTCGGCGACCGAAGGCAGGATCATTCTGGACGACCGCTTTGAGGACTCCGCGTGTGTTGGCCAGGCGGGGTGCCGCGGATGCGCTCGAGGATAGCCGTGGTGGAATAGCCGGGTTCAAACGGGACGGAGACCACGCGGCCGCCGGCCGCCTCCACCTCTTCCCGGCCGACGATCTCATCCGCGCCCCAGTCGCCACCCTTGACCAGCACGCCGGGCAGTAGGTGCGCAATCAACTGGCGCGGCGTGGGCTCGTCGAAGATCACCACATAATCCACAGCGGACAGCGCCGCAAGAATCTCCGCACGCTCCTCTTGCGGCACCAGCGGCCGGGGCTTGCCCTTCACCTGGCGCACGCTGGAGTCACTGTTAATGGCCACCACCAGCGCGTCGCCGAGCGAGCGCGCCTGCTCGAGGCAGCGGATGTGGCCTGGGTGCAGCAGATCGAAGCAGCCGTTAGTGAACACTACGCGCTGGCCATTGCGTTTTCGCTCGGCCACGTGGAGAATGAGCTCGGCTTGCGAAACGACTTGCCCCAACGTGGATGCTCCCCCAG
The DNA here is from genome assembly GCA_041493955.1 of Terriglobia bacterium. GTDB lineage: Bacteria > Acidobacteriota > Terriglobia > Acidiferrales > UBA7541 > QHYU01. The sequence continues at coordinate 10,464 of JBGPZW010000062.1, forward strand.
AATCTCCTCACCTGCGTCACACACTACAGGCGAATTGCGGAATCGATCACGCAAATCATTTTATCACGCAGCCCGGCAGCCACGATGAAACGCCCGGAATGGCTCATGGCGCTGGGAGGACTGGTGTTCCTTGCCGTGGGCTGGCAACTGACCCGCAGTTCGCACGGACCCTCGCGCGATATTGTGGTCGTCGAGGCCTGCCGGGCCCCGGTGCGCATCCTGGAACCGCAAGCACCGCGACCGATCGGCTCCGCGATCGTGTTCCACGGACTCTCGGCCAACCGGCGCCTGATGCAAACCTTTGGCCAGTGGCTGGCGAGCCTGGGCCTGCGCGCCTATCTGGTGGATTCGCCGGGGCACGGCGACAACACCGAACCATTCTCGTTCACACGCGCCGAGCAGTGCGCCGGAGATCTGGTCGAGTCGCTCGCCCAGAAGGGTGAGATCAACCTGGACACCACGATCCTGGCAGGGCACTCCATGGGCGGCGCGATCGCCATCCGCCTGGCGGATCGTTTTCCCACTGCCGCCACAATCGCCATCTCCCCGGCACCGCTCGTGCAGCTTTCCAAGGTGCCGGCCAGTTTCCTGCCTTACGGCCCACCGAGGCGCATGCCGGTCAACCTTCTGGTCTTCGTCGGCGGCTGGGAGCCTTCGATCACTGCCCAGGCCGACCAGGCACTGATGCGCGCCGCCGGCGGCGAACGACTCCAGCCCGAGGATTTCCAGCAGCGCCGCGCGGCTAAGTTGGTGGTCATCCCAATGGCTACGCATACCAGCCTGCTCTATGACCGGCGGGTGAAAGACTGGAGCCTAGACTGGGCCCGCAGCGCGCTGAGCCAGCTGGCGGTAGCCAGCACTGCGCCCGGCTCTCCGGTCGCTGGCGGTCTTCTGGGGCTTGTGGGCCTGTTTCTGCTCTTTCCCGCGGCTGCGAGCGGCCTCGCACTGTTGCTCCGCGCGAATGGTAAGGAAGAAATCATCGAGCCCCCGGGCATCCGTCGGGTGCTCGTGCTCTGGATGGTGACGAGCCTGCTCGTTGTGTCCCTGGAGAAATTCTGGGTGCCCCTCAAGGTGTTGCGCATGATGACGGGCGACTACCTCGCCTCTTCCTTCTTGCTCACCGGCGTGGTCTTGCTCGTTTTCCTGCGGAACGAGGTACGTGCCGCCCTTCGCCTGAACACCCGCGCCGTGGCTCTGGCTGGCCTGCTGGGTTTGTCAACGCTGCTGGTGTTCGGAGCCTGGCTTGACTGGCAGCTCGCCGGCGGGGGGATGAACGCCCCGCGCTGGCTGCGCTTCGTGCCTGTGGCTCTTGTCTGCTGGCCTTATTTCGCGGCAGAGGAAGTAGCCCTTGGCCCGCCCTCGGTCGGGAGACGCCTGGGGCGCTTTGCGCTGTTCCTGGCGCTGCGGCTTGAACTATGGGTGGCGCTTCTGCTGGCCCTCTACGTTTTCCGGAGCGGGCAGATTCTGATTGTCCTGCTGGCGATCTATCTAGCGCTGCTCTCTCTGGTGCAGCGATGGGCTTCAGACGCGGTGCGACGCCGCACGGGGTCGGTGGCGGCTGCAGCGGCGATTGGTGCTATACTAACCGCCTGGTTTGTGGCGGCAGTGTTTCCGCTAACGTAACCGACTTCCGCACCCCGGTTTGTGTAGAGTGGGCGGTTGGGGGGAGCGGAGCGCATTCATGCCGGAAATCGTCATAGTGGGCGGCGGCCCCTCAGGGTCGATTTGTGGCGAGCGCCTGGCGCGCGCAGGGTTCGACGTCACCCTCTACGACGAGCACCTGGCCTGGGAGAAGCCTTGCGGCGGCGGTCTGACGCACAAGGCCATTGAGGCCTATCCCTTCCTGCTCAACGGTCCCCACCCCAAGAAGCTGATCCACACAATCGAGCTGATTTCGAGCGGCGGGCATCGCGCCCGGCTGCATCTCGACCGCCCCATCGTCATCTACTCCCGAGCAGTGCTGAATGGTCTGCTGCTGGACCGCGCCGCGGCGGCGGGCTGCCGGGTGGTGCGCTCCCGGGTCACGCAGGTGGATACCGACGGCGAGCGGGTGCGCCTGATCGCTGAGGGCGTCGAACGCACCGCGGATTTTGTGGTCCTGGCGGCGGGCGCGCGAAATACGCTGCTGCCCAACACGCGTCCCCTGCGCCCCGACGATTTGGAAATCACCCTCGGCTACTTCGTGCCAGCGCAAGCCAACAGCATTCAAGTGAAGTTTCTGCGGCGTTTCGAAGGCTACCTCTGGTCATTTCCGCGCTGTGACCATCTCTCCGTGGGCATCTGCGGCAGCATGGCGCGGCACACCAGCCAGGAATTGCGCGGGCACCTGAACGATTTCCTCCGCGGAGAACGCATCGAGACAACGGGCGCGCGCTTCTACAGCCACGTGCTGCCGTCGCCGCAACCGCAGACGCTTCGCACAAGGCGCGTAGTGGGACGGAACTGGGCGCTGGTCGGCGACGCTGCAGCGTGGGTGGACCCCATCACGGGCGAAGGCCTGTACTACGCCTTGCGCTCGGGCGATCTGCTCGGGCAGGCGCTGGCCGCGGGCACCCCGGAGGAGTACCCGGCCCGCGTCCGCAAGGATTTCTCCGCCAACTTGGAATTCGCCACGCGCATCGCCCGGCGCTTCTACCGCGGCCGCTTCCTGGGGGGCGCGGTGGCCACGCGGATGATTCAGTTCGTGGAGCGCAGCGCCACTTTCCGCGTACTCATGGCCGACCTGTTCAGCGGCGCGCAGGACTATCGCAGCTTGAAGCGCCGCCTGTGGGTGCAGTGCGGCGTCACGCTGACCGAGGTCGTCTCCAGCCTCCTGAAGCTGCAGCCCTCCCTGACCCAGAGCTCCCCTGGCAGGGCGGAGCCGGCTCCATAGTGCCCGACTCCGCTCCCAAGCATACGGCTCTGGCCCCGGACCTCCAAGGGCCCATCTCGAAAGCGAAACTCGGGCGCCCCTCGGGCATCGCCAGCGAGCAGCAGAAGGCCTGACGGTCGCTTTCCTTGCATTTCCCCAGAAGCCAAGCCAGTTGCATTCTGTTTGCGAGGAAAGATCTGACTGCGCGTTTCCGGTGTGGAAGGCGCTATGGCTAGTAGAGAGAGCGGCGCTGCACAGGTTTGCGGGTGGGCGGAGGAACCAGGGTAGCCATCTTCCGAATCATGGCCAGCACCAAGCGCTTGTCGCCTTCCGAGAGGGTCGAGCTGTGTTTCTTGATCTCGGAGAGGAAGCGGATTTCATCCTCGGAGAGCTCGCCGAGCATCTTCTGCGTGTCGCGGTCGTGGGCGGTTTCCGCGCCAGGGAAAAAGTCGGCCAGACCGATGTCCATGGCCTCGGCGATCTTGGCCAGGGTTTCCAGCGAGGGCACGGTGTGGCCGTTTTCGACTCGCGAGAGATAGCAGCGCAGCAGTCCGGTGCGCCGTTCAATGTCGCCTTGAGAAAGCCCGCGCTCGCCGCGGTAACTGCGGATTACTTGCCCGATGGCGACCTTCGGTTTTTCTTTTGGCACGGCTTACCTCTTGGCTTCCGGCGGTATGTTACGTAGCTGGCTAATAGCACGCAAGGGGTTTCTACAGGCCGATGTGCTTGGCAAGCAATTAGTCCGGGCTGATGCAAAAAGGAACAGACCGTCTTCGCCATGCTTTTGACGGGACAGCCGGCTCGATCTGCGGGCCTGGAGCGCCTCCGCCATTTCTAGCGTTACTTTAACGGATGCTTTGATAGAGGGCGCGCGCAATGTCCGCCATCAGCGCTCACCAATTCCAGATTCTTTGCTGCACGGCGTTGCGCAACGCTGCGCTCAGGGGTAGCATGTTCCTGCTCTTGCGAAGATATTCTGCGGCTCCAGCGTAACTGGAGAGAACCCGCGCGGTCAGGCGATCCCCGCGCTGGGACGAGAACTCGATGAAGAATCGGCGTGTCTGGCATGTGTTTGGGTGGGCGGTGTTGTTGTTGTTCAGCGCCACGGGGGACGTGGCGGGGCAGGGTTCGGGCTATCATTTGGTTAAGAAGGTTCCGCTCGGCGGTGAAGGCGGCTGGGATTACCTCGCCGTGGATAGCGCGGCGCGGCGGCTCTACATCACCCGTGCCACACGCGTCATGGTCGTGGATGCGGATAGTGGCGCCGTGGTGGGCGAGATTCCCGATACCGCCGGTGTCCACGGCGTCGCGCTAGCGCCGGAGTTCGGTCGCGGCTTCACCAGCAACGGTCGCGCCGCCACGGTGACCATCTTTGATCTGAAAACGCTGAAGCCGCTGGGGCAAGTCAAGACCGGTGACAACCCCGATGCGATCCTGTACGACCCGGCATCCAAGCGCGTGTTCACCTTCAACGGCCGGAGCAACGACGCCACCGCATTTGAAGCGGCCACCGGCACGGTCGCGGGGACCATCCCTCTGGGCGGGAAGCCCGAGTTTGCGGTCTCCGATGGCGCCGGGCGCCTCTACGTCAACCTGGAGGACAAGAGCGAAGTGCTGGCCCTCGATTCCCAAAAGCTCACCGTGTTGAAGCGCTGGCCCCTAGCGCCCTGCGAGGAGCCTTCGGGGATGGCCATAGACGTGAAGCATCGGCGGCTGTTCAGCGGATGCAGCAACAAGGTCATGGCGGTGATGGACGCGGACACTGGCCGGGTGGTGACGACCGTAGCGATCGGGGCTGGGGTGGACGCCAACGCGTTTGATCCGGACGCTGCGATGGCGTTCAGTTCGAACGGCGAAGGCACACTAACCGTCGTCCATGAGGACTCCCCGGAGAAGTTCACGGTGGTCGAGAACGTGGTGACGCAGCGCGGCGCACGTACCATGACGCTTGACCCCAAAACGCACAACGTCTATCTGATCACGGCGGAGTTTGGACCGCGACCGGCGCCCACGCCGGAAAACCCGCGCGGGCGGCCTCCCATGGTGCCGGGTTCCTTCGTCCTGTTGATCTACGGAAAGTAACAGGAGTCTCGCCAGCTCTCGCAGGGGCCGGCGCCCCCTGCTCACGTGTACTGGCTGACGGCGAAGCGGAATCGATTACCTGACTTCAGCGGCGCGAAGGACGCCTTCCACGTCTTCCGCAATGTGATTCACCAGTTCCTGGATCTGCTCCTCGGGCTGCGTGCCGCCGGATTCCTTCACCTGTCGGCGAACGTCAGCGAGCAGAGTTTCGCGGGTGTGCGGGCTGGGCGTGTTTCGCGTCGCGTAGGTCCACAGGGCACGCTGGATGACGGTCAGCTTGTACTTGTCCGGCGGCAGGTCCGTGTGGAACTTGCCTTCCCCCGCCAGACGATTTCCAGCCTGGATAATGCGCAGGAATGTCGCGTAGGCGGGATTCTCATCCAGTTGATACTTTACCGCGCCTGCCGAGCCCTGCGGATCGGGTGGGAAAGACATGGCCACCTTCGGATCAAGCGCTGCCACGAGCACAGGTTCGGTGGCCAGGGCGCCCAAAGTGGTGGCCGGGGGCGGCTGCTTGCCGTAATCGAGGCAGTAGCCCTGCAAGGGGGCCTGCGTGGTCTGATTGGGGGGCACGGTCAGGCGCTGGTCATCGGAGGTGACCATGCGCTGGTGCTCCGGATCGGCGGGCTTGAAAACGGTGCCGGCGGGAACCTCGACCACGATTTGCTCGCCGGTGGTGTTTTGAACGACGATTTCAAAGATGCTGCCGGCCGTGACCCCTAGCCCGATCAGGCCATATGTAAAGCCGGAGGGTCGGCTGACGGTCCTGGGTCTGGTTGTCGTCGTGCACGGCGGGCACTGGGCACAGGCCACAGCGGCCGCGCGGGAGCACGCCAATGCATAGGCTTCTGCCCAGGCGTGGGCCCAGGCATATGCCCAACTTGCCGTCCAGGAGTTGACCCAGCTACTAGTCCAGGCGTACACGTATTGATACACGTCTGCTCGAACGTGTTTGAAATCGCTAGCGAAGGCGGGTGGGGCCTCTGCCCAGGCAATAGCCCATGATTCTGCTACCGCTTTCTTGGTTGCCTGGGCCCGTGCCGCAGCCAGGAGTTTCCAAATCGTCTGGATGGGAGGCTGCGGGGCTCCCGGGGTTTTCCACCATTTAACAATCTGGGATAGCTGCCCTTGGTCAGCCAGCCGCAGTCGCCAAACGGAAGCAAACGCCTGTGCTCCCGCTTTTGCGAACGCTTTCGCATAGGCGAATGCAAATGCTTCCGCGTTTGCGCCGGACATCGCCCCGGCCCAAGCTTCTGCGAACGCTCGCGCCATGGCCTCGGCGGAAGCATCCGCGTACGCGGAGCTGTACGCGCTGGAACCTGCTGCGGCCCACGCTGCAGCGAAGGCTGCCGCAGAGGCTCTGGCGCAGGCGCTGGCCGCCGCAAGAGCGCAATTGCCTGAGACTGCGGCCAAGGCCGAGCTCTCCGCGGATGCCGCTGCGGTGGCCATCGCCTCGGCGCCCGCCCTTGCCCAGGCGGCGGATCCTGCATTCGTCCACACTTCAGTCCAGACCGACGCACGCACTTCCGCCCAAACTTCGACGTCTGCCCAGGCCAACGCCCACGCGTCGGCAGTGGCGTCGCTGTAGCGCGCGCGCTTGCGATAACTCTCGGCTTGAGCCTTCGCGCGCGCCATGGCACACAACCACGGATAGGACAGGAACCACTCTTTTGCCCATTCTTCCGCATAGCTGTCGGCATACTTCTCGGCCCACGTTTTGTCCGGGCCGCTCAACGCGCCGGCAGTCCTCCATGCCGTTTCCCAGCCGGCCTTCCCTGTTCGCGCAGCGAGTTCGAACCAGTTGCTGTCGCAACAACCGCCGGCGGGCGACGGCTTCAACCCCGTGACCTGCGCGGCCCAAGCGGCGATCCAAGCCTGGGTCCAGGCTTGTGCCCAACGGCTCGCCGCCGCGCTGGCGGTACCCGCGACAAGGCTAGCTTTTTCCTGCGCAGCGCGGGCGGCCTGGACGCTGGCTTCGTCCCAGAGCTGGTTGCAGGTGAGCGGTGCGCCGGCAGGCATCTGCGCGTGCGCGACTCCTGGCAGCACCAGTCCAGTGAGAATGACCAGACAAACTGGAATTATCCAGACAGGAGAAGAACAAGAACGGCGCAGCGCAAGATCCATTGCCCACCTCGCTGGAATCTAGAATGTGGCCACTGCCTGGGACCGCTACAGCGGCTTCTTCTCGGGCGAAATGTTTGACCATCGCAGCGCCGGGCTCTGGCTCGTCGAGCCCTTCTGTTCGGGATGGACCCCGGACCAGTTCGGCGCAGCCGGAAGAACGGTGAGGAAGACGTGGAGGTTCTTGTGATCCTCCCGGCAGCCTTTCTCGCTCTTGCAGGTTAGACAATCCACCCTGATAACGGCCTCATATTGCCCTGGCTTTTGATTGCGCGTGTCGAACTCGACCGGGACCTTGTGCGAAGCGCCCGGGCCAACTGAAAACGAGCCGGACTCCCGCAGGCGCATGAAGGGCAGAGACTCCGGTTGGACTTGAAAGCTGTGCGTCCGGAAACAGATGTTCTCCGCCTCGATATTGCTCGGGGCCACGACGTTCTGCTTCAGCTGCACGCGCCACTCGAAATCGCCCTGTGCGGTCGCACGTGGAGCAGCCCCCGCCGCCAAAAAAAACAGCAGGACCGGTAGAAAAAGTCTGTGACAACCTGTCATGTGATCCCCTCGCGACGGACCTTCAGACTGTGCTGGATGGTAGCCCTCGGCTGAAGCCGTGTCAATCGGCGAGAGCAAATGGGGGTGACGCTTCGTCTCTCCCTCCAGTACAATTCGCGCCGGGAGATCGACCATGCCCGCAGTCACTCCGGGAGGAATCCGTATGCATAGCAGGCTTGCTCTTCTGATCTGCGTGTCCCTGCTGCTTGGCGGGAGTTCCAGCGTTGCGGCGCAGGAGGAAATCCGGTTGGCCACGCCGCCCGCCACCCAACAAAAGATCAAGGCGGCACCGAAAGCCAAACCGGCGACCCGGGCCGCCGAACAGACCGCCACCGCTACCAAGCTGGAAGGACTTGATGGCTTCGTCATCCAAGCGATGAAGGACTGGAAAGTTCCCGGGCTGGCCGTGGTGATCGTGCAGGACGGCAAAATCATATGGTCCAAGGGCTACGGCTTTCGTGACGTCAAGAATCAGCTCCTGGTTACGCCAAAGACGCTGTTCGCGATCGGCTCGATCACCAAGTCATTCACCGTGGCCTCGCTGGCGCGCCTCGTGGACGAAGGCAAGCTCGACTGGGACAAGCCGGTGCGCGAGTACATGCCGAGCTTCACCATGTACGACGAGGTTGCCAGCGGGCACATGACCCCGCGCGACATGGTGACGCACCGCTCGGGCCTGCCGCGGCACGACGCC